>JAFSLH010000011.1 GCA_017448545.1 Clostridia bacterium
CACATCACCGGAAAACTTGAAGATCGGGCTGATCGCATCCCAATTGTCATACCAACGCTTCATGGCGCGGGGATATTTTTCCTCCCAAGTTGCCGTGACTTCATCCAACGCTTTTCGTCCTTCCGATTCGGATGGTGCATGGTAGATCGTTTTCAGGTCTTTGGCAAACGCCTTTCTGTCCTTGTCCGCAACATACTTCAGCGTATTCCTCACCTGATGTACCAAGCAGCGTTGGTATTCTGTGTTCGGATATGCCGCTGCAATCGCTTCCTTGATCCCGGTCAGTCCATCGGCACAGAGAATCAAGATATCCTTTACGCCGCGATTCTTCAATTCGTTCAGTACAGACAGCCAGTATTTGGAGCTTTCATTATCCCCGATCTGAATAGACAGGACTTCCTTTCTGCCCTCGCAGTTGATTCCCAGGATCACATATGCTGCCATCTTCCGAATCACGTTGCTGTCTCTTACGGAATAGTGGATCGCGTCGATGAACACGACCGGATAGACGTCCTGCAATGGCCGCTTCTGCCATTCCTCGATCTGCGGCAGCAGTTTATCTGTAACATCCGAAATGAAGCCCTCAGATGCTTCAAAACCATAGATATCCATGAGCGTATCCGAAATCTGTCTTGTCGTCATGCCTTTGGCATACATCGATATGATCTTCTGATCGATCTCTGTAATATCCTTCTGCCGTTTCTTCACAACCTTCGGTTCGAATGTGGATTTTCGATCCTGCGGCACTTCGATCTCCATTCCACCGTAGCTGGTTGTGATTCGCTTGCTCTTATACCCGTTACGGGCATCCTCGCTATCCGACCGTGCCGACTTTTCATATCCCAGATGCTCTTCCATCTCGGTTTCCATCATCTCTTTGATCGTTCCGCCGAGCAAATCTTTCAGCGCTTCCTGGATATCTGCTGCAGATTCGATATTATACTCCTGCAGCAGCCCTTGAATGATGTTCCGTTTCCCTTCTGTCATGGGTCCCGGCTTGTAATACTCTTTCTTTTTGTTTGCCATTCTCTAAGGCCTCCTATGATAGTTTTTATCTTATCACAGAAGGTCTTCTTTTGCACTTATTTACAGACTTTATTTCACAGACTCATCCAACTCAGGCATCAGTATATGCTCGGCTTACCTTATATGACGCATCGTACAATTCCATTTCTTCTATTTATACAACATCTTCAAATCTCTTAATCAGCCTAAATAAAAGTATTATCTTGATGGTACATATCATCTTCGATTGAGCTTTACAGTGGATGGTATAACACATACAGCTGAAAAAACATACAGCATTTAGCGATAAAAGGCGAACGCTACAGTCGGCGTTCGCCTTACTCAATCATTTAGCATATTAATGAGTTCATCTATAGAATAGTTACCTTGTAGAAATCGACAAATTGCTTTTTAGTTTCATAGAGCCCTCCTCATTCCAAATTCAGCAAGCATTCCTTAGAACACTTCCCAATATCCTGCTCTGCTTGAGCCAATTCGTTTAATTTTTCCTTCACCAGATAATTTGTCAAGTGCTCTTTGTATGGTTCTTGCTGTTTTCCCTACCTTTATAGCCAAGTTTTCTCTTGTTTGCGTGGGATCCTCTTTCAAGAGCATATATACTTTTGTTGCTGTTGCAAATTTAACCTCATCATCTTTTTTTGCGACAGTTTCGGTGACATTTTGGGTGACATCTTTCATGCTCTTGTCCCTATAAAACACAAACGAAAACCCTCCGTTTTCTGACGAAGATCCAACCTTGACGTGATACTTGTCGCAGAAATAGAACACTTTTCTAAATCCACTTCCAAACATCTCCACGTCCTTGCTTTTATATAGAGCATTCAGAATGACTCGGTTTCTGGGCATGGATCTGATTTTTTGTCTTGCAAACATTTCTGGTGACAAGCCGGAAGGAAACTCACCCGGATTATAAACCTCAATCCGGGTTGGTGTTATATCGATTTCGTTTTCCGTTATACCCCTGAAATCTGCGTGTGCAAAGGAATTCACCACAATTTCTCTGATTGCATCGACAGGTATTTCTGGAATCTCTATACGTGAAGTACCTTCCCCTTTTTCCACCCTCCAGTCTATATGCTCTTTTATATACGAAAACCCTTTTCCTATCAGATTAAAGATGTTGTCATCAATTCTATCAATATCCGAAAAATTGATTCTCTCATCTGTAACATAAACTGCTAGTTTTAATGTGACAGGTTTCCTGTTTGAAAACAGATAATACCCTGCATTATTCAGCTTACCATTTTCAAATAGGCCAAGGCCCGTCAGTAGAGTTTCACCATCATACTCTGCCATTCTTTCTAATCTTCCGCAGGAGACCGCTTTTTTGTAAAATGTTTCAAGAGCTTTTTCATCAACAGCTTCCATGCCGAAGTTGGTCTGATGATTCTCCCAATATGAAGAGCTGTCGGTTTCGGCCATCATTCTTTTCAATTCATCCGGGGTCATTTCTTCTGTACGATCAAATACTCTTTTATAGTACCTGCCGAAAGAAGAGTAGGGTTTCTCCTGGCCCGAAAAATCAACTCTGATAACATCTTTGCCGTCAAAGGTTTCTTTTTTGACTTCCGGATATATCATGGGCTTGATAGTCTCTTTGATCTTCCTTGCAACGTCATCGAGAGATGACGCGCTAATCTGCTGCCCTGTTACATCTCCGTTTGGGGAAACTCCAAAGTATAGTGTGCCGTGTCCATGCTTATTCAGCATGCTGGCGATATTATCCATTGCTTTTTCAATTTCACCGGTTGTTTTCTTAAACTCCAGGGTTTCAGACTCTATGCCAAGATTCACTTGTTTGTGCTCCTTTCGTATTTTTGATGACATTATATCATGCTTTTAGCAGAATGTCACCAATAATTTCACTAAAAATGTCTCTAATTAAATTTGCCAATTCAAATGCTTCAATGTCAAAAGAGATTCGATATCAAGTTCCAGATTTAATAATCTATCAATAGCACCAACCGGGATAAAGTCCGTATTAAGAATGATTAACTGTTTATAAGATAGACTCTGCACATTGCCTTAACAAATGCAGAGTCTATTATGAATGATAAAGCATCTACTTTTAAGAGTATTAATCAAGCATTCCATTCAAAGCCGTGATGGGCTCTTAAAGGTTCTAAAAGATTCCTAATCTTCGGGCAGTCATTCGAGTCTAAATGCCCCTTGCTATTCTTTTCATCAATTGAAAGTATAAAGCTGCCTTCATTACTCCATCTCCTGTCATGCTGCTTATGAATATAAAACTCATATTTGCCTTCAAACTCTGATTCTTCGGTGATACATTCCAAAATAGTATCCTCCTTTTCAAGGTCTCCTAGGTATCTGATTGATAAGGTGTCATCCACATTGTCAATGGTGCGCGTCAGCTTGCCTTTTCTTCTTTTCACATTTTGGGCAGTAAAATAATAACTGCGTCTCTTTTTTGCTGTGTCCCACAACTTGATAAAAAGAGCATAATCAATGAAAAAGTCAATCCGATCATTAACGTTCTGTTTTAAAAGAATGTTACGTTTAACATCTTCATAATCCGAACGAGAGATATACTTGTCGACGCAAATACGAAGTTTATCAGACATACAATAAAGGTTTTCATAAAAGATTCTATATAAATTCAAAAGCCGTATGTCTGTAACTGTATTCTTTTTATTGATATTTATATCATTAATTGTTTCAACGTGCTCTTTTATTACTGAATAACCTAGTAAATGTACCTGCTGAAGCATATAGTCTACAGCAAGGTTCTGCACAGTCTCTTTTTCAAGAGTTTTTGCGAAGACATACTCTGTTTTATCAATTTGAGTCAATACCGGTCCATTAATTGAGTCGTGAAGATATTTCTTCGCAATAGCAGTAAGACACTTTTGCATCACTTTGTAAAAGCCTTCATAAATCTCCACAACTGACGTATTGGTATTGTTATAACTTGCGGATGCAAATTTCTTGAAAGAATCTATATCGTCTTTATAAATTATGCATTTGTCGCCTTCTTCAATCGAAGTATCGCTATTGTTATGACCTGCGGAGGATTTCTTGGAAGGCTTTTTATTGTCATCATGAATTATAAGTATGTCTTCATAATCTTTACCAAACTCTGTTATAAATGCGAGCCATAAATAACCAATACTACGTATATTGGGTAGCTTGTCAATAACTCGTTTGCATTTCTCGCAGAATTCTTTACCCGTTTTCCTAAGTACTAAATAAAACGATATATTTTTACGCCATTCTTCGACAATATTTTGCTTTGTCGCAATCGATAAGGTTTCTTTCATATTATCAGGATTGCTAATAAGTTTAACAAATCTATCAATTCCATACTCCTCCAGTATACGAATCTTAACGGTAAAAGGATTGCCGGATACAAATGCGTCAAATAGAACCGAATCAGTCATGCCTTGATATGAATGAAGTATCTTTAGCTGATTGATACACTCGGCTCTGACCTTAGCAAAAGAACTACTAAACATCATAATGTTCAGTAATGCTCCGCTATCATAGTTGAGCACAAATCTTGTTCCGATAGAATTGTCTTTATCGTCCCTATCTTCTATTGTATCAACAGTCAATTCATCGCATGCGATAACATTGATGATTCTTCTGCTGACAAACCAACTCGTGTCATATATACCATCATCAGCATTGCGACAGCAACAGAAATACTTCCTTTCACAAGGATCCACTCTATCGCTAATAAACAACCTTGTAATAGGTGTTCCGCATTCCGGACAAACTTTAATATTGTTTTGATCCGTTACTTCGAAATATACGCGATCCCACTCTTGAAGATCATCACACATTCTAAAAATGTGTGACAAAGGTTCTTTGTATATATCACTTCTAATGAGATCTGGTACTTTTTTCTTGTTGATAATGGCAAATTTGTTGGTATGGTTGTAGATTATCAATGCAGCAACTTCGATTGCACAGTGCTGTAAAATAGAGAGATTTTGTCCATGTTGATAAAAATACATCAAAAGTACTACCGCCGATTGAGCACCATGCTCTTCAGTATCTTCCATTCTATTCTTAATTCTATCAGATAGAGCAACATTGAACAGAAGACTTGTCTGAAGCGTCTGTTCAATAGCAGCATAATCATTACTTACGCTGGTAAGAAGCTGACAGATTGGAAGATTTTTACCAATACCAGTGCTGATTCTTCGAATATAGCTGATAGGATAACCTATATCATGCACAAGAGCCGCAATGATAGTTGCAGAATAAACAATATAGTGAAACATCAGTTTTCGCATGGCTGCATGGTATTCTTCTGTTGTCTCACAGCAGCTCCCTGTCTGTGTATAGCCATTTAATTCAAGAATACTACGGTAGTATCTACGATCAGTATCTGTCAGCGAAAGCAACTCCTTCTCGATGGCTTCAAAAATATATGTTCCTACCCTGCTTTCAGGGTTAGAATAGGCATTCCAGCATTTATCATAGTATCCAAACTCATCAAGCAAAGTGAACATTTCAAATAGATTCCTAATCTGATGAACATAATGATCCCGATAATATCTACTGTCATGTTTATTATAATCAATTTCAAGATGCATACCCCATTCATATTCAAAATATGCAGGCGAAAAAAAGTCGCATAAGCCACTAATCCCAGTATAATCATATATAAAGCGATCGCGAACAAGATTTAGCATCTCTATGTACTCATTGGTATATCGCCCAGCGTCTTTATAGACTTGTGCAATTCCCAATGCCGCAGAAGCTTCATCTCTATATGACAGATTATGGTTTGCACGACTATGAAATTGGGCATCAAGGATGTCGTTCCACAGATCATTATGCTCCATAGCAATCTGAGTACTTACTTTTTTTCTTGCTAATTCTTTGTTATACGCAAATAAATACTTATGCTCAAATGCATCAAATCGTCTGAGAAACTCTAAACATTCCGTTTTATTCCATTTCATAGTATGATTGTCCAACCTCCTAATAAGCATCCCCTCACTTGAGGATGCATTTTTAGTTTTAATCCGTATATAAGCCTATAAAAGAGCGTTCTCTATCTTATCTGTCAAAAGTCTCTATCAAACCATTTGCTATTAATATAACAGAACCATTGCTTGCGGCGGCGTGATACTGTTCATCATTACCCAATTGACAATAAGACAATCGTGACAATTCAAACGAAATATTAGAAAGCGCCTTTCCATATACATCGCTCATATTCTCAAAAGCGCCTTTAATCTTTTTAATCATCTCATCTTTAAGACTAAATCTAGTATTCGAATACGGACCAACATTGTGTACATAATAAACATTTTCTGCTGATGTCAGCCTCATAGTGTGGATATGTTCTATTGCCGCTTCCGTTGCTGTTCTGACATGAGCATTATCTGCGGTGGAAACGTAATAGATGTTGATTTTACAGTCCTGCTTATGTTTGTTTACAAATCCGAGTAAGCAATCAATAAGATGCTCGGAAAAAGCATCTGTTCCCGGCGGCATATCGAATACGATATCTGTGTATTTATCGTTTAAGATATAGCCAAGCAACGTTTTTATTTTTGCTATATATGCGCCTACACCGACAGCTGATTTCCCAAAACTTTGATATAAGTTACCAAAAACACTTCGACCAGACGGAGATGGATCAGAGAAAATAAAATACGCCTTGCCTAAATAGTAATAATGACTATTAGGGGAAGGTTGTGCACTTTTTTCGTTTTCATCCAAACTGTTCGCATCTGCGGTATTGCTTTGACTTCTAGATATTGTTATTTGCTTAAGTTTAGCAGGAATCGCTAATTCGCTAACCTTCGAATAATAGCCCTTATATGGGTGCATAAACGAATTCAACGTGTGATTAAGGTGTTGACTTCGCTGCTCAATAGCATCATAAATATTACTCGAAAGCTGTGCCGGGTAAAACTCAAAGCAACATGTCTCTGAAGCATTAACACTTGTGTTTCCCGTCGCATAATTTAAAAGCATAGTTCTAGTTTCCGAAGCGTGAACATCTGCGTCAATATACAGTATCTTATTTGTGTGTTCTTTATCATCTGCAATCAGCTTCACTAATTGGTGTAAAGCAAAAGTTGTCTTCCCGCTGCCTCCTTTTACGGAACGCACAACATGAAATACAGTCATGTCCAACCTCCCTACAAGATGTGTTATTTGCAACAAACCGCAATTGTGCAGTCGTTGAACCCAATTCTTTCACAAATAGTACCAAACTTCTTAAGGATCATACTCGGTTCGATGTTCCCGATATATCCTTCAACTGAATAATACAATTCGTTTCTGGCATCGCTGAAGAATCTATATGGTTTTGAATTAATGCTGCTGATCGCATCCATAAATACATGGTTTATACTATGACGTCTTGCTATAAGAAGCGGATCTGTTTCCTCTCGTTCAAAAACACTTTTGATTTGACTATACCGCTTCTGATCGCAAATAACATCTTTGCAGACAAAGTCGCTCTGCAATTTCTGCGCGAGAATCATGTAAGAAAACATTAAGTGCTCAATGGTTTCAGCGTCGGCAATAATAGCGTTTGCTAAAATGTTTTTGCAAAACCACGTCGAACATTTATCATAGCAATTCCGATCAAAAACGATCTTCAGAACAGAACGAATGATTCTATTTGCGATATCCAAATAGACAGAACTATTTTCTTTATCATATTTAGAAATAATTGAATAGAAAACAGTATGTTTGCTATTCAAATACGAATAGTCAAATTCTACAACCGTTTCACAGCAGAACTTGATAAAATCTAAATCGGCAATTTCATTTTCATCCAATCCCTGTGAATTGTGATGATGATATAACTCTAAAAAACCATTTGTATAGAAATAATCATCAATCGATTTCAGCATTTTCCAAAATCGAAAGGATAGTTTGTTCTTATATTCAGCATTGCATACATTTGAGAATAGTTCACTTTGCAAATTGAACTCATTCTTCTCTGTTCTCCTCCAATCATAAACCGTCAGTGCTATACCCTGGTAGTATTCCGTTCGGCAAAGGTTGTTGTACTGAAACTTCTTTTTCAATGCCTCTCCTCTACTCCTTGAGAGATATGTGAAAACAGACCGTCCCGGAACAACCAATTGCTTAAGTTTGACAAGCGTTGCAAAGAGACGAGGATCAAATTCATATTGATGATTTTCTCCATAAAATGTAAATTCTATCCATTTCAAATATGACTTATATAGATTCTCATAAGATAAAATATCTACTCCATCACTCCCGTTCCTATCCTTTTGAACATTAATGATTCTAATGCATTCCAAAACATCCTCATAGGGTGAACCTTTTGAAAAATCAATGCCACGGCATGTGTCGCTATAAAAGCAGCCCATATCAAGCAAACATGTGATATCGTACTTATCAGTTACCCTCTTTAAAAAGTTTACATCATGCAGATTGCCTGTGATTCTTTTATCAAAAGGAATACTCTCGTCATCCTCAACAAAATCAATCGACGCAGCATTCAAACTCTTTAATTTGAAGTGAACAACTTTAACATCGTACTGTTCAGATTGCGGATCATCTTTATTCTCCCGAAAGAATCCATCTTTTGCCAATGCCTCAATGTTTAGTTTGCCATCATCCGAAAAAGAACCAAATGCCGCGATCAATATTACGTTTTCATTGCTTGCGCGGCAGTATGCATTCTTATATTTCTTTTTATAAGCGATTTGATGCCATATCTTTTCAATTAGTCTTGCGCTGTCAATTCGGCTTAAAGATTGTGCATGCTGAAAAGGAATGGCATTTATGTAATTGCCATCATATGTCTTTAAGTCGTCCTTCAACGCGCTTCTTGTCGCAACATATCTTTCACCAGCATATGTAAACTGAGCAAAATCATTTATGACCTTGCGTAGAGTTAAAGATCTTGCCGCAATCAACTTTCGTAATAGGTAAGACTCCTTATCCGGGTTCTCTGCAATCTCGTTAAGCTTGCGAGACATCAACTCCATCTTATGGTTATTAAGCAGAATATTAATGCTTGTCGTGCCATTCACTCGAAGATATGTTTCCCCTGAATCAACATCATATTGCAAACAAGCTGTGTTGTCATTCTCCAGAACGTCATTCGAGTTGTTGTATGTGGCATGATCGTCGAAGTATCCGAAAGCACTTAAGAATACTTCTTCTCCCCACGGGGCTCCAATAGAATACGGGTCTTTTGAATACTTGTTGAATAAATCAACAGTTCTAGTATAGAACTGATAAAACCGCTGAGCCAAGGCAGAATCCGTCTGTTCTTGTTGATCAAAACCATTTACCAGTGAAGAAATGTATTCCAATATCGCTTGTTTATTTTTTGGTACGACAACAATGCTGCCTTCATCAGTCAGCATTGAATTATTTTTCTCTTTATCAGCCATTCAATAGTTCCCGAACACCAAGCTGACCGCTTTGATCAGTTTTAGCTGCTCCTTTCCTTTCATAATAATATGATATGCTGTTTATGAACAACTTTGCTCATAACTCTGAGGGGGACCTCAAAAATCTGAACTAGCGCATAAACAATGCCGTAGCTATCCTAGACAAGAAAATCTAAACGATATAAGCTACACGTCTCAAAGAAAAGGCATCTGCTTTTTGATCAGGCGGCTTTGATCCCTACCCAGCATTCTCAAGACCTCCTATTACAAACGATAGACTCATTCGATATTATTATATCAAGTGTTCTTAAGATTTCAACATCTATTTTTCAAAACAGATGCCGAAATTTTAAAATAATCGGTATATGTAAGACAATAGGTGGTACACATACCAGGAAATGCCAATTATTTAGCCTTAGAGCCCTGTTAGAATCGCAATGCTCTTACAAGCAAAGCTTTTACCTTACATGATATTTATAGACGATAAATTTACCATCTTGGATTCCTCTGTCATTGAACATATTTTCATAATCAACGTTCGTTTATATCGGCTGTTCTGCTTTACTCTATTAGAACTTGCAGTATGTCAAAGATGCAGCCAAACTGCAGAGGGCTATTGCTAGAATATGCCATCAAATTTCTCATCTCCTTTTACCGGTTTTCTTTCCAGTTAATTCATTTACCATGCTGTTCAGTTTGAGCCTTTTTATTCGATGATATACCAGTCAATAATAGCTTGTGCCATCTTAGCGCCGAATGGCCATATCGTCACTGCCGTAAAGAAGATTTCACAGTAATCCACTTTATCTAACAATAAAGGATGCTTCACTTTCTTTTCTCTCGGTAACAATGTAAAATAGACAACCCTTAAATAGCATGTCTTTTATCACATAGTCATGAGGATGCCTATATCTATTATAAACTCCAACAGAAACAACATAGTATCTTGATTGATCATTTGTGAGTTCTTCGTTGTAATTATACTTTGATCCATGATGTGGCACTTGAATGCATCCTATCGATTCCCAATACTCTGAAAGTGCCCTTACTAAACCGTCCCATTTTCTCTTTCCGTTCGCATCATAATCTCCCATGTATAAACACCCCGGCTTTGCTATATGATCAAAACAGCATTCATTTGCACAGCATTTGAATCTTGTCGACCGAAAAACATCGTATTTAACTTGGACCATATTGTTTTTTGGTCCCGAAAACAATACCATAGAGTTGGTATTTAGACTTCCCGGTATCTTTTTAAAAGCATTTTTTATCTTTTCAATGTTATTAGGCTCGTTTTCAACAAGTCTTAAGATTTCATTTAGAGTCATTCGCTTTTTAAAAACTTTTTCCAGTTCAATTAGCAACTCATCATATCTCGTTTCCTGCTGAAAATTATAAGGAACATAATGCCATTCATAAACAATTTCATTGTTATCGTTTGGTAAAAGTCGATAAGTAACATCTTCACCAGACGGAACAATTCTATTACTTTTATAATTCTCCTGATCGTTCTTAAAGCTATCGCTTTGATATATTTGCACATAGTATATGGTAGTGTCCCATGGAATGAGCCCATGTAAGCTGTGAAAACTCTTGAAAAATGAAGAGAAGAATCTTTTATTTGAAGAAAATGAAAGACCAGTCAAACAAACTAATTGCAGATAACTCAATTCCTCTTCTGTGACCAAAGGAATAAAGAGGTTTTTAACCCTATAGTGCTCAAGTATATATGGGAGACCATTAATATGGTCCTCGTCAAAATGAGATATAAATACAGCGTGTATGTTCGAATGTTCCTTTATATTTTCTTTCAAACAAGCTATAAGTGTATCTACTGATGTCGACGAACCACAGTCATACAATACAGTAATATTTTGTCTTTCATCATCCTTCAAGTTAAATTTCTCAATATAACAAGCACCTTGCCCAACTGGTAAAAAACTTCTTATCATCATGTTTTGCCCCACCCCGATTCTTAATCGCTCTCAATACTTCTATATTTCGAAAACAATGCAAAAGCGTTTGTTTCCTAATTCTGACACCTGCTAGAAAGTGTTCAAACGAAGGATTGTTTCGTCATTTTATTGTATAAAGAAGACGAAAACATTCTTAGATGATTCCATACTGTTTTTCCTTTCAAGGAGTTCTATATATAAAGAAACCACAATATGCAAAAAAATCCATTGTAAAAATAATATATTATTTCAAAGCAATTTTTCTTCACTAATAATCGCAATCTCTCTATCGTTATTACCCTGTTTGACATAAAACTAGCAATCATGCGCATAATATTTCTCAATTGAAAATCCTTATCCGTGAAATTGCTATTTTATTTTGACTAACTTTTTGACTAACTTTTGACTAACTTTCCTGTGGACGAAATGGGCTTTTTGTGGACTATATGGACTAAAACGGGGTCGTGCGGAATTACAAAAAACGCCCTAAAATAGGCACTTTTCAGTGATTTAGGGCAGAATGAACAGATTGTTGGAATGCAACTCCTAAGCGAAAGGTCGCGCGTTCAAGTCGCGCCAGGGACGCCAAACCCCCGAAAACAGTGCGTTTTCGGGGGTTCCATTTTCCTGCTATTTACTACGTTTCTTTTATAAACAACAAAACGGTTTCTTCGGCATTCAGATGAAAGACTTCCGGCGAGTATGGTGCTGCTACCTTGTTCCAAAGCTGTTTTGCAGCAACATTCTTTTCATTATACTTGATCTCCCACTGTCCGGGATGCTTTTCCAGTATTACGTTTGCGGCGGCAAAAGCAAAATGTCTTCTGCGATACGCAGGAAAAATAGTGAACTCTGCCATGGTATGATCCGGGAACACAGGGGGACGGTTCTTCTGTGTTCTGTTCTCTCACACGCATGGCAGCGTTCACACAGCAAGAACCGTCCCCGCTGTGTGTTACCGTGCTTTGTACTTTCGCACGATCTCCGTCGAAACTCCCGTAATCCGCGCGATTTGTCTGATTGACAGTTTCTCGCGCATCCGTTCGATCGCTCTCACTTGCTTCTCATACGGAAGCTTCTGAAACGCACTCGGCTGATCGCACTTGCAAATGCCCTTCATGATCTCCCGCGCTTCTTCATCCGTCTTTCTGCCAGACTCCGCTATTTCAAGGCACTCAAATTCCGTCGGTGTATTGAAAAACGTCTCAAGATCCTCGCCTTCCATCATTGCCTTGATGTCTTCCGTCTGTGCATACGGCGCTTTTCGAAGGTCTAAATACTCCTGTATGCTACTGTACGGATACTCTTCGCATCGCTTGCAGATTCCCGCCTTTACCGGATTCCGATGCACGTATCGCACTACAGCAATCAAATATGCGTCATCTTCCACCGGCTCGCTTCCGTATCGGTCTTGAAACAGGTGCCCGCAGCGTTTATACTTCCAGTTGTACCAGTAAACGAAGCGTACTCCGATCCGCTTTATGATCTGTTCAAGCGGCTCATTTCCTTCCTTCAATACGAGATGCACGTGATTCCCCATCAGACAATATGCGTACAATGTAAATTCGCTGATTGCACGACTGTCCGATACTGCCTGCAAAAACCGTTCTGCATCTTCGGCGTCGATAAAAATCTGCTGTCGGTTAATTCCTCGCAGCGTAACGTGGTAGACGCCCGTTTTGCTCTTCTTTCTTGCTGTTCTCGGCATGAAAGCACCCCCTTCATGCCTTGATTCTACTCGTTTTTCATCGTCCTGTCAACACAGAAGAACCGTCCCCTTGTGTTGAACACAGAAGAACCGTCCCCTTGTGTTGTTGATTCCACATAAAACGTTGAAGAACCAAAAAAAGAAGCCCCGAAGGGGCAATGAAAGATTCACGCATGGGGCTGTTCAGCGGAACAGCCCCATAGTTTTTTCATCGGAGCAGTTGTTCGAGGCGCTCGGCGGCGACAGCGGTGTCTTCGCGGCTGCCGAAGGTGGAGAAGCGGAAATAGCCTTCACCGCAGGGGCCGAAGCCGACGCCGGGGGTTCCGACCACCTGCACGCGGTGCAGCAGCTCGTCGAAGAACGTCCAGCTGTCCATGCCGCTCGGGCACTTCATCCAGAGATACGGGCCGTTCCTGCCGCCGGTATACCAGACGCCGGCGCGATCCAGCGCGTCGGTCAGCAGCTTGGCGTTGCCCTTGTAGAACCGAATCTGCGCCGCGATCTGCGCCTGCCCCTCCGGCGTAAACGCCGCCGCGCCGCCGCGCTGCAGGATGTAGGAGACGCCGTTCGTCTTGGTCGTGCGGTTGCGCACCCACATGGCGTTCAGCGACATCCCCTCCCGCACGAGCGCTTTCGGGACGACGGTGTAGCCGAGCCGCGTGCCGGTGAACCCGGCCGTTTTCGACAGGGAGCAAATCTCGATTGCGCAGGTCTTTGCGCCGGACAGTTCGAAAATGCTGTGCGGGATGTCCGCGTCCGCAATATATGCTTCGTACGCCGCGTCGAACAGGATCACCGCGCCGCAGTCGTTGGCATAGTTGACCCACTGCTGCAGCTGCGCGCGCGTATAGGCCGCGCCGGTCGGGTTGTTCGGCGAGCAAAGATAGATCAGATCGGTCTTTTCGCCCTTTGGCGGCATCGGCAGAAAGCCGTTCGACTCGTCCGCCGAGAGCCGGACGACGGCGCGCCCCGCCATCACGCTCGCGTCGATGTAGGCGGGATAGGCCGGTTCCATGATCATCGCCGTATTCGACCGGTCGAACAGATCGAGCAGATCGCCGAGCTCGTCGCTCGCGCCGCTCGACACAAACACTTCTTCCGGTTCCAACGATACGCCGCGCGAGGCGTAATGGCCGGCGATCGCCTTCCGAAGGAACGGCGCGCCGCATTCCGGCTGATAGCCCTGAAAGGTTTCCGCGTGCGCCTGCTCGTCCACGGCCTTGTGCAGCGCCGCAATGACCGCGTCGCAAAGCGGCAGCGTCACGTCGCCGATTCCCATGCGGTACAGTTTCTGCTCCGGATGCGCTTCGCGGTAGGCGGCGACCTTGGCCGCGATGCCTGCGAACAGGTACGAATCCTTCAGTTCGGCATACGCTTTGTTCGGAATCATTCGATCGTCTCTCCTTCGTAAACAAATTCGGCAGGGCCGGTCATGCGGACTTTGCCGTCCTCCGAGACGGTGATGCAAAGGTCTCCCCCGTCCAGCCGCACCGTAATCGGCGCTCCCGCACGGCAAAGCCCCACGGCGACCGCAGCCGCCGCGCTCGCGCAGGCGCCGGTTCCGCAGGCCATCGTGATCCCGCTGCCGCGCTCCCAGACGCGCATCCGCAGCGTTTGCGGGCCGAGCACCTGCACAAATTCCGCGTTGATGCGGTCGGGAAACGCTCTGTGACGCTCGATGCGCGGCCCGACTTCGGCCAGCGGCACCGCTTCCGCGTCCTCCGTGAAGATGACGGCGTGCGGGTTCCCGACCGAGACCGGGACGCAGCGGAACACGCCGGACTCCGTTTTCAGCGTTTTCTTTTTGCCCACTTCGGCGGTTCCCATCTCGACCGTGACCGCGCGGACGCGCTTCCCGTCCAATTCGAGCGACAGCGATTTAATGCCGGACAGCGTTTCCACGGTAAGCTGCCGCTTGTCCGTATAGCCCTTTTCATACACATACTTGCCGACGCAGCGGACGCCGTTGCCGCACATTTTGCCCTCGCTGCCGTCCGCATTGAAAATCCGCATCCGAAAATCGGCGAAGTCGGATTCCGAAATGTAGATCATGCCGTCCGAGCCCGCGCCGAAATGGCGGTCGGACAGTTTTTTGCAAAGCAATTCGATTTCGGGCGGTACCGGCCCGAACACATACAGATAGTCGTTGCCGAGACCGTGCATTTTCGTGAACCGCATACCGACGCCCTCCGCTTACGCGCGTTCCCGCTGCAGCAGCGCCGCGCGGATGAATCCCATGAACAGCGGATGCGGCTTGTTCGGGCGGCTCTTGAACTCCGGGTGGAACTGCACGCCGAGCCAGAACGGCCGATCGGACAGCTCCACGGCTTCGACCAGGTTCCCGTCCGGCGACATTCCGCAATTTGTAAGACCGCACCCCTCGAGCAGCGCGCGGTAATCGTTGTTGTATTCGTAGCGATGGCGGTGGCGCTCCCGAATCTCCGACGCGCCGTAGCACGCTTCCATGACGGTTCCGGGCAGAATCCGGCACGGGTACGCGCCGAGCCGCAGCGTGCCGCCCTTGTCCACCTCGTCGCTCTGCCCCGGCATAAAGTCGATGACCTTGTGCGCGCACGCGCTGTCGAACTCGCCGGAATCGGCGTCACGAAGGCCCGCGACGTTGCGGGCGTATTCGATGACGGCGATCTGCATCCCGAGGCAGATGCCGAAATACGGCACGTTGTGCGTCCGCGCATACCGGGCGGCGAGGATCATGCCCTCGATGCCGCGGCTGCCGAACCCGCCCGGAACGATGATCCCGTCGAGCGCGGACAGCCGGTCATTGGCCGTGGCTTCGGTCAGTTCTTCCGCATCGATCCAGTCGATATCCACATGCGCGTCCTGCGCAAACCCGGCGTGGCGCAGCGCTTCGGCGACGGACAGATACGCGTCGTGCAGGCCGACGTACTTGCCGACCAGCCCGATCCGCACCTGCCGCCGGGCCTGCTTGCTGCGCGCCACCATCTGCTCCCACTCACTGAGATCGGGCGCGGGCGTGACGAGCCCGAGCTCGCGGCAGACGACCTCGGAAAAATGCGAGCGCTCGAGCATCAACGGCGCTTCGTACAGCGTCGGCAGCGTGATGTTTTCGATCACGCAGTCCGGTTTCACGTTGCAGAACAGCGCGATCTTCTGAAAGATCGCGGGCTCCAGCGGTCGGTCGCAGCGCAGCACGATCAGATCGGGGCGAATGCCCATGCCCTGCAGTTCCTTGACGGAATGCTGCGTCGGCTTGGACTTGTGCTCGTCGGAACCGTGCAGATACGGCACGAGCGTGACGTGGATGAACAGGCTGTTTTCGCGTCCGACTTCGAGCGAAATCTGCCGCACGGCTTCCAGAAACGGCTGCGATTCGATGTCGCCGATTGTGCCGCCGATCTCCGTGATGACCACGTCCGCGTCGGTGCGCTTGCCGACTTCGTACACGAACGACTTGATTTCGTTCGTGATGTGCGGAATCACCTGCACCGTCGAGCCGAGGTATTCGCCGCGGCGCTCCTTGTTCAGCACGTTCCAATAGACCTTTCCGGTCGTCAGATTGGAAAACCGGTTCAGGTTTTCGTCGATAAACCGTTCATAGTGCCCGAGGTCGAGGTCCGTTTCCGCGCCGTCCTCGGTGACGAACACTTCGCCGTGCTGATACGGGCTCATCGTGCCGGGGTCGACGTTGATGTACGGGTCGAGCTTCTGCGCGGCGACCTTGAGCCCGCGCGATTTCAGCAGCCGTCCGAGCGATGCGGCGGTAATTCCCTTGCCGAGACCGGACACGACGCCGCCGGTTACAAACACATACTTTGCCATACTGCCTCCGATCATTCCACCGTTACGGATTTTGCAAGGTTCTTCGGCTTGTCGATGTCGCAGCCGTTTTCTTTCGCGACGTGATACGCCAATAGCTGCAGCGGCACGATCTCCACGATCGCCGCAAACAGCGGTTCCATGCGCGGAATGAAGATCAGATCGTCCGCGACCGACGCAATCTCCTGCGTGCCGCGCACGGCGACGGCCAGCACTTCGGCCCCGCGCGCCTTGACCTCAATGATGTTGCTCATCGTTTTGGCGGCGATCGCGGGGTTGCAGCACAGTGCGATGACCGGCTGCCCGTCGTGGATCAGCGCGATCGTTCCGTGCTTCAGCTCGCCCGCGGCGTACGCCTCCGCGTGCAGGTACGAAATCTCCTTCATCTTCAGCGCGCCTTCGAGCGCGACGGCATAGTCCGTATTGCGGCCGATGAAGAAGATCGACGGGCTCCTGTGATACTTTTTCGCGAGCTTCGGAATCTTCGGGTTCAGGTCCAGCGCCTGCTGCATCCCGGACGGCGCCGACCGCAGCGTCCGCACGAGCTTCGCGTAGGTCGGTTCGTCGATCGTGCCGCGCACATGGGCGGCGTACAGCGCGAACAGATACAGCACCGCAAGCTGCGTCGTATAGCCCTTCGTCGTCGCCACGGCGATCTCCGGCCCGGCCCACGTATACAGCACGTCGTCCGCCAGCCGCGCAATCGTGCTGCCGACAACGTTGACGACCGCGAGAACGCTTGCGCCGCGCTGTTTGCACTCCTTGAGCGCGGCGATCGTGTCGGCCGTTTCGCCGGACTGGGACAGCACGATCAGCAGCGTTTCGCCGTCGATCATCGGGTTGTTGTATCGCAGTTCGCTCGCCAGTTCCACCTGCACCGGAACGCGGCACAGATGCTCGATCGCGTACCGTCCGGCGCACCCGGCATAGTACGCCGAGCCGCAGGCGGTAATGACGATCTTGCGGAACGAGCGGATCGTCTCGTCGGAGAGCGTGATTTCGTCGAGACAGACCGCGTCGTTCCGGATGCGCGGCGAAAGCGTCGCCTCCACCGCGGCGGGCTGCTCCATCATTTCCTTCAGCATGAAGTGCGCGTAGCCGCCCTTTTCCGCCGCCTGCACGTCCCAGGTGATGCGCGAAATCGACTTCTGCACCGGTCGTCCGGCGCAGTCGAACACGGACACGTCGTCCGCCGTCAGGATCGCCAGCTCGCCGTCCTCGAGCGAAATGATGTTCCGCGTATGCGCGACAAGCGCGGTCACGTCCGACGCAAAGTAATTGCTGCCGATTCCGACGCCGATCAGAAGCGGGCTTGCTTCGCGCACCGCAAGCAGCTGATCCGGCGCGTCCGCGCAAAGAATGCCGAGCGCATAGGAGCCCTGCAGCCGCGCCGTCACTTTCAGCACGGCGGTCTTGAGATCGCCCCGGTAATAGTGCTCCAGCAGATGCACGATGACCTCGGTATCGGTTTCGCTCTCGAAGTGATAGCCCTTTTTCTGCAGCTCGTCGCGCAGCTGCAGATGGTTTTCGATGATGCCGTTGTGCACGACGGCGAACCGGCCGTCGTTGCTCGTATGCGGATGCGCATTCTGGTCGGTCGGCGCGCCGTGCGTCGCCCAGCGCGTATGGCCGATGCCCACCGTGCCGGGAACGGTTTTTCCGTCCTCGGTCAGCGCGCATAGGTTCGCGATCCGGCCCGTGACCTTGCGGAGCGTGATCGTGCCGTCGTGCAAAGCGGCGATCCCCGCCGAATCATAGCCGCGGTATTCGAGCTTTTTCAGCCCATCCAGCAGGATCGGCGCGGCGCTCTGCCCGCCGACGTATCCTACGATTCCACACATACTTTTGTCATCCTCCAAACTGTAAACTCTAAACTGTAAACTCAAAACTCCCGTTACTCCCATTCCACCGTCGCCGGCGGCTTGGACGTGATATCGTAAACGACGCGGGAAACCTGCCGGACCTCGTTCGTGATGCGCGTGCTGACGGATTCGAGCACGTCGAACGGCAGTCTGCTCCACGCCGCGGTCATGAAATCGTCCGTGGAAACGGCGCGGATCGCGACCGTGTACCCATAGGTGCGGGCATCGCCCATCACGCCGACGCTGCGCTGATCGGTCAGCACCGCAAAATACTGGTTCGGCCGCTCCGTAAGCGGCAGCGCGGCGTCGATCTCCTCCCGCAGGATGGCGTCCGCCTGCTGCAATAGGTCGCGCTTTTCGGGCGTGATTGCGCCGAGGATGCGCACCGCGAGCCCCGGGCCCGGGAACGGCTGCCGGTAAACGAGCCCGGCCGGAAGCCCGAGCCGAAGCCCGACTTCCCGCACCTCGTCCTTGAACAGGTTCCGAAGCGGCTCGACGATCCCCGCAAACGGCAGCACGGCCGGAAGACCGCCGACGTTGTGATGGCTCTTGATGACCGCCGACGCGCCGGCGCCGCTTTCGATCACGTCCGGGTAGATCGTCCCCTGCGCGAGCATGTCGATCGTGCCGAGCTTCTTTGCCTCGGCGGCAAAAACGGTAATGAATTCTTCCCCGATGCTTTTCCGCTTCTGTTCCGGTTCCGTCACACCGTTCAGCCGCGCAAAGAACCGTTCTTCTGCGTTGACGCGGATCAGCTGCAGCCCGAAGCGGCTGCGGAACGCGGCTTCGATCGCATCCGCTTCGTCCTTGCGCAGCAGGCCGTGATCGACAAAGATGCAGATCAGTCGGTCGCCGATCGCCCTATGCAGCAGCGCCGCGGCAACGGCGGAATCCACGCCGCCCGACAGCGCCAGCAGAACGCGCTTGCCGGCCAGCTCGCGGCGGTATCGCTCTATGGATTGCTCGATGAAGTCCTCCATGTTCCAGTCCGCCTGCAAACGGCAGACCGAGAACAGGAAATTGCGCAGAATCTGCTGTCCGAACGCTGTATGCGACACTTCCGGGTGGAACTGCACGCCGTACAGGCGGCGGTCATCGTCGGCGATCGCGGCGTTGGGACACGCTTCGGTATGCGCGATCGAGTGAAACCCCTGCGGCAGCGTCAGCACCGAATCGTTGTGGCTCATCCAGCAAACGCTGCGGGCCGGAACGCCCGTAAACAGCGGACTGTCCTCCGCGACAAGCCCGGCCTTGCCGAACTCGCTGCCCGCACCGGCCGGGCCGATCCGCCCGCCCGCGAGATACGCGAGCAATTGATTGCCGTAGCAAATGCCGAGAATCGGGACGCCGAGCGACAGGATCGCGGGGTCGAACCGCGGCGCTGTCTCGTCGTATACGCTGTTCGGCCCGCCGGTGAAAATCACCGCGCCGTACCCGGCTTGTTGGATTTGTTCCGCCGTGATCCGATCATAGCGCACGATTTCCGCGTACAGATGCTCGGCGCGCACCCGCCGTGCGATCAGCAGGTTGTACTGCCCGCCGAAATCCAGAATCAATACCCGATCCATGGTTGTTCTCCCTGCCTTTTTCGGCCTTCCCCCAAAAATGAAACAATGCGGCTCTCGGTTCGGAGGCCGCATTGTTCCGGTTGGGCTTATGAAGAAAGACAAAGGCGCTCCGAATAGAATCCAAGACGCCTTTGCCTTTCAAGAATATATTTTACTCTTCGGATCGGGGTTTGTCAATTCCAATGTGCAAATTTTACGCGGTTCAGTCCCACGTCGTCGTGTTCTGCGTGTCTTCCGAAATCGCGACGTGAGCGTCCTCGAAAAACGTGTGCACATAGAGCGCGGCGGGATGGTCTTCCACCAAAAGATGGTCGTGGATCATGTCGTCAAAAAAGATCGTGTGCGCGGTCAAGGCTGTGCTTTCCATCGTGTTTGTTCCATCCTTTCTTCGGCTTTGGGGTTGTTATTTCGTGCTGAACAGGATATCCGCGTAGGTCGGGAACGGCCAATACTGCTTGCAGACGATCGTTTCGGCTTCGTCGCAGGGGGTACGCAATGCGGCCATGGCGTCACGGACGCCGTCCCGCACCAGGATCGATTCCTCCTCGATCGACGCGGCGGACGAGAGATTGCGAACCGCCTGTTCAAGCGCGTCGATCCGGTCGGCGATCTCGTCCGAAAGCTGCGACAGCTTTTCGACGATTCCGGTTTCGTAACGGCACGGCAAATCCTTTTTGACCGCCTTCTTGGCGGCGGCGGTTTCCGCGACGCTGGCCGTATACGCTTCGATGGCCGGCAGAATCTGCGTGCGCGCCATCGACAGCATCGTCTTGGCTTCAATCGCGATCGTCTTGCAGTAGTTTTCCAGAATCGCTTCATACCGCGCGCGCAGCTCCGTTTCGGAATAGACGCGGTGCCGCGCGAGCATTTCGACGTTCTTGCGGTCCATCAGGTGCGGCAGGCAGTCCGCCGTCGTGCGGAAATTGCAGAGACCGCGCACCTCGGTCGCTTCCTTGATCCAGCTGTCGTCGTAGCCGTTGCCGTTGAAGATGATTCGCTTGTGTTCCCGGATCGTATCGCGGATCATCGTGTGCAGCGTTTCGTCGAAGTCCTTCGCCTGCTCGAGCTGATCGGCATAGACGCGCAGCGATTCGGCGACCGCGCTGTTCAGCATGATGTTGCAGCAGGCGATGCTGTCCGCGGAACCGACCATGCGGAACTCGAACTTGTTGCCGGTAAACGCGAACGGCGAGGTGCGGTTGCGATCGGTCGTATCACGGTTGAACCGCGGCAAAACGTCCACGCCGAGCTTCATCTGCGTTCTGCGCGTGCCCTGATACGGCGTATCCGTTTCAATCGCTTCCAGCACGGCGTTCAGCTCGTCGCCGAGGAACATCGAAACGACGGCGGGCGGCGCTTCGTTCGCGCCGAGACGATGATCGTTGCCGGCCGTTGCGACCGAAATCCGCAGCAGGTCCTGATAATCGTCCACCGCCTTGATGACGGCGCAGAGGAACAGCAGAAACTGCGCGTCCTGGTACGGCGTTTCGCCCGGGGACAGCAGGTTCTGGCCCGCGTCCGTCGCGATCGACCAGTTGTTGTGCTTGCCGCTGCCGTTCACGCCCGCGAACGGCTTTTCGTGCAGCAGGCAGACGAGCCCGTGCTTTTTCGCGACGCGCTGCATCACTTCCATCGTGAGCTGGTTGTGATCCGTCGCAATGTTCGTCGTCGTATAGATCGGCGCCAGTTCATGCTGCGCCGGCGCGACCTCGTTGTGCTCCGTCTTGGCAAACACGCCGAGCTTCCAAAGCTCCTTATTGAGGTCCTCCATGTACGCGGCGACGCGCGGCGTGATGGAGCCGAAATAGTGATCGTCCATCTCCTGGCCCTTCGGCGGCGTCGAGCCGAACAGTGTGCGGCCGCAGAAGCGCAGGTCGGGACGCTGGCGGTACATCTCCTCCGTGATCAGGAAATATTCCTGCTCCGGCCCGACCGAGCTTGTCACATGCTTGACCTCGGTGTTGCCGAACAGCCGCAGAATCCTGAGCGCCTGCCGGTTCAGCGCTTCCATCGAACGGAGCAGCGGCGTCTTTTTATCGAGCGCCTCGCCGCCGTAGGAACAGAACGCCGTCGGAATACACAGCGTTTTCCCTTTGATGAACGCGTACGAAGTCGGGTCCCACGCCGTATAGCCGCGCGCTTCAAACGTGGCGCGCAGGCCGCCGCTCGGGAACGAGGACGCGTCCGGTTCGCCCTTGATCAGTTCCTTGCCGGAAAACTCCAGGATCACGCGGCCGTCCGGCGCATGGGAAATGAAGCTGTCGTGCTTTTCGGCGGTGATGCCGGTCAGCGGCTGGAACCAGTGCGTGAAGTGCGTTGCGCCCTTTGCGATCGCCCAGTCGCGCATCGCCGCGGCAACTGCGTCGGCGACCTTGGGGTCCAGTTTCTTCCCCTCGTCGATCGTCTTGCGCAGCGACGCGTACACCGACGACGACAGATTTGCCTTCATGACTCTGTCGTCAAACACCAGACTGCCGAAATAATCCGAAATGGTTTCCATAGATCCTCCTGTCTGCAAAAGAGCAGGCGCCTTCCCGAAACAACGGAAAGACGCCTTTGCCTTTTGGTATTCAAAACGGAAAAAGGACGCTTCGAGGATGGGGTTCCTCAAAGACGTCCTTGCCTTATATGCGCTATTTTATATACGATTTCCCGGTTTGTCAACTCCGAATTTGATTTTTTACGTTTTCTTTGAAAAATCTGCTTGTAAAATCCATCCAAAAAGACAGGGCTTTGGGCCCGCTTCTCTTGACAAATTATATAGAAAGATGTATAAACGATGCATGAGCAAAGGCGTTCATTTCGGGACGGAACCATCCGTTCTGCAATGAGCGTCTTTTTTTGACAGCCGGAGGAAACCAAAACTATGAGAAAAGAAGGCGAAATACGAATCCCGTCCGGATGCGCGATCGCAGCCATGATCTCGAAAAGCGGGGATCGCATGTGCGGTGAGCGCATTGTGGCTTCGATGCGGCCGATGCACGACCGTTCCAACGGGCTCGGCGGCGGCTTCGCGGGGTACGGCATCTATCCCGAATACAGGGATTTTTATGCATTCCATCTGTTCTTCGACAGCCGCAGCACCCGAAAGGAATGCGAAGCGCTGCTGAAAGAGCAATTCGAAGTCGTCAAGGGCGAGCTGATCCCGATCCGCAAGACGGCGGCCATCACGGACGAGCCGATCATCTGGCGCTACTTCGTCGCGCCGCTGCCCTCGGTGCTGCGCGATCTGCAGCTCGACGCGGATGAGCTCGTCGTGCGCACGGTCATGAAGATCAACACGTCGCTGAACGGCGCGTACGTCTTTTCAAGCGGAAAGAACATGGGTACGTTCAAGGCGGTCGGGTATCCGGAGGACGTCGGCGCGTTCTATCGCCTCGACGAATACGAGGGCTATTGCTGGACGGCGCACGGGCGCTATCCGACGAACACGCCCGGCTGGTGGGGCGGCGCGCACCCGTTTACGCTGCTCGACTGTTCCGTCGTGCACAACGGCGAGATTTCCTCGTACGACGCGAACCGCCGGTTTATCGAGATGTTCGGCTACAAATGCACGCTGCAGACGGATACCGAGGTCATTACCTACATTCTGGACTACCTGATGCGGGTGCAGAAGCTGACGGCGGAGGAAGCCGCGCAGATCATTGCCGCCCCGTTCTGGAGCACGATCGCGCGCGTTTCCGACCCGGCGCAGAAAAAGCAGCTGCAATACCTGAGGACGATGTTTTCGAGTCTTCTGATCACCGGCCCGTTTTCGATCGTGCTCGGGTTCAACGGCGGCCTGATGGCGCTGAACGACCGGCTGAAGCTGCGGTCGATGGTCGTCGGCGAAAAGGCGGATCGCGTCTACATTGCGAGCGAGGAAGCGGCGATCCGCGTGATGGAACCGGACGTGGATACGATCTGGTCGCCTTCGGGCGGCGAACCGGTCGTCGTTCGGGTGACGGGAGGACAGGCAGATGGGCGTTGAATTGTTTTATCCGGAATTTGAAGTCGTACGCAACTACGACCGCTGCATTGCGTGCCGCGTCTGCGAACGGCAGTGCGCCAACGAGGTACATTCCCTGCTGGAAAGCAAGGGGATCATGATCAGCGACGAGTCGAAATGCGTGAACTGTCAGCGGTGCGTCGCGCTGTGTCCGACGCGCGCGCTGAAGATCGTCAAGAGCAACTGCACGCTGCGCGAAAACGCGAACTGGCAGAACGACACGATCCGCGAAATCTACAAGCAGGCGCAGAGCGGCGGCATTCTGCTCTCCTCGATGGGCAACCCAAAGCCGCTGCCGGTCTATTGGGACAAGATTCTGATCAACGCGTCGCAGGTCACGAACCCGCCGATCGACCCGCTCCGCGAGCCGATGGAGACGCGCGTGTTCCTCGGCAAAAAGCCGGAGCGCGTACAGCGCGACGAAACCGGCGCGCTAAAATGCGAACTGCCGCCGCAGCTCGAACTGACAATGCCGATCATGTTCTCGGCGATGAGCTACGGCTCGCTCAGCTACAACGCGCACGCTTCGCTGGCGCGGGCGGCCGAAAAGCTCGGCATCCTGTACAACACGGGTGAAGGCGGTTTACACGAAGACTTTCTGCGGTACGGCAAAAACACGATCGTTCAGGTCGCGTCCGGCCGCTTTGGCGTACACGAAGGGTATCTGCGCTCCGGCGCGGCGATCGAAATCAAGATGGGCCAGGGCGCGAAGCCGGGCATCGGCGGGCATCTGCCCGGCACGAAGATTGTGGGCGACGTGTCGCGCACGCGCATGATCCCGGAGGGCACCGACGCGATCTCTCCCGCCCCGCATCACGACATCTATTCGATTGAGGACCTCAGGCAGTTGGTGTTTTCGCTGAAGGAAGCGACGGAATACCAGAAGCCGGTCATCGTCAAGGTGGCGGCGGTGCACAACATCGCCGCGATTGCGAGCGGCATTGCGCGCAGCGGCGCGGACATCATTGCGATCGACGGGTTCCGCGGCGGGACCGGCGCGGCGCCGACGCGCATCCGCGACAACGTGGGCATTCCGATCGAACTCGCGCTTGCCGCGGTCGATCAGCGGCTGCGCGACGAGGGCATCCGCAACAGCATTTCGCTCGTCGTCGGCGGCAGTATCCGAAACGCGTCGGACGTTGTCAAAGCGATTGCGCTCGGCGCGGACGCGGTGTACATCGCGACGGCGGGACTGATCGCGCTCGGCTGCCACTTATGCCGCACCTGTCAGACGGGGCGGTGCAATTGGGGCATCGCGACGCAGCGGCCCGACCTCGTGCGGCGGCTGAACCCGGACATCGGCTGCGAACGGCTCGTGAACCTGCTGACCGCATGGCAGCACGAGATCATGGAGATGATGGGCGGCATGGGTATCAACTCGATCGAAGCGCTGCGCGGAAACCGGTTGATGCTGCGCGGCATCGGACTGACCGGGAAGGAACTCGAAATTCTCGGCATCGCGCATGCGGGGGAGTGATTGCATGAAACGGGTTTATGTGAATGAACAATGGTGCCTCGGCTGCCATCTGTGCGAATACTATTGCGCGTTTGCCAATTCGGGGCTTTCGGATATGGCGACGGCGCTGAAAGGAACGCGGATCGTTCCGCGCATCCATGTGGAAGGCGACAATTCCGTTTCGTTTGCGGTTTCCTGCCGCCACTGCAAGGACCCGATCTGCATGCAGAGCTGCATCGCGGGCGCGATCTATCGGGAAGACGGCGTCGTGCGCATCCGGAAGGAAAAATGCGTCGGCTGCCTGACCTGCATTCTCGTTTGCCCGTACGGCTCGCTGACGCCGGACGAAACCGGCATCGCGCAGAAATGCGAGCTGTGCCTGCAGAACGGAAGCGGCGCGCCGGCCTGTGTGCGCGGCTGCCCGAACCGGGCGATCGTTTATGAAGAAAGGGAGGACGCTGTATGAATCCGTATCTGATTATCGGCAACGGCGTCGCGGCAGCCGGCTGCATCGAAGGCATCCGCAGCGTGGATCCGGACGACGCGATCACCGTCGTTTCCGCGGAGAAGCATCCCGTTTACAGCCGCCCGCTGATTTCCTACTATCTCGAGGGCAAAACCGACCTGAACCGGATGCAGTACCGCAGCGAAGACTTTTATGAAACGAACTGCTGCACCGTCATCCCGGGGCAGGCGGAAGAAATCGATCCCGTTGCCGGGAGCGTGCGGCTCTCCGACGGAACGACGCTGCCGTACCGGAAGCTGTGCCTTGCGACCGGGTCTTCCCCGTTCGTTCCGCCGATGGCGGGGCTGGACGGCGTT
Organism: Clostridia bacterium; assembly: GCA_017448545.1. Lineage (GTDB taxonomy): Bacteria > Bacillota > Clostridia > Christensenellales > CAG-138 > UBA3792. The sequence continues at coordinate 26,553 of JAFSLH010000011.1, forward strand.
CGCAAAAAGAGCTGCTTTATGACCGTGGACGACGCGCTGCTGCTCGAATCGTACGTTACGAAACAGTCCGACGCGCTGATCATCGGCGCGGGACTGATCGGCCTGAAATGCGCGGAAGGGCTGCGCGACCGGGCGAACAGCATTACGGTCTGCGATTTAGCCGACCACGTTCTGTCGAGTATCTTAGACGGCGACAGCGCCGCGATCGTGCAGCGGCATTTGGAAGCAAACGGGCTGCGGTTCCGCCTCGGCGACAGCGTCCGGCAGTTTTCCGGCAGCGTCGCCACGCTGCAGAGCGGCGAAACGATCCCGTTCGACGTGCTGGTGCTGGCGGTCGGCGTTCGCGCGAACACCGCGCTTTTGCGTTCGATCGGCGGCGAAGTCGGGCGCGGCATCGTCGTCAATGCGCGGATGGAGACCTCGATCCCGGACATTTTTGCCGCGGGCGACTGCACGGAAGGGTTCGAAATGACCTCGGGCCAGAACCGCGTCGTCGCGATTCTGCCGAACGCGTACCGGCAGGGGTTTGCGGCCGGCGTGAACATGGCCGGCGGCGACGCCGCGTTTACGAAAAATATCCCGATGAACTCGATCGGGCTGTTCGGGCTGCACATTATGACGGCCGGTTCCTACACCGGCGCGCCGACCGAGGAGCGAACGGAAACGACGCTGAAGCGGTTCTACACGGACGCGGGGCTGTTGAAGGGATTTATCCTGGTCGGACACACGGAACGGGCGGGCATCTATACGTCGCTGATCCGGGAGCAGACGCCGCTGGACACGATCGACTTTGAAGCGATGAAAAAAATTGCTTCGACGAGCTATTTTTCGAGCGACGTCCGTAGAAAAAAATTCGGAGGTGTAGTATAATATGAGAATCGACGCGACAGAGCTGGACTTTTCGGCGTTGAACCGCGCGATCCGCACATCCGAACCGGCGTGTGAAATCACCGGCTGTCTCGGGCAGCGCTTCATTGCAGCCGGGATGGACGATATCGACGTGACGATCGAGGGGATTCCGGGCAACGCGCTCGGCGCGTACCTGAACGGCGGGACGATCACCGTGCGCGGCAACGCGCAGGATGCGGTCGGCGACACGATGAACGCCGGACGCATCGTCATCCACGGCAACGTGGGCGACGCGGCCGGCTACGCGATGCGCGGCGGGGAGATCTATATCCGCAAAAACGCCGGATACCGCGCCGGCATCCACATGAAGGCGTACCGGGACAAGGTGCCGGTCATGATCATCGGCGGCGTTGCCGGGAGCTTCCTCGGCGAATACCAGGCGGGCGGGCTGATTCTGGTACTCGGTCTGGAGCGCGGGAACCGGCGGATCGTGCACAATTTCCCCTGCACGGGGATGCACGGCGGAAAAATGATCCTGCGCGACGAGTGCCAAGACGTGATCTTTCCGTCGCAGGTCGACGTGCGCAAAGCGGACGAACAGGACCGCGCCGAGATCCGCGCCGTGCTTACGCCGTATTGCGCGTGCTTCGGGCTCGATCTCGACGATATGATGGACGCGCCGTTTACGGTCGTGACGCCGAGCGGCACAAACCCGTACCAGCAGCTTTATATTGCGAATTAACCGAACAGGAGGATTGCCATGCAGTATTCAAAGGAAGAAGTTCTGCAATATGTCGCCGAGGAGGATGTGAAGTTCATCCGCCTCGCCTTTTGCGATGTCTTCGGCAAGCAAAAAAACATCTCGATTATGCCGGAGGAATTGCCGCGCGCCTTTGCATACGGCATCGCGTTCGATGCGTCGGCGATCGACGGGTTCGGCGACGAAGCGCATTCCGACCTTCTGCTGCACCCGGAGCCCGAAACGCTGATTCCGCTGCCGTGGCGGCCCGAGCACGGCCGCGTCGTGCGTATGTTCTGCAGCATTTCCTACCCCGACGGTACGCCGTTCGCCTGCGATACGCGCAGTCTGCTGAAAAAAGCCGTTGCCGAAGCGGAGCAGGCCGGGGTCGAATTCCGGTTCGGCGCGGAACAGGAATTCTATCTGTTTACGCTCGACGAAAACAATCAGCGCACCGATACGCCGTACGACCGCGCGGGATACATGGACATTGCGCCGGAGGATCGCGGGGAAAACATCCGCCGCGAAATCTGCCTGACGCTGGAGCAGATGGGCGTCCGCACCGAAAGCTCGCACCACGAGGAGGGCCCGGGCCAGAACGAGATCGACTTCCGCTATTCCGATCCGCTGACTGCCGCCGATCAGACGATGACGTTTCAGACGGTCGTCCGGACGGTCGCGCGCCGGAACGGCCTCTTTGCCGACTTTTCGCCCAAGCCGCTGCCGGATATGCCGGGCAACGGATTCCACATCAATCTTTCCGTCAACGACCAGGGCGAAAACGGGCTGTACCATCTGATCGCCGGGATTTTGGACAAGGTCGCGGAGATCACCGCGTTTCTGAACCCCGCGGAAGCGTCCTATCGCCGCCTCGGGCAGCGGAAAGCGCCGGGGTACATTTCCTGGTCGCATGAAAACCGCTCGCAGCTCGTGCGGATTCCCGCCGCCGTCGGCGAATACCGCCGGGCCGAGCTGCGCTCCCCCGATCCGCTTGCGAACCCGTATCTGGCGTTTGCGCTGCTGATCTACGCCGGGCTCGACGGGCTGCGCAAGCAGATGATTCCGCCCGCGCCGGCGAACGTGAATCTGTTCAAGGCGCCGCCGGAAGTCCTCGCGCAGTATCCGAAGCTGCCCGGCAGTCTGCCGGAAGCAAGGGCGCTCGCAGCCGAAAGCGCGTTCGTGAAGGCGCACATTCCGCAGGAAATTCTGGACATCTACTGCAAGTAACGCAAAGCAAAATCCGACGGGAAGGAGGCAAACCGAATGGAATGGAAGATACGCGTCTACCGCGTGTTGGTGGTTTCCGCGTCCGCCGAGTTCCGGCGTTCCGTTACGGCGCTGCTCCCCTCGTCCAGATTTGCCCCGATTGCCTACGCCTCGAACGTCAGCGCCGCGAAACGCGCCGTTTCCGAGCGCGACTTTGATTTCGTGATCGTCCATACGCCGCTGCCGGACGACGTCGGGCTGCGGTTTGCCTTTGACCTCGCCGGGAAAAAGAACACGGTCACGCTGCTGATCCTTCCGCCGGATCTTTACGAAAACGCCGCCGGGCAGGCCGAAGAACAGGGCGTTTTCGTGCTGTCGAAACCGCTGTCGAAGCCGCTCGTTCTGACCGCGATCAGCTGGATGACGAGCGCGCGGGAGCAGCTCCGGAAGGCCGAGCAGAAAACGCAGTCGGTCGAGGAAAAAATGGAGGAAATCCGCCTGATCAACCGCGCCAAGTGGAAGCTGATCGGCGAAAAGAACCTGACCGAGGCCGAAGCGCACCGGTACATTGAGAAGCTCGCGATGGATCGCTGCGTCACGCGGCGGGCGATCGCGCAGGAGATTCTGTCCGACTGACCTGTTATGAATATTCGGGAAGCGACCGCCGCCGATGCGGCACAACTGCAAAGAATTTATGCGCCGTATGTCGAGCATACGGCGATTACGTTTGAATATGACGCACCGGACGCAGAGGCGTTTGCGCGCCGGATCGAACAAACCCGGCAGACGTATCCCTACCTCGTCGCCGAGCAGGACGGCGTGATCGTCGGCTATGCGTACGCGGCGCCGCTGAAAACGCGCGAAGCCTACCGGTATGCGGCGGAAGCGTCCGTCTATCTCGATGCGGCGCAGACGGGCCGCGGCGTCGGAACGCTGCTCTATGAAGCGCTCGAACGGGTGCTTGTCCGGCAGAACGTCTGCCTGCTCTACGCCTGCATTACCGAGCCGCGCTTTGAAAACGATCCCTATGTGACCGACGGCAGCATCCGGTTCCACACCGCCATGGGGTACGCCGCGGTGGGCCGGTTCCCGCGCTGCGGCTATAAGTTCGGCGCGTGGTACAGCGTGGTCTGGATGGCGAAGGAGCTCATGCCGCGCCCCGAAACCCCGCCGCCGTTCGTTCCGTTCGCGGCGCTCATTAGGCCGCTGCCGCTGTAAGTGCATAAGAAACCGGGAGGGTATCGGCGCCCTCCCGGTTGGTTTTTGTCAATTGGTTTTCGGAATGCGGCTTACTTCATGCGGTCGCACTCGAACAGGACTTCGGCTTTGAACAGATGCGCGATCAGCTCGGCGGCGACTTCCTCGGCATAGAGGCATTCGAGGTAGGCCTGCCGCGCTTCGACGAGCTTGTCGAGCGCGATGCGCTCCGCGGCGATCAGCTTCTTCGTGTCGGCGTCCGCGTTCTTGTAGGCCGCGTTCACCATCTGATCCAGCTCGACCTGCCACAGCTTCTGCGTGCGCTTCCAGGCGACGACGCGGGCCGACGGGGATTCCGCCGCCTCCAGCAGCGCATTTTGGGCCGGGATCACGTCGCGGTGGTCGGTGCAGAGGATTTCGCCGTAGTTCGCATCCGATTCGCCGATCTCGATCACGACGTTCACGCACTTCGGGTAATCCATCGTTTCGTTCAGCGTTTCATGCTCCGCAAAGACGCTGTCCGGTCGCGGCTCGCCCGCCTTGTGCAGGTCGTAGCACAGATCGGCGCAGCGGTTCATCAGCAGTTCCGCAATCTCTCGTTCGAGCATCCACGCTTCGATTTCATCGCCCTTGCGCAGCTTTTCATACGCGTCCACGTAAGCGTAGAACGCATTCTTTTCGCGCAGCACGGCGGTGCGCGCTTCGTAGTTCGCGGCGGCGTAGGCGGCCTCGTACATCTTTTCGAGCTCCTCGGCCCACTTGACTCTCGCAATCTTCCACGCCGCAAGAATCGCCGCTTCGTTCGTGTTCTCGGCTTCTTCGATCAGCGCGTTCAGTTCGTCGGCCAGCGCGTCATGCGTGCTGCACAGGTGCAGCGAATAGCTTGCGGCCATTTCGCCTTCCAGCAGCAGCGTGCGGACGCAGTAATCCTCGCCCTCGCTCAGCTGCCAGCGTACCGGCGGGATCAGGCCCGGAATCGTGTCGCCGCACTTGCTCCAGACCTCGTTCGACTCGCTCTCATAGTAGTTCTGCGCTTCATCATCGTCGATCGTCCAATACGAATACGCATAGTTCACGACGTTGCCGACGTCCACATCGTCCTTGGTCACGGTATACTTGTAGGTATAGGTCCGCGAATTGCCCGGCATCAGGTTTTCAAACGCGCCGATCTCGCCGAAGCCTTCCTTCTTCAGCCAATCGTACACGATTCCCTCGACGATCTTCACTTCGCCGGTGTTGGTCACGGTGATCTTGTATTCGATCGTTTCGCCTTCCTCGTAGTATTCGCCGTTCGTCGGCTTGCTGACCTCTTCCTTCACAATTGCAAGGTCCCAGATCACGTCGTACGCTTCGCTGCCGCACGGCACCTCGACGTCGTTGGAGTACACGAAGATCGGGTTGCCGTATTCGTCCTCGCCCGACGCCCACGAAACGTTGCCGAAGTAACCGATTTCGGCGTCATACGCCGTGACGGTATAATGGACTTCGTACGTTCCGTCCTCGCCCGGACCGACGTCCTCGATCGTCGTAACCGGCAAATCGCCGAGCGCCGGCGTGTCGTGGATCGTCAGATCATGAACGTGCACGGGCGTGTTGTTCTTGACGTAGATTTCAAAGACGACTTCCTCGCCTTCGACATAGAACAGGCCGTTCGCCGGCGTGCTCTTTTCGGACTTGGTCAGCAGGATATTGGCCTTGTTGATCGTCGGAACGATGACCGTGTTGGACGGTTCGAGATGGTGGTTGCCGAGCTCCTCGTCGCCCCATTCGACGTACGCAATATTCTCGACATAGTGGTTCAGGACGTCGTCCATTGTGACGATATGATCGTATCCGAAATACACGATCTGACCGGGCTCCAGCGCCTGCTCGTACAGGGATTTCCGGTCCTCTTCCTCTCCGCTCGAACAGTCGATCAGGTAGAACCGATCAATGGTTTCCCCGCCGACGTTCTCCACCGCAACCACATAGCAGATCGATTCGCCGAGCTGATAGCCGTTCGGATTTGCCGGCGTGCTGTCCTCCCATTTTTCGACAAAGACCGCGGTATCGTCCGGAATCTCCCAACCGGTGATCAGCTCGTCGTCAATGACCGTCCATTCCATGACGACGGTGTTGGACAGGCAGACGGGTTCGCCGTTGTCATAGCCGATAAAGTACCAATCACTGCGGACGGTTCCGACCACATCGTCGTGCGCGGAGCTTGTGTCAATAAATTGATTCCAGCAGACCAACAGGTAATTGACATCGAGAACTTCGCCGGGCTGCAGCCAGGTCGGCGCGTACACATCGTCAACCTCCCCGTAGAGACCGTCCCATTCCTTCTGAACCAAAACAGCTTTGCTGCCGACGTTGATGAGCTTCGCATCCACAAAGACCCATGCGGGATCGCCTTCGCCGCCCGGATCGCCGAAATACTGCTTGTAGAGAATCGGATCATACGGATCGAGGATCAGCTTCAGATCATAGTCCCGGTACTGTACGAGCGGCGGAATCGGGCGCTGCTCGATGATGCCGCAGCGTTTGCACTCATGCTGCTCGAGGCCCTCGGCTTCGAGCGTCGGCTCCTTGATGACGTGCCATTCTCCCCAGTCGTGGCCGAGCGGCTCGATCGACTGCGTCTTGGTCAGGCCGCAGCGTTTGCAGGTGTGCTTTTTCACGCCGGGTTCGGTGCAGGTCGGTTCCGTCTGCACCTTCCAGCTGCCCCAGTTGTGGCCGAGCGCCGCAAGAACCTGCGTCTTCTGATAGCCGCAGTACATGCAGCGGTAGACGACCTCGCCGTTCTGCGTGCAGGTCGGCTCGGTCCGGTGGTCTTCCACGAAATAGTGCTGGTGTTGGTTGCGCTCGGACGGACAGTAGGTGTCGGTCGGCTCCTCGCTTGTTGCGGCAAGCGTGAGGCCCGGAAGCGTTCCGAGCAGCATCAGCGCCGCCAGCAGCAGGGCGAATAGACGTGCGGTTTTCTTCATAAACGGACTCCTTTCTTACTTATGACGGTTCAGTTGTTCCAAAGCTCGTAGGTCTCGACGGTCTTGGTTTCGATCAGGTACGCAAGGTACTGTTCGACGGCCTCGGTCTCGTCGCCGAAGATCGCGGACAACACCGCGCCGACTTTGACTCGTTTCATGGTTACGTCCTGTTCGGGGCGTCGTGCAAAAGCGCACATGCTCCCATGATTATAGGATCAGTATACCATTTCTTTCGATGTTTGTCACGCCTTACTTTTCCGAAAACGGTCCGAGAACGATCAAAAATGCTTTTCCAAAATGCGTAAAATGCGCTTCAGACCCACAGCGGACGTTTTTTTCAAAACGGTATTGCATTTTGGAAGCGGATGCGGTATAATCCATCCGTTGAGCCAAAATGGAGAGATGTCCGAGAGGTCGATGGTGCAGCACTCGAAATGCTGTGTCCCCTAAAGGGACCCTGGGTTCGAATCCCAGTCTCTCCGCCATGAAAAAACAGCCGAAAGGCTGTTTTTTCATGGCGGAATGAAGTCGCCTTGCGGCGAATGAAGGAATGAAGAAATGAAGTCGCTGCGCGAATGAAGGAATTTCGACAAACGGGCGTTCCGGTACGATCGGATCGAGCGGGATTCCGGGGTTGTTTCCGAATATAATCATACGGGGCTGCTCAAAGGAAAATGCTTTGAACAGCCCCTTGTGTATTTTCTTTGCGTTCCGTGCTTTTGATTTCCTGCTGTTTTACAATCCTCCTTTCCACAAGGAGGGCTTTCACCGAAACCGTCAGACGCCGGTCTTGGTGTTGTAGGAAACGACATCGACGCTGCGTACGCCGGGCTTTTGCGTCAGGGCGCGGAGCGTTTCGATCTGCTTCGGGGTGAGCTTCATTTCGGTCACGGATTCCTGCACGCCCTCTGCGGAGGAGCAGGATTTCAGCTTGCCCCCGGACAGCAGCGGCGCGACCTCGGAAAGGGAGACGGTTTCGTCGGCGCGGACGACGACCAGATACAGATCCTGCTGGGCGACTTTGCCGAAATAATAGACGGCCAAAATCAGGATGCCGATGCCGAGCGAAGCAAGCACGGCGATCAGCACGAACCCCGCGCCGCAGATGATGCCGTTGACGATCGCCCAGAACATGAACACCGTGTCCATCACGTCCTTGACTGCGGTGCGGAACCGCACGATCGACAGCGCGCCGACCATGCCGAGCGACAGCACGACATTCGACGAGATCGCCAGGATCACGACCGAGGTGACCAGACTCAGCACGATCAGCGAGAGTGAGAACCGCTTGGAATACTGCACGCCCGCGTACACGAGCCGGTACACAAAGACGATGTACAGACTGATCGCAAAGCTCAGGCCGACGCACAGCAGCAGATGGCTCACGCTGACCGCGCTGAGTTCCGTTGCAAATAATTCCGAAATTCGTTCCATATCCTACCTCTTTTGACAATATTATTCGACGCCGTTCAGTCGGGCGAAGGAAAGCGCATACTTAGAGAAGGATTGCTGCTGCCGCGGCACCGTTTCGAGCACGCGGCTGAGGGACGCCGGAATCCGGTCGTCCGTTTTGACTTCGAGGATCGCGACCCCGTTTTCGAGCACCGGGAACGGCGGCCGCAGCGGGGAGAAGAACGTGCGCGCAGCGCCCGCGTAAACCTCGGTATCCAGCGTGATCCGCACGTTGTCGATCCGGTACGTATACGGGACGCGCCGGTAGTCCACGACGACGGACGGCAGAAGCCGTTCCGCCTTTGCTTCGGCATAGAACGCGCGGCACAGCGGATCGTCCGCCTCCATGAGCCGGTCGCAGACGCCCTCCTGCAGAGCCCGCGCCGTGGGTTCGTCGATCGCCGCCTGCGTTTTGCGCGTGAGGTCGCCGATCTTCTCCTTCTTCTCCAGCCGGATAAACGACAGATCGCCGTTGTAGAACCGCAGCCGGTACTTGCTGCGCTCCGCTTCGCCGTTCATCTTGTCCCAGAACGCGTCCGCGTCGGGCGTGTCGAAATAGAGACTGCGAATCCGGTACGCGCCGCTTTTCGCCTGCCGGTCCACGGTCATAAACGGCGCAAGGCGCTCCCGCAATTCCAGCGCGGCGTCCGGCCCGACGATGTATTTCTTTTCTGTGCGAAATCCGTTCTGCATCGTCTTACCCACCGAAATACGCCTGATATTCCGCATTCGTGAGCCGAAGCTCCGTTTTTGCGCTCTGCTTCAGTTCCTTCACGCGATCCGCCTTCAGAAGGCGCTGCATCTGATTGTAATTGTACTGATAATCCCGGTCGCCGAGCTTCCAGCGCTTGAAATGCCGCACCGTTTCCTCGCGCACGGCGTCGTCGTACCAATAAAACAGCGTGAGCACGTCCTCCTGCCGGAATGTGTTTTCACAATGGTACGCGAGCCGTTTGAGGAACCGATCCCGGAACGTCGCGTTTTTCAGCAGCGCGTTCAGAAACGTGGCGGTCTGCCCCGAATGCAGCACGTAATCGAACCCGGCCGCCGATTTGAGTCCGCATTCGAGATCGTACAGAACGAAGTGCCAGCGGCCGTCCGTATCCGTGCTTTTGAAATAACGAATGTTGCCGGAGAGGTCGTCGTTGCAGCAGTACGCCTCGAAGATCGCCCAGTCGATCACGCTGTCCAGATCGAGATGCGCTTCGATATACGCATAGTTCTCTTCCTTCCTGAGGTCGTTCTTCTGCACATACTGCCAAAGCTGATAGATTTCCAGATGGGAATGTTCCGGATACATGTAGCCCCGGTACATCGTGATGCTGTCCGTGCGCACGCCGAGCCGATCCGCCAGTGTTTCCCTGCTCAGCGATTCCATAAACTGATAGATCCCGAAATACTCGCCGTTGATGTACAGCACGCACGGCACGGAATCCTGCACGAACGTCGTCTCGCGGTACGGAAGCGCGAGCTGCTGGATCAGCGGCTCCCGGTAGATGCCGTACTTGCTGTCGAGCCCGGCGCGAATCTGCAGCTCGGGAAACGACGTCTGGTCGCAGTCATCCCCGAACAGATCGCAGCAGAGCCGTCCGCCGTAGTGATCGGTAAAGTAAATCTTGTAAGACTTTTGCGGTCGGCCGCGGGACGTCTGGCCGCTGACGCTGACGCCGCAGTTGTGCGTGATCGTCCCGTTGGCGTCCGTATAGACGATGCACGCGTCGCGCTGCCACGTCTGCCGCGGATGGCTGTAGATTCCGCGGCGCTCGCCCGTGAAATCCTCCGGCGCGATGATCAGATTCAGCACCGGCAGCGTATGCCCCTCGTTGAGCGTGTACGCGAGCGTGAGCACGTCGCTCATGCGCTTGTCGGGCTGCAGCGCCGCCGCACGGACGACCGAGGTGCGGGAAATCGTGATCGGCTCGGTATACACGGGGGACTGTTCGGTCGGGACGGAGCCGTCCGTCGTATAGTACACGGTTCCCGCGCCGTCCAGCGTCACGGTAAAGCTGTCGACGTCCTCGAACACGCCGGACGCCATGCTTGCCGTCGGCATATCGGACGGCTGCGTCACCGCCGTCCCGCCGGTATTCTTCTTGCCCGGCGTCGGCGAGGAGAAGAAATACACGCCGTTTTCCGCGCTGCGGCGGCCGATGCTGCCGTCCGTCGGAACACGGGACACATGCAGATAATCCACAAGCTGTCCGTCCGCGTCATAGAGATAGACCCGGTCTTCGCCGCCGTTCAGCTTGAACGGGCAATGGTAGCCGTTCCGGTCGGTCAGCGATTCATCGCCGGAGCAATACACGAGGAAGTATTCGCCGCTCTTGAGCGTGACGTCGGGCAGCCGGTACCGATCGGGCTGTTCGGGGTTGTCGGTGAGGCAGTAATCGCCGAGCTGCACGGACTCCGCCGAATCGTTGCCGAGCTCGACCCAGTCGAAGTAATCGCCGTGGTTGCGGGAGACCGTGCGGTTGGACGGCATGACCTCGCTGATGTACAGCGCCGGATGCGACTGCGCGGCCATAAACGCACGATAGCCCGCGCCGGTATTGGCAAAGCCGGGCGTCGGACAATCCGTTTCGGCGAACGTCCCGGCCTCCGCGCGGCAATAGGAGCGATCCCGCTCCGCCGCCGGATAGTCGGCACGATCGACAAGCTCGCCGGTCGCCGCAGACAACAGCACCGAGCCGCCCTTGCTGCTGAGGCCGAACGGCGCGCAGATTTCCCCGGCGGTCGCCGAAAGCTCCTTGCTGCAGAGAATCAACACGTATTCGCCCGGTGCGAGCGAGACGGTCGGCAGCCGGAAGCGATCCCACTCGATCTCGCGGTCGGACAGGCAGAAGTCGCCGAGGTTGATCGAGGCCGTGCCCGCGTTATACAGCTCGACCCAATCGACGAAATGGCCGTCGAACGTGGCGATCGTGCTTGCGTTGGAAGGCATGAGCTCGCTGATGACCAGCCCCTTCTGCACGGCGGGCCTCGACGCGCGATACGCCGCAAGCCCGGCTTCGTCATTCGAAAAGCCCGGCGTCGGCTGCCCCGAAACGGTTGCGGCGCCGTCGGCATAGATCAGGGATTGATCGGTTTCGGTGCGGACGGTGACGGCTGCGTCGCAAAGCGTTCCGTCCGGACAGGTCAGGTACACCGTTTCCCCGCCCGCGGCGGCGAGACTGAACCCGGCGGCGTTTGCCGTCAGCCCGGTTTCGTCGCACGCGACGACAAGGCAGCCGCCCGGCGCGAGCACGGTCCCTTCGGGGAACGCATAGCGCACGGAAGAAGCGGTGTCGGACAGGCCGCAGCCGGAAAGATCGACCGGCTCGGCGGAAGCGTTATACAGTTCCACCCAGTCCGGCGCGGTTCCGTCCGGGAACAGGACGGTCCGGTTTGCGGACATGGTCTCGCTGATGCGAACCGCGCTCTGCGCCGCATAGGCGCGCAGGCACGCGACGCGGCCTTCCTCCGTATTCGGGAAGCCCGGCGTGGAGAACGCAAGCGTTGTGAGCGCTCCGTTTTCGCGCACGATCGCGCCGTTCTTGCCGCACGGGACGGTCGTCCAGTAATCGGTCAGCTGCCCGTCGGTATTGTACAGGAGCAGCAACTCCCCGCCGTTCCGCGACAGGGCAAAGTCGGCGTACCCGCCGGTCGCTTCGGCGCGCGCGCAATAAATCAGATAATAGTCCCCCGGCGCAAGCACGGTCCCGGCCGGAACCGTGAACCGCTCGCCGTCGATTCCGTTCTGCAGCACATAGCCGCCGACGTCCTGCGCCGCGTCGGAACCGTTGCACAGCTCCACGAGGTCCGCGACGCGCCCGTTCGCGTCGGCATACAGCGTATTGCCGGGGATCACCTCGGAAATCGCAATCGGGCCCGCGACGGCGTGCAGCACCGGTTCCGTCGCCATCGCCGTTCCGGCGGCGGCGCCCGGCGTCGGCTGCATCGAAACGCGGAACAGACCGTCTTCCCCGCGCTCGGCGGACGCGTTTTCCGGCAGGGAAATCGTCGTGACGGAATCGATCAGCACGTTGCGCTGATTGAGCAGGTACAGCTTTTCGCCCCCGGCGCGCGAAATGCCGAAGTCCGCATACCCGTCCCCGCCGGAGCGCTGACAGTAAATCACATAATAACCGCGGCCCGGCAGAACCGTTCCGGCCGGGACGGTGTACCGCGCTTTCCGGTTCTGATCCGCAAGCCGGAAGCCGCCGATCGAGATCGCGGAATCGGAGGAATTATACAACTCGACCCAATCGGCGCAAACGCCGTTTTCGTCCGGGTAAAGCGAATTGGACGCCATGTATTCCTGAATCTGCACCGGGAAGCCCGAAACGCTCCGGTTGGTCTGCAGCACGGCGGAAATGCGCAGCCCGAAAATGGCGAGTCCTCCCAAAAGGATCGCCGAACCGATCAGCAGCAATAAGATTTTTGTTCTCTTTTTTCATAACGCCTCCGTGCAGCGTTGTTTCCTGTTATGACCGGTTGCGGCGCGCCGCGCAGAATTCGAGCAGCTTTGCGATCAGCGGGTTGTCATTGTCCCGGTTCCAGATCGCCGCCGCCTGCAGCGCCGTTTCGTGCCCGATCAACGGGCGCGTCGAAAGATGCAACGACGGCTGGATCTGCCCGCAGAGGTAGTTCGGGATCAGCGCGTAGCCGAGCCCCGTCGCTGCCGCGAGCATATTCGTCCCGATGTCCTCCGATCGGAACACAATTTCCGGCGTAAAGCCGGCTTCCCGGAAAAACCGCTTGACGACCGCGTCTTCCCCGCTGTCGTCCACAACCGTATGGGTCATAATCATGCGATAGCCCTCGAGGTCCTTCGGATGGATCGCGGGCAGGTCCGCCAGCGGATGATCCTCCCGGCAGACGACGAGCAGCGGATACGTATCGAGCGGCCAGAAGTCGAGGTCCTTTCGGTTCTCCCAGAACCGGAGCGCAAAGATCACGTCGACCATGCCGCTGCGCAGCGCCCGATACAGTTCCGAAGACGAGCCGCGCAGGAACGAAAGCTGCACCCCCGGCATCCAGGTATGGAAGTCATGCAGCGCGGTCGCATACCATTCTTCCTCAAAGCCGCGCAGCGAACCGACCCGCAGCGTGCCGTGCATGTTGTCGGTCAGCGAACGCACCCGCGTTTCCGCCTCGCGCATGTGCTTGATGATCAGGCGCGCGTCGTCGTACAGCATCCGGCCGGCAGGCGTAACCGAAACGCTGCGCCGCGTCCGCTCGAACAGCTTCGTATTCAATTCCTCCTCGAGCACCTTGATCTGCTGCGTCACCGCCGTTTGCGAAACGTAGAACGCTTCGGCCGTGCGCGTGAAGTTCAGCGTGTCGCACAGCGAAACGAAGTATTCGAGCTGCCGTATCTGCATGATTTCCCCCGCATTGTCTTCTTGCTATAAGTTTCAGTTATTATAGCACATCCAAATCTTATTTTACAAGCATTTTTCCTTCTTTTATAATGAAATCGAGAGATATAAAAGGAAAAGAAGCGTCTTCCGCGGGGGAAGACATCGGAGGAGACTCTCCGTTATAGGGAAAATAATGAAAAATGAAAATTGAAAAATGAAGTATGAATGATTCATGTGGATTTTCCGACGGAAAATCATCGTCAGTTTTTCATGATTAAGTCTTCAGTATTCATTTTTCAGTTTTTCCTTGCGGGAGAGAAAGGGTTATGAAAAAGAAGGAGGAGAAAAGCAGCAAATGAAAAGTAACAAATTAAACGCGATCCTGATTCCGATCGTCGCCGTTCTGGTGGTCCTTGTTTTGGGCGCCAACATTGCGGCGGGCATGTTCGATTCGTTCCTCGATCACTATCTCGGCGGCAACCCGCTGGAAATCCGGCTGGCCGAGGGCAGTGAAAACTGGGATACGAACTACTACAAGGGAAAATATGCTTCCAAGGAAGAAGCCACCAAAGCCGGTGAGGAATTCGTAACCAAGATCGGCGACGAAGGCATCGTCCTGCTCAAGAACAACGGCGCGCGTCCGCTCTCCACGAGCGAGAAGATCAGCCTGATCGGCCGCTATGCGGCAGACCCCATCTACGGCGGCGCCGGTTCCGGTACGGTCGATCCCACGACCTGCTCGAACTTCTACAAGGGCATCTCCGCGGCGGGCTTTGCGATCAACGACACCGCTTACAACTGGATCGACGGCAACTATGCGAACTATCCGAAAGCGAACATCGTCATGGACAGCCCGCAGACCTCCGCTTACTACATCGGTGAGATTCCGTTTGCGGACTACTCGGCCGACGCGCAGGCGTCCCTGAAGGGCACGACCGCGGTCGTCGTTCTCGGCAGAGGCGGCGGCGAAGGCGGCGACCTAAGCCGCGACCTTCTCGGCACGCTGAACTCCGGCATCTCCGAGAACTTCACACCGAACGCGGAGACCGCAAACTACGTCGAAGGCCAGCATCAGCTGGAGCTGAACAAAGAGGAGCTCGACCTCATCGCGGCCGCGAAAGCGAACTGCGACAAGGTTATCGTCGTGCTGAACGCTTCGACGACGATGGAGCTCGGCCCGCTGATGGCCGGCGAATATGAAGTCGACGCGATCCTTGCCGCCGGTTCCATCGGCTCAACCGCCGCGAACTCGGTCGGTCATGTGCTGGCCGGTACCGTGAACCCGTCGGGCCGCACGGTCGACACCTGGGCTGCGGACTTCACGAAGGACCCGACGTTCTATAACTTCGGCTCCAACCCGTACACCGACGTTTCCGGCTACTATCCGGCGAATGAAGGCGATACGGCGTACTTCATCGAGTACGAAGAAGGCATCTATCTCGGCTACCGTTACTATGAGACCGCTTACGTCGAAGCGCTTGCGGGCAACTACCCCGGCTTCGACTATGACGCGGCGGTCGTCTTCCCGTTCGGGTACGGCCTCAGCTACACGACCTTTGAAAAGACGCTGAACGATGTGAAGCAGGACGGCGACAACATCGTTGCGACCGTGACCGTCAAAAACGCCGGCGCCGTCGCGGGCAAGGACGTTGTGGAACTGTACTACTCTGCGCCGTACACGAAGGGCGGCACGGAAAAGAGCGCGGTCGTCCTCGGCGCGTTTGAAAAGACCTCCCTGCTGGCGCCCGGCGCAAGCGAGACGATTACGCTGACCTATCCGGTCAAGGCGATGTCCTCGTGGAACCTCGCGAAAGCCGCTTATGTGCTCGACGCGGGCGAATATGTGATCTCGCTGCGCAACAACAGCCATGACGTCGTTGCCGAAAAGGCGCTGTCGTTCGGCGAAACCGTCTATGCGACCGACGAAGCGACCGGAACCGCCTATTCCGCGCTGTTCCAGGATATGACCGACTATATGCAGAACTACTGCACAAACCTGAGCCGCGCGGACTTTGCGGGCACGTTCCCGACCAAGCCCGAAGCAAAGACCGCCGCTTCCGTCGGCCTGACCTTTGAACAGTATGATCCCGCCAAGTATGCCGATCCGAACGACACCATGCCGACGACCGGCGCAAGCAATGGCGTCCCGCTGATCGACCTCCGCGGCAAAGATAAGGACGATCCGCTGTGGGAAGAGCTGCTCGATGAGATCACTGTGGACGAAATGGTCGCGGTCATCAACGACGGCGCATACAACACCGCGGCGATCGCCTCCATCGGCAAGCCCGCCACGTCCGACCCGGACGGCCCGCAGGGCTTCACCTCGCTGTTCGGCACGACCGGCAACTGCGCGTACTGTTCCGAAGTCCTGATGGCGCAGACCTGGAACAAGGAACTCATGCACGAGCTCGGCAACATGATCGGCGAAGAAGCGCTGGCTTCCGGCTACAACGGCTGGTACGCGCCGGCCGCCAACACGCACCGTTCGCCGTTCGCAGGCCGTAACTTCGAGTACTATTCCGAAGACGGCACGCTGGCCGGTTACATGATGGCCGAAACCGTTTCCGGCGCCGCCGACAAGGGCTGCTACGGCTATATCAAGCACTTCTGCATGAACGACATGGAGACCACGCGTACCGCACACATCTGCACCTGGGCAAACGAGCAGGCGGTTCGTGAAATCTACCTGAAGCCGTTCGAACTCTGCGTCAAGAACGCGAAGACGACGCTGAAGTACCTCGAAAACGGCGTGCTGAAAGAGAAGGAATTCCCGGGCTGCACCGCGGTCATGAGCTCCTTCAACTACGTCGGCGCCGTCTGGGCTGGCGGCCGCGAGTCCCTGATGACCGGCATCCTCCGCAACGAGTGGGGCTTTAAGGGCTTTGCGATCACCGACTTCAACCTCTATTCCTACATGCACAAGAACCAGGGCATCGCAGCCGGTACCGACCATATGCTGACCTACTCCGCATGGTCCGGCCCGATCGCCGACACGACGAGCGCAACGGCGGTCAAGAACCTGCGCAAGTCGATGCACAACATCCTGTTCACCGTCGTCAACTCCAACGCGATGAACAAGGTCGCGCCGGGTTCCAAGTTCATTTACCATCCGGCGACCTGGCAAATCCTGCTCTGGATCGGCTCCGCCGTCCTCTGCCTCGTTGCGGCGTTCCTCGTCTTCCTGATGATCCGCCGCAAGCTGAAGGAAAAGAAAGCCTAAACCGCAGTTCCTGTCAACTGCTTCGAAAGCGGGACCCGCCGATTGCTCGGCGGGCTTCGCTTTTTTGGGTGAATTGCGGTGAAAGCCGCGTGAATTGGCTTTGCCGTGAATTGCGACTTTGTCGCGTGAATTGACAACTGCGTTGTCGTAGTAAAAAGGTTCCATTCGTATTGTTTCTCTTTACGACGGCGCAGGCGTCAGTTCACGTGCCGCAAGGCACGTTTCACGTCTGAAGAATCCTTCACGGAGCGAAGCGGGAATTCACAAAAATACACATTTTTTGCCGGTCATAATTCCGCCGAAAACATTTGCAAAATGTGTGTAAAACTTTCGGAAAAGTGCCTTGACAGGCCGGATTCGGTGTGTTACCATATCAAACTGCATTATGATAGCTAAACTGTCTTATTATGCCCAAAAGTCTGTGAATCACGTGTTGCGAGAAGACAGACTATGGTGCAAAAACGGGACAGGGGGTTCTGCAATGTGCCCCGACGGGCGGGGGATTCGCCCGAAATTATCTGGATGCGAAAGCATCGGCAAGGAGTGAATGCGATGATGCATGACGTGAAGATGGGAAAGCGGACAAGACAGAGCTTTTCGAAGATTTCGGAAGTTTTGGAGATGCCCGATCTCATTGAGGTGCAGAAGAATTCCTATTATCGTTTCCTGAAAGAAGATTTGAAAGAAGTGTTCCACGACATTTCTCCGATCGTCGACTTTTCCGGTAAGCTGGTTCTGGAGTTTGTGGACTACCGGATCGATCTGGACAAGCCGAAGTATTCGATCGAGGAAAGCAAGAATCGCGACGTGAACTATGCCGCGCCGCTTCGCGTGACCGTTCGGCTGATCAACCGGGAAACCGGCGAAGTCAAGCAGCAGGAAGTCTTTATGGGCGATTTCCCGCTGATGACGCCGCAGGGTACGTTTATCATCAACGGTGCGGAGCGCGTTATCGTTTCGCAGCTCGTCCGCAGCCCGGGCGCGTACTATTCGTCCGTGACCGACAAGATGGGCAAGCAGCTTTTCTCGAGTCAGGTGATCCCGAACCGCGGCGCCTGGCTGGAATATGAAACGGATTCCAACGGTCTGCTCTACGTCAAAATCGACCGTCAGCGCAAAATCTACATCACCTCGCTGCTCCGCGCGATCGGCTACGGCACGAACGCGGAGATCCTCGAGCTGCTCGGCAGCGACGAGCGGCTGGAACTCACCCTTGCCAAAGATCCGAACCGTACCGTGCTCGACGGTCTCGTCGAGATCTATCGCCGCCAGCGGCCGGGCGAGCCGCCGACGGAGGAGAGCGCGCGCAATCTGATGAACAACCTGTTCTTCGACAACCATCGCTATGATCTCGCGCGCGTCGGTCGCTATAAATATAATAAGAAGCTCGCCCTGAAGGCGCGCATCAAGGGACAGGTCGCGGACGAAGCGATCGTGTCCGAGCTGACCGGCGAAGTCTTTGCCGAAGCCGGCCAGACGATCAGCCGTTCGGTCGCGGAAGCGATTCAGAACGCCGGCGTCAACGCGGTATGGCTCCGCACGGAAAGCGGCCGCGTGAAGGTCGTGGGCAACAACTTCGCAAGCGCGGCGGGCTTCCTCCCCTTCGCTCCGGCGGACGCGGGCCTCAATGAGGACGTGCATATCCCGACGCTGCTGGCGCTGCTCGAAGAAGCCGGCGACAAGAGCGAAGACGAGCTCAAGTCGTTCCTCAGCGATCACTACACCGATCTGATCCCGCATCACATCGTTCCGGACGATATGGTGGCGTCGGTTTCGTATCTGGTCAACCTGCCCTACGGCGTCGGCAAGACGGACGATATCGACCACCTCGGCAACCGCCGCATCCGTTCGGTCGGCGAACTGCTGCAGAACCAGATCCGCGTCGGCCTGACCCGTCTCGAGCGCGTCGTGCGTGAGCGCATGGGTCTGCAGGACATGGACGTGGTCATGCCGTCGAGCCTGATCAACATCCGTCCGGTGACCGCCGCGATCAAGGAGTTCTTCGGTTCGTCTCAGCTGAGTCAGTTCATGGATCAGACGAACCCACTGTCGGAGCTGACGCATAAGCGCCGTCTTTCCGCACTCGGTCCGGGCGGTCTGAACCGTGACCGCGCGACGTTCGAGGTTCGCGACGTGCACTATTCGCACTACGGCAGAATGTGCCCGATTGAGACGCCGGAAGGTCCGAACATCGGTCTGATCAACTCGCTGTCCACCTACGCGCGGATCAACGAATACGGCTTCATCGAAGCGCCGTACCGCGTAATCGACCGCGAGAACCGCATCGTCACGGATGAGATCGTGTACCTCACCGCGGACGAGGAGGAAGGCTCCGTCGTCGCGCAGGCGAACGAGCCGATCGACCCGGCGACGCACTGGTTCATCAAGGACCGTCTGGTCGCCCGCCGTCTCGATCAGATCATCGAAGTCAAGAACAACGAAGTCGATTACATCGACGTTTCCCCGAAGCAGCTGGTTTCCGTCGCGACCGCGATGATCCCGTTCCTCGAGAACGACGACGCAAACCGCGCGCTGATGGGTTCCAACATGCAGCGTCAGGCCGTTCCGCTTCTGAAGCCGGAAGCGCCGGTCGTGGCGACGGGCATGGAACACAAGGCGGCTGCCGACTCCGGCATCACCGTCCGCAGCGACTGCGACGGCGTCTGCACCTATGTTTCCGCCGACACGATCATCGTGGAAACGGACGCGGGCGTGCCGCACACGTTCAAGCTGCTGAAGTTCCGCCGCTCGAACCAGGGCACCTGCCTGAACCAGCGTCCGATCGTCGAGAAGGGCGAGCGGGTCAAGAAGGGCGACATCATTGCCGACGGCGCATCGACGCAGGGCGGCGAAATCGCGCTCGGCCGCAACATCCTGATCGGCTTCATGACCTGGGAAGGTTACAACTACGAAGACGCGGTTCTGATTTCCGAGAAGCTCGTGAAGGAAGACGCGTACACCTCGATCCACATTGAGGAGCACGAGGTCGAAGCGCGCGAAACGAAGCTCGGGCCGGAAGAGATCACGCGCGACATCCCGAACATCGGCGAAGACGCGCTGTCCCAGCTCGATGAAATGGGCATCATCCGCCCCGGCGCGGAAGTCCGTTCGGGCGATATTCTGGTCGGCAAGGTCACGCCGAAGGGCGAAACCGAGCTGACGAGCGAGGAGCGTCTGCTCCGCGCGATCTTCGGTGAAAAGGCGCGCGACGTGCGCGATACGTCGCTGCGCGTGCCGCACGGCGAAGGCGGCGTCGTCGTCGACGTCAAGGTCTTTACCCGTGAGAACAAAGACGAGCTGAGCCCCGGCGTGAACACCTCCGTCCGCGTTTACATCGCGCAGAAGCGGAAAATCTCCGTCGGCGACAAGATGGCAGGCCGTCACGGCAACAAGGGCGTTGTGTCCCGCATTCTGCCGGAAGAAGACATGCCGTTCCTGCCGGACGGCACCCCGCTGCAGATCGTTCTGAACCCGATGGGCGTTCCGTCGCGTATGAACATCGGCCAGATTCTGGAGCTGCACCTCGGCATGGCGTGCAAGCGGCTCGGCATCGAGATCGCTACGCCGGTCTTTGACGGCGCGAGCGAGCAGGACATCAAGGATCTGCTGGTCAAGTCCGGCTGGTCGGAGGACGGCAAGACCGTCCTGTACGACGGCCGCACCGGCGAACCGTTTGAAAACCGCGTCAGCGTCGGGTACATGTATTACCTGAAGCTGCATCACCTCGTCGACGACAAGATTCACGCGCGTTCGACGGGCCCGTACAGCCTTGTCACGCAGCAGCCGCTGGGAGGCAAAGCGCAGTTCGGCGGACAGCGTTTCGGCGAGATGGAAGTCTGGGCGCTCGAAGCGTACGGCGCCGCGAACACGCTGCAGGAGATTCTGACCGTGAAGTCCGACGACGTGGTCGGCCGTGTCAAGACGTACGAAAGCATCGTCAAGGGCGAAAACGTGAAGCCTTCCGGCGTTCCGGAATCGTTCAAGGTGCTCGTGAAGGAGCTGCAGTCGCTCGGTCTCGATATCCGCGTGCTGAACGAGGCGCATGAAGAAATCGAGCTCGGCGAGGACGACGACGAAGAGACCCGCTTCACCGACAACATCAAGATTGACGGGCTGGAAGATTTGCCGACCAATCCGTATCCGGAGGAAGGCGAAGGGTTTGACGACGAGGACGATCTCGACTACGACGGCGAAGGCTACGACTTCGGCGACGGAGACGATGCGTCGGAAGGCATGCTGCTGGAAGACGACGATCTGGACTTCGGCGGCGACGATTTCGACTTTGACGGGTCGGACGACGAGCCTTTGGAATAATGTGCGGAAGGAGAAACAGCATAGATGTTTGATTTAACGGATTTTGACGCTCTGCAAATCGGTCTGGCGTCGCCGGAAAAGATCCTTGAATGGTCGCACGGCGAGGTCAAGAAGCCCGAAACGATCAACTACCGCACGCTGAAGCCCGAAAAGGACGGCTTGTACTGCGAACGCATTTTCGGGCCGACGAAGGACTGGGAGTGCCATTGCGGACGGTATAAGCGCGGCCGCTATAAGGGCATTGTCTGCGACAAGTGCGGCGTGGAAGTCACCCGCGCAAAGGTGCGCCGCGAACGCATGGGCCACATTGAGCTGGCCGTTCCGGTTTCGCACATCTGGTATTTCAAGGGCATCCCCTGCCGGATGAAGATGCTGCTCGACATGAGCCCGCGCGAACTGGAGCAGGTTCTGTATTTTGCGGCATACGTCGTCGTCGATCCCGGCGAAACGACGCTGCTGAAGAAACAAATCCTCACGGAAAAGGAATACCGTGAGTATCAGGAGCAGTTCGGTCCGAAGTCGTTCCGTGCCGGCATGGGCGCGGAAGCGATCCGCGAGCTGCTGAGCGAGATCGATCTGGAGCAGCTTGACAACGAGCTGCGCGACGAGATCGCGCATTCCGGCGGGCAGAAGCGCGCCAACGCGGTGAAGCGTCTCGAGGTCGTGGAAGCGTTCCTCAAGAGCGGCAACCGCCCCGAATGGATTATCCTGACCGTGCTGCCGGTGCTCCCGCCGGAGCTTCGCCCGATGGTGCAGCTCGACGGCGGCCGGTTCGCAACGAGCGACCTGAACGACCTGTATCGCCGGGTCATCAACCGCAACAACCGCCTGAAGCGGCTTCTGGAGCTGCGCGCGCCGGACATCATCGTCCGCAACGAAAAGCGCATGCTGCAGGAAGCGGTCGACTCCCTGATCGACAACGGCCGTCGTTCCCGTCCGGTCACCGGCCCCGGCAACCGCGCGTTAAAGTCGCTGTCCGACATGCTGCGCGGCAAGCAGGGACGGTTCCGTCAGAACCTTTTAGGCAAGCGCGTCGACTATTCCGGCCGTTCGGTTATCGTCGTCGGTCCGGACCTCAAAATGTATCAGTGCGGTCTGCCGAAGGAAATGGCGCTCGAGCTGTTCAAGCCGTTCGTGATGAAAGAGCTCGTCAAGGGCGGCCTTGCGCAGAACGTCAAGGGCGCAAAGCGCATGGTCGAGCGCAGCGCGACGGAAGTCTTCGGCGTGCTCGAAAAGGTCATCAAGGATCACCCGGTCATGCTGAACCGTGCGCCTACGCTGCACCGTCTCGGCATCCAGGCGTTTGAGCCGGTGCTGGTCGAGGGCCGCGCGATCCGTCTGCATCCGCTCGTGTGTACCGCATTCAACGCGGACTTCGACGGCGACCAGATGGCGGTCCACGTACCGCTGTCCGTGGAAGCGCAGGCGGAAGCACGCTTTTTGATGCTCGCCTCCAACAACATTCTGAAGCCGCAGGACGGCAAGCCGGTCGTCATTCCGACGCAGGACATGGTCATGGGCTGCTACTATCTGACGCAGCAGCGCGACGGCGTCAAGGGCGAAGGCAAGGCGTTCGCTTCCGAGGAAGAAGCCATTATGGCGTACCAGACCGGCGAAGTCGCGCTCCACGCGAAGGTCAAGATCCGTCTTGCCCGCGAGTGGGAAGGCAAGACCTATCGCAAGGTCGTCGAAACCTCGGTCGGCAGAGTGATTTTCAACAACGCGATCCCGCAGGATCTCGGGTTTGTCCCGCGTGACTGCGCAGACGACGCCTTCCGCCTTGAGGTGGATCGGCTCATCAAGAAAAAGGATCTCGGTATCATCGTCGACGCGGTCTACCGCAAGCACGGCCCGACGGTGACGAGCGAAGTGCTCGACCGGATCAAGTCGCTCGGTTATTCGTACTCCACGAAGGGCGGCATCACGGTCGGCTTCCAGGATATCCAGGTTCCGGCCGAAAAGAAGGTCCTCATTCGCGAAGCCGAGCAGAAGGTCGTCGAGATCGACAACTACTTCCGCATGGGTCTTCTGTCCAACGCCGAGCGCCGGCAGCGCGTGATCGAAGTCTGGGAAAAGACGACGGACGACGTTGCCAAGGTCCTGATGGATTCGCTCGACGAGTACAACCCCATCTACATGATGGCGGACTCCGGCGCGCGCGGCAGCAAGGCGCAGATTCGTCAGCTGGCCGGTATGCGCGGCCTGATGGCGGACCCGTCCGGTCAGATCATCGAAGTGCCGATTCGCGCAAACTTCCGCGAAGGTCTGACGGTTCTGGAATTCTTCGTTTCCTCGCACGGCGCGCGCAAAGGTCTGGCCGATACCGCGCTTCGTACCGCGGACTCCGGTTACCTCACGCGGCGTCTGGTCGACGTTTCGCAGGAGGTGATCATCCGTGAGGAAGACTGCTTCGAGTCCCGCGGCGACACGCCGAAGGGCATGTGGATCTCTGCGATCAAGGACGGCAACAAGCTGATCGAAACGCTGGCGGCCCGCATCGAAGGCCGTTACGCGATCGACCCGGTGTTCCATCCGGCGACCGGCGAGCAGCTTTGCGAAGGCGACCACATGATCACGCTCGAAGAAGCGAAGGCGATCGAGGCAGCCGGCATTGAAGAAGTGCTGTGCCGTTCGGTCTTCACCTGCCGCTGCGAGCACGGCGTGTGCTGCAAGTGCTACGGCGCGAACCAGGCGACGGGCGGTTTCGTCGATATCGGCGAAGCGGTCGGCATCATCGCCGCGCAGGCGATCGGCGAGCCCGGTACGCAGCTGACGATGCGTACGTTCCACACCGGCGGCGTTGCTTCCGCGGAGGACATCACGCAAGGTTTGCCGCGTGTTGAGGAGCTGTTCGAAGCGAGAAAGCCGAAAGGTCTTGCGACGATTACCGAGATTTCCGGTACCGTCACGATCGACGAGGCGAAGCACCGTGCGATCATCTCGAACGAGGACGGCGACGAAAGCTACCTGATTCCGTTCGGCTCCAAGCTGAAGGTCAAGACCGGCGATCACGTCGAAGCGGGCGATGAACTCACCGAAGGTTCCGTCAACCCGAACGACATCCTGAAGATCAAGGGCATCAAGGGCGTTCAGGCGTATCTGCTGAAGGAAGTCCAGAGCGTATACCGTCTGCAGGGCGTTGAGATTTCCGATAAGCACATCGAAGTCATCATTCGCCAGATGCTGCGCAAGGTTCAGGTCGAGGACGCGGGCGATACGAGTCTGCTGCCCGGCGAACTGTGCGACATCTTCCACTTCGAGGAAGAGAACGAGAAACTGATCAACGCCTACGAAGCTGCGCTGGCCAAGGCGCAGGAGGAAGGCACGGAAGAGCCGCAGGAGCCGGTGCTCGCCAAGGCGAAGCGCAAGCTGCTCGGTATCACGAAGGCCGCTCTTGCGACCGATTCGTTCCTCTCCGCCGCGTCGTTCCAGGAGACCACGCGCGTGCTGACCGAAGCCGCCATCAAGGGCAAGATCGATCCGCTCGTCGGCCTCAAGGAGAACGTCATCATCGGCAAGCAGATTCCGGCCGGCATCGGTCTGCGCCGCTATCGGAACGTCGAGGTTTCCGAAGTCAACCCGTCGAAAGACCAGTTTGTTCGGTAATGTATGGAACACACAACCGTCAAAACGAATACCGCGTGCGTCCTGCATAACAGCAGGACGTGCGCGCTGTTAAATCAGCGCATGTGCGAGGACTGCCCCGTTCACCGGAACGGTCCCGAAAGCGCGGAGCAGACCGCGCAGTTTGTCGAACAGTTCGAATCCCTGCTGCCGGAAGGCGGCGTCGCGCCGCTGTTCGAGAGCAAGACCTGCACGCTCTGCAAGACCGAGCCGAAGGGCAAGCGCAGTTCGTACGCGATCATCGATTTCGGCCATTCCGAGCCGAAGCAGCTCGTGCATCGGCGGCTGCTGCAAAAGCAGGGCGTCGGTTTCATGGTGCCGCTGCAGTTCGCCTGCTGCCATAAATGCCGGAGACGGTTTTTGCTGCACGCATACCTTCCCCTGCTCGCGCCGGTCGTTCTGGTCGCGCTGACGCTGCCCGCGCTGATGATTCCGCACTGGATCGAATCGCTGCGCGCCGCCGCGTCGTGGCTGCCGCTGCTGATCGCGGTGCTTGCCGCCGGGATCGGGTATGCCGTCGGCAAGATTCTGCAGCGCGAGCTCGGAAAGCGGTTTGAACAGGAGATGTATTTCGATCTTCTGCAGCATCCCGCTTCGCAGGCGATGCTGGAAAAAGGCTGGTTCCCGCTGTTCGGAGAGAAGAAGCCCCGGCCCGTGTTCAGCCGGAAACGCATCCGGTATGGGCTCGGCAATGCGCCTTCGAGCCGTAAAATTGCGGAAAACAGCGAAAATATCCCCGAAAACGGGGCAGAATCCGATTGACAGACGGACCTTTTTCTGTTAAACTATGTTTTCGGGTGTGCATGGGTTCATGCACCGTTTTGTGCGTTTTTTGAGAAACGCCCCAAACTCGGACAATATCCTCTACAGTTGGGTTGCAGAGGGATTGAAAGATATATCACTATTATTTCATATTATTCTTTAGGAGGAAATTCTGAATGCCGACCATTAACCAGTTGGTTCGCAAAGGCAGAGAGCAAGTGGAATACAAGTCCACCGCGCCTATTCTGAAGCAGTGCCCGCAGCGTCGCGGCGTCTGCACCGCAGTCCGTACGATGACGCCGAAAAAGCCGAACTCCGCACTGCGTAAAATCGCTCGTGTCCGTCTGACCGACGGCCTCGAAGGTACCGCTTATATCCCCGGTATCGGCCACAACCTGCAGGAGCACTCCGTCGTTCTGATCCGCGGCGGCCGTGTCAAGGACCTGCCGGGCGTCCGTTACCACATCATCCGCGGCGCATTGGATTGCGCCGGCGTCGCAAACCGGAAGCAGAGCCGTTCTCTGTACGGTGCGAAGCGTCCGAAGGGAGGAAAATAATTTATGCCGAGACGTGGTTTTATTCCGAAGCGGGAAGTTCTTTCCGACCCGATGTATAAGAGCACTGTCGTGACGAAGCTGATCAACCAGGTCATGCTGGACGGCAAGCGCGGCGTTGCACAGAAGGCCGTTTACGATGCGTTCGACATGGTCGCGGCAAAGAGCGGCAAGGACGCGCTGGAAGCGTTCGAGCAGGCGATGAACAACATCATGCCGGTTCTCGAAGTCAAAGCGCGCAGAGTCGGCGGCTCGACCTACCAGGTCCCGATCGAGATCCGTGCAGATCGCAGACAGACCCTCGGTCTCCGTTGGCTCGTGAGCTATGCGCGCGCGCGCAGCGAGCGCACGATGGCGGAACGCCTTGCGGGCGAGATTCTCGACGCCTGCAACGAACAGGGCAACGCCGTCAAGAAGAAAGAAGATACGCATCGCATGGCTGAGGCCAACAAGGCGTTTGCGCATTATCGCTGGTAATGCGGGATACATCGCTGTCACTGACACGCAATATCGGCATCATGGCGCACATCGATGCCGGCAAAACCACAACGACCGAACGCATTCTGTTCTATACGGGCAAAATCCATAAGGTCGGCGAGGTACACGAAGGCGCGGCCACCATGGACTTCATGGTGCAGGAGCAGGAACGCGGGATCACGATCTGCTCCGCCGCGACCACCGCGTACTGGAGAGGACACCGCATCAACATCATCGACACGCCGGGTCATGTGGACTTCACCGTTGAGGTCGAACGCAGCCTGCGCGTGCTGGATGGCGCCGTTGCGGTTTTCTGCGCCAAGGGCGGCGTTGAGCCGCAATCGGAAACCGTATGGCGTCAGGCGATGAAGTACGGCGTTCCGTGCATTGCGTATGTCAATAAAATGGACATCACGGGGGCGGATTTCTTCCACGTGATGGATATGATGCGCGACCGGCTCCATGCGAATCCGATCGCCGTGCAGCTCCCGATCGGCAAGGAAGCCGATTTTCGGGGCATCATCGACCTCGTTACCATGCGCGCCGAAGTCTATTACAACGACGACGGCACCGATATCCGGGAGGAAGACATTCCTGCCGACCTGCTCGAAGAAGCGGAAGCGCGCCGTGCCGAACTGATCGAAACGGTCGTCGAGCAGGACGAGGACCTGATGGAAAAATACCTCGAAGGCGAATCGCTGACGACGGAGGAGATTATCTCCTGCATCCGCAAGGCAACGATCGCACTGGCCGCCGTTCCGGTTTGCTGCGGTACTTCCTACCGCAACAAGGGCGTGCAGCCGCTTTTGAACGCGATCGTCGATTATCTGCCCTCGCCGCTGGACGTTCCGCCGGCAAAGGGCACCGATCGGTACGGCGAAGGCGAGATCGAAGCGAAGCCGGACGACGAAGCGCCGTTTGCGGCGCTGGCGTTCAAGATCGTTTCCGATCCGTACGGCAAGCTGGCGTTCATCCGCGTTTACAGCGGTGTGCTGAAAGCCGGTACGTACGTGTACAACGTCAACAAGCAGAAGCGGGAACGCGTGAGCAAGATCCTTTTGATGCACGCGAATACGCGCACCGAGGTCGAAGAAGTGCACGCGGGCGATATCTGCGCGCTGGTCGGTCTCCGCGAGACGACGACCGGTGAAACGCTGACGACCGAAAACCGGCAGATGCTGCTGGAATCCATGGTCTTCCCCACCCCCGTCATCCAGGTTGCGATCGAGCCGAAAACGAAGGCCGGTCAGGAAAAGATGATGGCGGCGCTGCAGAAGCTCGGCGAAGAGGACCCGACGTTCCGCACCTATACGGATCAGGAAACGGGCCAGACGATCATCGCCGGCATGGGCGAGCTGCATCTGGAGATCATCGTGGATCGGCTGATCCGCGAGTTCCGCGTGGAAGCGACCGTCGGCAAGCCGCAGGTCAGCTACAAGGAGACCATCGAGCGGCCCGTCCGCCACGAAACGCGCTACGTTCGCCAGACCGGCGGACACGGGCAGTTTGCCCACGTTGTCGTCGAGTTCGCGCCGAACGAACCCGGTTCGGGCTATGCGTTCGAAAGCAAGATCGTCGGCGGCGTGATTCCGAAGGAATTCATTCCGGCGGTCGAGGCCGGTATCCGCGACGCGCTGCAGTCCGGCCCGCTCGGCGGGTACGAGCTGATCGACGTCAAGGCAACGCTGATCGACGGCTCCTATCACGAAGTCGATTCGAGCGACGTTGCGTTCCGGATCGCCGGTTCGCTGTCCGTCAAGGAAGGCCTGACGAAGGACAACGGCGTATTGCTGGAGCCGATGATGACGGTCGAAATCTTCGTTCCGGACGAATACCTGGGCGATATCGTCGGCAGCATCAATTCGAAGCGCGGCAAAATCGGCGGCATGGAAACCTCGCAGGGCGGCACTACGGTCAAGGCCGTCGTTCCGCTTTCGGAAATGTTTGGCTACGCGACCGATCTGCGCTCCCGTACACAGGGACGCGGAACGTTCGCGATGCAATTCGCTCATTACGAGCGTGTACCCGAGGCGATCCGGGAACGAATCCTCGGGCGATATAACTACCGGTTCTAAAACCCAATTTCAATTATTTTAAGGAGAAACAACATGGCAAAGCAAAAATTCGAACGTACGAAGCCGCATGTGAACATCGGCACGATCGGACACGTAGACCACGGCAAGACGACGCTGACGGCGGCGATCACGATGGCCCTGAGCCAGAGCGGTCAGGCGGC
>JAFSLH010000035.1 GCA_017448545.1 Clostridia bacterium
CGGCCGTTTCGCTTGCGTACGAAAACCCCGCAACGTTCCGGATGCTGTATTCCTCCGAGGCAGAGACGCTGAATTATCTGGTGTCGTACTCGTCGGTGGATACGGCGCTGAGCGCGAACCTTATTGACGCGCTGGTGGACTATGACGCCTGCGGAAACATCCGACCGGGTCTGGCGGAGAGCTGGTCGTCCAATGCGGAGATGACAGAATGGACGTTCCGGCTGCGGGAAGGGATCAACTGGTATGATTGCGACGGGAACTGCTATGCTCCGGTAACGGCAGATGACTGGGTGGCGGCGGCACAGTATGTGAACGACGCGGCAAACGCATCCGGCATTCAGTATATGTATTCCACAGGCGCGGTGGTGGTCAAGGCACAGGACTATTACAATTATACGGCGTCCCTGCTGGATTCGGAGCGGTTCGAGGCGCCGCCGCGGAAGATACGGGCGGAGGAGATCGGGGTCCGCGCACCGGACGAACGGACGCTGGTCTACACGCTGGAGCAGCCGTGCCCGTTTTTTCTCAGCGTGCTTTCCTATCCCTCGTATCTGCCGGTAAACCGTGCGTATCTGAAAGAGCAGGGCGAGGCGTTCGGTACGGGCAAGGAGCATCTTCTGTACAATGGCGCGTTCATCCTCACGGAGTTTGCGCCGATGGAGCGGCATGAACTCACGCGGAATCCCGGCTACTGGGACGCGGAGAACGTGCATATCGACGTGATCTCGCAGCAGTACAGCACCGACGCGCCGCGCATCGGCGTGGAGAAATATATGGCGGGGGAGATCGACTGCGCGACGGTGGAAGCATCGCGGGCGGACGAACTGCTGGCGGATCCGGAGACGGCGGCGGAGCTTCATCGCAGCCGCCCGGAGGATATGTGGTCGTATTTCTATCTGTTTAATTTCGACCCGCAGTTTGACGCGCAATATGAGCCGGAGAACTGGAGAAAGGCGGTGGCGAACGAGGAGTTTCGCAAAACGCTTTCTTATGCTTTGGATCGGGAGAACGCGCTGCGGGCCTATGACCCGGAGTCGCCGGAGTCGCTGTGCATCCGTACGCTTACTCTGCCGGGCATACTGGAGGTCAACGGAGTTGATTTTACCGAGTACGGAGCGCTTGCGCGGGTATCTGCGCGGGATCCCTATGACCCCGAACGCGCGTTGGCCTACCGCGATCTTGCCCGCATAGAGTTGGCGGAAGAGGGCGTGACGTTTCCAATCAAGGTTCTCATGCCCTACAATCCGGCAACGGCGGGCTGGTCCGACGAGTGCGCGGCAGTGGAAGAGCAGATGGAAAACCTGCTGGGCAGGGACTTTATCGACGTCATCGTGGAGGAGGGGCCGGAGACGGGCTTTCTGACGGAGGTGCGCAGCAGCGGGAGGTACGCGTTCATGAAGTGCCGCTGGGGCGCAGACTATGCCGACCCCCAAACGTGGGCGGAACCGTTCCAGGCGGATTCCGGATACTGTTTTTGGGACCGGAGTGAAAACCAGCGCATCAAAATGCACTATGAGGCGTGGGCAAGCAAGGCGGCAAAGGCGTCGGGCATCTATGAGTCCGAGGGAGAGCGGGGCTGGTTTTTCGCGGAGGCGGAGGCGCTTTTGATCGAGCATGCGATCGCGGTGCCGTTTTCAA
>JAFSLH010000012.1 GCA_017448545.1 Clostridia bacterium
CCGAAGGCTGTACTAACGCTACGCCGAGGGCGAAAACGCGGATAATTTGCGGCATATAATCAGAGAAAAGGCGGATTTTTCCGCCTTTTCCACATACAAGTTAAAACAATTCCAATTTGCCGCAAATGGTCTGGCGCCTTTTGCGACAGTCCCTTCTGATACAGTGCGGGCGTGTCGAGACTTGTATTTTGGCGCGGAAATGGTATAATAAAGATAACCTCTTTCGGAAGGGAGTCCCTATGTTTTACTTCTTTTTGGCGCCGATCATGTCGTATAACTACATTCTTCTGATCGCCGCCGTGATCCCCGCCGCGCTGCTGATGCTGAAGGCGTACCGCTCCGACCGGCTCGAAAAGGAAAGCCCGGCGCTTCTGTGGCGGCTGTTTCTGGCCGGCGTCTTTTCCTCGCTGATCGCGCTCGTTCTGGAGCGCATCGGCTGGGCGATCTTAGATCGCACCGTTTCCGAAAGCGATCCGCGCTACAACGTGATCCTGTATTTCGGGATCGTGGCGCTGAGCGAAGAAGGCGCGAAGTACTTCCTGCTCAACCGCAGAACGTGGAAAAGCCCGGAATTCAACTGTCAGTACGACGGCGTCGTCTATGCGCTGTTCGTCTCCCTCGGCTTCGCGCTTTGGGAAAACATCAGCTATGTGCTGCAGTACGGGTTCACGACCGCGATCGTCCGCGCGCTGACGGCTATTCCGGGGCATGCGTGTTTCGGCATCTTTATGGGTATCTTCTACGGGCTTGCCCGGCGCGACGCGAACCTGCAGCCGCCGAAAGCCGCGGTGCTGTGGCGCGTTCTGGCGCTGGTTGTGCCCGCGCTGCTCCACGGCGCATACGACTACATCGCCTCGATGGAATCAACCGGCAGCGGCTGGTACTTTTTCGCCTTCGTGGCGGCGCTGTTCGTCGTTTCGTACATTCTCATTCACCATGCGTCCCGCCGGGATCGCTACATTGCATAAAGGAGGGTTTTTCATGTCGCTTCGCAATATGACGCTGTATTCGATCTTTGTCCGCAACTTCGGCGGGAACTTCGCCGCCGTGGAACGCGACCTCCCGCGGCTGAAATCGCTCGGCGTCGACGCGATCTGGCTGCTGCCGATCCATCCGATCGGAACGGACAAGCGCAAAGGCTCGCTCGGCTCGCCGTACGCGATCTCGGATTACCGCGCGATCAATCCGGAATTCGGCACGATGGACGATTTTGTCCGCCTCTGCGACGCCGTGCATCAGAACGGGATGAAACTTCTGATCGACGTGGTGTTTCACCATACCTCGCCGGATTCGGTTCTCGTTAAGACGCACCCGGAATACTTCTACCGCAAGCCGGACGGATCGTTCGGCAACCATGTCGGGGAGTGGACGGATATCATTGATTTCGATTTCGACGCGCCGGGGCTTTGGGATGAGCTGATTGACACGCTCTGCTTCTGGGCGCAGTACGTCGACGGGTTCCGCTGCGACGTCGCGCCGATGGTGCCGCTCGCCTTCTGGGAGCGCGCCCGCGCCGAAGTCGCCGGGGTGCGTCCGGACTGCATCTGGCTCGCGGAGTCCGTCGAGTTCGGGTTCATCCGCTATAACCGCAACCAGGGGCTCGTCGCGCTGTCCGATTCGGAACTGTATCGCGCGTTCGATATCTGCTACGACTACGACGTGTACCCCGATCTGGAAGCATACTGTAAGGGGAAAGGCAAGCTGGAGGACTACGTCGCGGCGCTGAACCGGCAGGAAAGCATCTATCCGGCGGACTATGTGAAAATGCGGTTCCTCGAGAACCACGACCGGCCGCGCGCGGCGGAGCTGTTCCCGGACGTGACCGTGCGCGAAAACTGGCTCGCGTGGCTGTTCTTCCAAAAAGGCATGCCGATGCTCTACTGCGGGCAGGAATGGGGTGCGCCGCACTGTCCGACGCTGTTTGATCCCGATCCGATCTACGTCGCCGGCACGCCGATGCACGAAGCTCTCTTAAAAACGCTGATCGCGATGAAAAAGGACGCGCTGTTCTCCGACGGCGTCTATTCGATCGAAGCGCGGCCCGGCGACGTGATCGTTTCCGAATGGGCGCTGGGCGAACGCAGGGCGATCGGCATTTTCAGTCTGAAGGGCAAGCCCGGCCTTGTAAAAGTGCCGCTGGAAAACGGCAAATACCGCAATCTGCTCGGCGACGAACCCTGCACCGTCCGCCTCGGCCGCGTCGCTTCCGACGGCAAACCGATTATTCTCACGGTTGAATAACAACCCGGTATAACGCATCGAGCCCTCCCCCGCGGAGGGCTCGGTTTTTCATAGATCCGTTCCGGTTTGACAATGCCGATTCCGAAAGAAACGCGCAATGTGCGTCAGCGGCAGACAAAAACCCGGCGCGGTTTTGCGTCGGGTTTTGATTGCGTATAGATTACTGCTTTTTGCCCTGGTTGGCAACCGCCTGCATCTTCGCCGCGATCGCTTCCTGGTCGCCGAGGTAGTAATGCTTAACGGTGTTGAAGTTCTCGTCGAACTCATAGACGAGCGGAACGCCGGTCGGGATGTTCACGCCGATGATCTCTTCGTCGCTGAGGTTGTCGAAGTACTTCACGAGCGCGCGGAGGGAATTGCCGTGCGCCGCGATGATGACGCGCTTGCCGGCGAGCATATCCGGCTTGATGACCTCTTCGAAATACGGAATGACGCGCTCGATCGTGGTTTCGAGGCTCTCGTGCGCGGGCAGCAGCGCGGGGTCTACGTCGCGATACGCAGCCTGCTTGGACGCGTTGCGCGCATCGTCCGGCTCGAGTGCCGGGGGCTTTACGTCGAACGAACGGCGCCAGATTTTCACCTGATCCTCGCCGTACTTCGCCGCGGTCTCGGCCTTGTTCAGACCCTGCAGCGCGCCGTAGTGGCGCTCGTTCAGCTTCCAGCTCTTGACCACCGGCAGCCATGCGCGGTCCATCGAATCCAGCGCAAACTGCAGCGTGTGGATCGCGCGCTTGAGGTACGAGGTGTAGCAGATATCGAAATCGTATCCTGCGTCCTTCAGCACGACGCCCGCCTGCTTCGCTTCCTGCATGCCCTTCTCGGAAAGCTCAACGTCCGTCCAACCGGTAAACAGATTCAGCTTGTTCCATTCGCTCTCGCCGTGGCGCAGCAAAACCAGTTTCATAGAATATCCTCCCTATTGCCGCATTGCGGCATTATTTACATATTTATTGTACCGTACTTTTCGCCGGATTGCAACCATTATTTGCCCTTTTGAACGATTGTCAATCCTCGGACAGATAAAACGTCTGCTTCGGGCCTGTGTCCTGCATCAACACGCGCGGATTCCGAAAGCGAAACAGCATCCTTATTCGATTACAAATCCTTCCTGCCAGGAGATCTGATTCAATTCGTTTCTTGCATATCCGAATCCGTCGGGATGCTTTCGAAACTTCTCCCGACGCCTGCATTTTTCAATCCTGTTTTGTGCGGACGATTCTTTCGCATAGACGCCCAAAAATGTCACGTACGTTGTGTCCGCATCCAACTCCCATTCATGCCAAACATCGTAAACATACGACTGCGTTTCCGTCTTTCCGATATCCGGCACGGAAAGCTTTTCCATGCGGAAATCGTCGGAATAATCGCAAAAGCCCGGTTGATTCAGGAGCTGCCGGATGGCATCCTGCGCGCTCTTCTCCGAATCAAAGTAACCGATCCCATTCGTATCGGTGCAATGTCGTCCCGCGACCTTTCGAACATGATCCAATTTAAATACAATCATCTTGCCACCCGTATCAAAAACGCGGAGCGATCATGCCCCGCGCATTGTGTTATACATTAAAGAAGAACTCGACGATGTCGCCGTCCTGCATGACGTATTCCTTGCCTTCGGAGCGGATCAGGCCCTTTTCGCGGCAGGCCGCCATCGAGCCGACCTGCATCAGCGTATCGAACGGCACGACCGCCGCGCGGATGAAGCCGCGTTCGAAGTCTGAATGGATCTTGCCCGCCGCCTGCGGCGCTTTCGTTCCTTTGGTGATCGTCCAGGCGCGGACTTCCTTCGGCCCCGCCGTCAAAAAGCTGATGAGACCGAGCAGGCTGTAGCACGCCTGCACGAGCTGATCGAGACCGCTTTGCCCGATCCCCATTTCCTCCAAAAACGCTTTCTTTTCGTCCGGCTCGAGTTCGGAAATCTCCTCCTCGACCTTCGCCGAGATCGTCAGCGCCTTTGCGCCTTCTTTGGCCGCGACGTCGTACAGCGCCTTCACATAATCGTTCGGCTCGCCGCCGAGATCGTCCTCCGCAATGTTTGCGACATAGATGACCGGCTTCGACGTCAGCAAAAACAGCGTTTTGATCGTTTCGGCTTCGTCCTTGTCCGCCGGGAACGTGCGCACCGGCTGTCCGCTTTCGAGATGCGCATAGATCCGCTTCAGAAGCTCGATTTCCGCCAGCAGCGACTTATCGCCCTTGGCGAGCCGCTGTGCGCGGTCGATCCGCTTTTCGACGGTCTCCATATCGGCAAAGATCAATTCCAGATTGATCGTCTCCGCGTCGCGCACCGGGTTCACGCTGCCGTCCACATGCACGACGTTGTCGTCGTCAAAGCAGCGGACGACGTGCACGACCGCATCCACCTCGCGAATGTGGGACAGGAACTTGTTCCCGAGGCCTTCCCCGCGCGACGCGCCGCGCACCAGACCTGCGATATCGACAAACTCGATCGTGGCGGGCGTGTACTTTTCGGGATGGTGCATCTTCGCCAGCGCGTCCAGCCGCGTATCCGGCACGGCCACAACGCCGACGTTCGGCTCGATCGTGCAGAACGGATAGTTCGCCGCCTGCGCGCCTGCCTGGGTTATCGCGTTAAACAATGTGCTCTTGCCGACATTCGGCAAGCCGATCACTCCGAGTTTCATACCTTTTCCTCTGTTCCTTTCTTACCAATCCGAGTCCCAGTCCGTGCCGCCGGAATCCCAACTGTCCCAGCTGTCGGAACCCGAGTCCCAATCGCTGTCCGAATCGCTGTCAAACCAGGACCAGCCGCCGCCGGAATCGTAGGACGAGCTCCCGGAGCCGGACGAATAGCCGGAGCCGGACGAACCGCCGAACAAAAAGCCCCCGCAGCCGTTCAGGCACGCCGTGCAGGCGTTCCGGAAGATGATTGCGAACACGAAAAACGAAAGAATCCCGATCAGCAAAATCAGCCGAAAGGTCTTTTTCTTTTTGTTTTCCTGCTCCTTCTGCTCGGCAATCGCCGCCTTGTACGACTCGTTCTTCGGCGTATACTTTCCGGCGGTCGTATACGGATTCGCATACGTCATCCGCTCGCAGTCGTCTGCCAAAGCGTCGGTTCCGCCGTCCCCGTGCAGACTGTGATCCGGGTCGATACCCCGCGCGCGGCATTCTTCCTTCAGCTTCGCCAGGATTTCCTTCACGCCGTACGCTTCGTCCGGCCCGTTGTACCGCACGGCGCGCGACCGGTCGGCCTTGTTCTTGTAGACGACCGTATTGCCGTTGCCGTCCTTATAGATGCCGAACGCTCTCGGCTCCTGCGTATTCTCCCCGATGAAGAACCGCATCCTTAAGAGCGGCATATCGCGCTCGGCGCAATACTCTTTCAGCTCCTCGATCGTTTTCGGCTGCAGGATGACGCGGGCCGTGTCCTCAATGTAATGCGGGTTCTCGGAGCCGCAGCTCGGACACAGCTTCTCGTTGGAGCGCACCGTCGCGCCGCAGAACGGGCACTTGCCGGTGGAGGCGTTCGTTGTGCCGTGCGACCGGCTCCCGCCCGCCGCCGACGATCCGGCCAGCCCGTGGACGACGAAGTTCGGATTCGCCGCGCCGCAGCGCGAGCAGACCTTTTCGTCCGAGTACAGCACGGAATCGCAGTATTCGCACTTCCCCGCCGTCGCCGTCTCATGATGCACCCCATCCGCCCCGGCTGCCGCCGAGCCGCCTTGGGAGGCAGATTGATCCGGCTGCGCTGCGCCGTCCGCATTGTAATACGGATTCGGCTTGCCGCAGTTCGGGCACGTCGGCATCCGCTCGCTGAGACTCATCAAACAGGACGGGCAATGATACGACAGCTTCATACGGCTCGTTCCTTTCTGCCTTTGCGTATGTTATGCTTCGAGCTTTGCTCTGCCGAGGCGCAGGCGGCGGAGAGATTCCTCCCGCCCGAGCAGGACGGCGATCTCGATGGCGCCGCCGGGCGTGACCTGCTTGCCGGCCAGCGCGATCCGCACCGGCCAGAGCATCGTGCCGTTCTTCAGCCCGTTCGCTTCGGCCAGGCCGAGCAGCGTATCGTGGATCGCGGTCTCCTCCCACGCGGGCAGGGCTTCGAGCGCGGCGATTGCCATATCGAGCACCTTTGCCGCGACCTCGGGATTCGTCTTTGATTTCTTGTTCGTAAACAGTTCCGCGTCATAGTCCGGCAGCGCGGCCAAAAAGTCCACCATCGCCGGGATCTGCGTGAAGACCTCGGTGCGCGGCTGCAGGATTCGGGCCAGCACGTCGGTATGCGCCGTCGGAATCCCCGCAGATTCGTAATACGGCGTCGCGTATGCGGTGAACGCTTCCGGCGTCAGGCGGCGGATGTATTCCGCGTTCATCCAGGTCAGCTTGTTCACGTCGAAGATCGCGGGGGACTTGCTCATACCGTCGATCGAAAACGCCTTGATCAGCTCGTCCATCGTGAAGAACTCGCGCTCGTCGCCCGGGTTCCAGCCGAGCAGCGCCACGTAGTTCACGATCGCTTCCTTCAAATAGCCCTTGTTGACGTAGTCCTCGAAATACGCGTCGCCGTCGCGCTTGCTGAGCTTGTGCGTCGCGTCGCGCATGATCGGCGTCATGTGAATGTACGTCGGCTTCTCCCAGCCGAACGCGTCGTACAGAAGATTGTACTTCGGCGTGCTGGACAGGTATTCGTTGCCGCGCATGACGTGCGTGATGCCCATCGTGTGGTCGTCGATGACGTTTGCGAAGTTGTACGTCGGCATCCCGTCCGCCTTGATCAGGATCATGTCGTCCAGATCGGCGCAGTCCACGGCGATGTGGCCGTAGATCGCGTCGTCGAAGGAAGCTTCGCCGTGCTCCGGCACGTTCTGCCGGATCACGTACGGCATCCCGGCGTCCAGTCTGCGCTGCACTTCCTCGTCGGACAGATGCAGGCAGTGCTTGTCGTACTTGAACGTCTCGCCGCGGGCGGCCGCCGCCTCACGCCGTTCGGTCAGTTCCTCCTCTGTGCAGAAGCAGTAGTACGCCTTGCGCTTTTTGATCAGTTCCTTCGCGTACGGCAGATAGAGACTCTTGCGCTCGCTCTGCACATACGGGCCGTAGTCGCCGCCGATGTCGGGGCCTTCGTCCCAGTTCATGCCGATGCTCTTCAGCGTACGGTAGATCACGTCCACCGCGCCTTCCACATAGCGGCCCTGATCGGTATCCTCAATGCGGAGGATGAAGCGGCCGTTGTTCGCCCGCGCGTACAGGAACGTGTACAGCGCGCTTCTGAGGTTGCCCAAATGCATGAACCCCGTCGGGCTCGGGGCAAATCTTGTTCTGACCATGGTGTGCTCCTCTTACTGAATCTTAAACGAATCTTTCAGGCCGACGACGCGGTTGAACACCGGCTTTTCCGCGCTGCCGTCCGGATCGGCCGAATAGTAGCCCATGCGGATGAACTGGAACGATTCGCCCGGCTTCGCTTCCGCCAGCGTCGGCTCCACGAACCCCTTCTTGATTTCCAGCGAGTTCGGGTTCAAAAGCTCGGTGAAGTCGGCGACCTCCTCGCCCTCCTCCGGATCGCGGATCAGGACGTCGTAATGCCGGAACTGAGCCGGTACCGCGTCCGCCGCGCTGAGCCAATGCAGCGTGCCCTTGACCTTGCGCTCGCATTCGCCGCTCTTCGTTTCGGGATCGTAGATGCAATGCACGCAGGTGACCTCGCCGGATTCGTCCGTTTCCCACGAAACGCACTTCACGATGTACGCGCCCTTCAGCCGCACTTCGCCGTCCGGCTTGAGACGGAAGAACTTCTTGACCGGCTCGGCCATGAAGTCGCTGCGCTCGATGTACAGCTCCTTGCCGAACTGCAGCGTGCGCGTGCCGGCTTCGGGATCGTTCGGCATGTTCTCGAGCACGACCGGCTCCAGCTTGCCGTCCTCCCAGTTGTCGATCACAAGGCGCAGCGGCTCGATCACCGCCATGCAGCGCGGCGCCGAGGCGTTCAGGTTCTCGCGCACGCAGTGCTCCAGAATCGCAACGTCGACGACCGAGTCCGCTTTGGCGACGCCGATGCGCGCGAGGAAATCGCGGATCGCGGCGGCCGGATAGCCCCGGCGGCGCATCCCGCAAAGCGTCGGCATCCGCGGATCGTCCCAGCCGGACACGAAATGCTCCTCGACGAGCCGGCGCAGGTACCGCTTCGACATGACCGTGTTCGTCAGGTTCAGACGCGCAAACTCGATCTGTCGCGGCTTATGCTCGAACTCGCATGCGTTGACGACCCAGTCGTACAGCGGCCGGTGCGCTTCGTACTCGAGCGAGCAGAGCGAATGCGTGACGCCCTCGATCGCGTCCTGGATCGGGTGCGCGAAGTCGTACATCGGATAGATGCACCACTTGTCGCCGGTCTGATGATGCGAAACGTGCTTGATCCGGTACATTGCCGGGTCGCGCATGTTGATATTCGGCGAAGCCATGTCGATCTTGGCGCGCAGCGTCTTTGCCCCGTCGGGGAATTCGCCGTTCTTCATGCGCTCGAACAGATCGAGGTTCTCCTCCACGCTGCGATCGCGCCACGGGCTGTTCTTGCCCGGCTCGGTCAGCGTGCCGCGGTATTCGCGCATCTCATCCTTGCTGAGATCGTCGACGTACGCAAGGCCCTTGCGGATCAGCTTGACCGCCAGTTCGTAGCACTTGTCAAAATAGGACGATCCGAACAAAAGCTGATCCCATTCGAACCCGAGCCAGCGGATATCCTCCTTGATCGCCTCGACGTACTCCACGTCTTCCTTCGTCGGATTCGTATCGTCAAAGCGCAGGTTGCAGGTTCCGCCGTACTGCTCCGCCATGCCGAAATCCACGGTCAGCGCCTTTGCGTGGCCGATATGCAGATAGCCGTTCGGTTCGGGCGGAAAACGCGTCTTGACGCGCGGTTCCTTTGTTCTGAGATCCTCCTCGATCGCTTCTTCGATGAAATTCTTGCTTCTTTCCTCCATCGCGGTTCCTTTCCCATGGGCATACGCGCCCAGATTCCCAATATAGCTTGTTTATTATACCAAACCCGCGTTCGTTTCTCAAGATGCGTTTCCAACATTTTCATGGATATCCACCGAATCTTTACACAAACTACCTGTGACGGAACAACCGTTCCGATTTTCATAGAACGGAGAAGCGTATGTACATTCCCGATCAGGACAAACGGCCGAAAAGGCCGAGCGAAACCCAGCGCCGCAGAGGCAAGGACCATCCGGACAACCGCAACAACCGGACCGCCGAAGACGCGCGCAACTTTGAACCGGATCGCTACCGGTTCTGAACAGAGCAAACGCCGCCTCCCTGCTTGGGGGAAGCGGCGTTTGCATTTTTTGGTTTGATTACGGCTGCGATTCGTCGGAAAGCGCCAGCGTCAGGTAACTCTGCACGCCCTTCTGCGTCCGGAGAACCAGAACGATTCCATCCGAAAGCGAGACGGTCGAAACGAGTTCGTCGTTCTCCGCGCCGGTCGTCATTCCCTGCGCCCTGCTGCGCGGTTCGCCGAGCGCGTCGAGCATCGGGTAGAAATCCGACGCCCGGTTCACCCCGTCGATCGAATCGAACAACGCGACCGTAACGGAATACACGTCCTCGACGCGGCTGTCGAGCTCCGCCGACAGGCAGTACACGCGGCCGTCCGCCGCCGTATAGTACGCCTGCGCGCTCCAGACGGCGATCTTCGTTTCGTTCTGCTCGTTGTAAAAGTCCCGAAGATGCGCGGTATAGCGGCTTCCGCGCAGAACGCGATCCACGCTTTCGCCGGTTTTCAGCGAGCCGTTGTTCGCCTCGGCGTACAGATTCAGCGTCTCTTCCCAAAGCGTTTTCACCTGCGCGAGCGCATCGGCCTTCGTCCGTTCCTCCGGCAGCGCCGCACGTTCGTCGCCCTGCCGCGTGCAGGATTGATACAGCTCTACGCGCATCACGCGCGAAAGCGGATCGGCGATCGTCCCCGCAGACGCGATCGTGACGTCGTCGTAGACGGGTTTTCCGTACAGCGTCCGTTCGGAGAGTGAAAAGACGCCGTAGTTCAGCAGCACCAGCAAATACGAGATCGCAACCGTTCCGACCGAAAGCAGGATGTACACCAGCCGGGTGCGCCGCGCACGCTCATCTTCCGTGCCGTTCGAACGCTGCAATAGGGCGCCGATCCGGCGCAGAATCCCGCGCAGACCGGCCTGCCGTTTATTCGTCTTCATCCGGCCGCCTCCTTTCCCGCGCGGCAAGCGGAACGTCGAACGACACCGTCGTCCCCTCGCCCGGCGCGCTTTCAAAGTGCAGGCTGCTCCCGTGGATTTCGGCGATCCGGTTGGCGATCGCCAGACCGAGCCCTGCGCCGTGCTGCGCGCGCGCCCGCGACTTGTCGACCATGTAGAACGCTTCCGTAATGCGCGACAGTTCCTCCGGCGGAATGCCGATTCCCTCGTCCCGCACCTCGATCCGATAGCGCCCGTTCGCGCGCCGTCCGGTCAGCGTGATGCGCTTGCCCGGCGAAGACGCCTTGCGCGCGTTGTCGATCAGGTTCGTGACCAGCGTCAGCAGCAAGTCCTTTTCATACAGGATCAGCTGCTGTTCGATTTCATAATGAAAATCAAGTTCATTTTGCGCGAGCATCGGCGACACGACCGCGACCACGTGTCCGAGCGCCTTTTTGGCGTAGCCGCGCGTCAGCGTGTAATCGTCCTTGTCGAGCACGACGAGGTCCATCAGCTTCAGCGACAGCGCTTCGAGCCGCTTCCCCTCGCTGTAAATGAAGTTTGCCGCCAGGAACGCGTCCTCCTCGTCGAGCTCCGAACTGCGGAGCATGTCAGCATAGCCGATGATCGACGTCATCGGCGTTTTCAGTTCGTGCGAAAAGCTTGCGACAAAATCCTTCTGCTGCTTCGCGGTGTTTTCCAGCGCGGTTACCTTCTGCTCGATGTCGCCCGCCATGTCGTTGAACGCGACCGTCAGATCGCCGATCTCGTCAAGCGAAGTGACCTTGGCGCGGCGCGAATAATTGCCCCGCCCGATCACGCCGGTAAACCGTTTCAAGCGGATCAGCGGCTTCGACGTCCACCACGCCACGAGCAGCATCACCGCCGCGCAGACCGCA
This sequence comes from Clostridia bacterium, assembly GCA_017448545.1. Taxonomy (GTDB): domain Bacteria; phylum Bacillota; class Clostridia; order Christensenellales; family CAG-138; genus UBA3792. The sequence goes on from JAFSLH010000012.1 coordinate 11,315, forward strand.
ACCGTAATCACATGCAGCAGTACGACCGACTGCGCCTGCGTGCGCCTGAGATGCATCAGGTCGTCCGCGCCGTAGCGCACGTTCAGAAAATACCGTTCCCCGCCGATCCGGACGCTGCCGACCGTGTTCAGAACCGTCTGCTCCCCTTCGCGTTCGAGCACGGAAACGAACTGATCCGACGAAAGCGCGGAAAACGCGATCGTTCCCGGCTGCACGTCCCCGACCGACGCAATCCTTTCGCCGGTTTCGACGTACAGCGCGCAGGGCGATTCGATCCCCTGCATCCGGCAGGCGCGCGTCAAAAGTTCCTGATACATCGCCGGCGAAACCGTGCTGTAATACAGCCGCACGCCGTAGATTTCGGCTTCCATCGCCGACGCAAGCGCAGAAAATTCCGCCTCCGCCAGGCGGACACGGAATTTCAATGCGGCTTCAAAACTCTGCGCAACGAGAATCTGTCCCGCTGCGCCGAACAGCAGCGAGATGATCAATACGGTGCAAAGACAGATTTTCAGCGCGAATTTCATCGGTTGTCAGACGGGTTCTTTGGTCTCCTGCGGCATTTTGTCCATCGGCACGTCGAGCCGGTAGCCGACCTTGTGCACGGTCTTGATGCGATCCTGCCAGCCGAGCTTGCGGCGCAGCCGCTGGATATGGCTGTCGAGCGTGCGCGTCTCGCCCATGTAATCCGTTTCCCAGATTCGCTCAAACAGCTGCTCGCGAAACAGCGCGGTGTTCGGGTTCTGGCACAGCACGACGAGCAGGTCGAACTCCTTGCGCGTCAGCTCGATCTTTTCGCCGTTCCGCAGCACGGAGCGCCCTTCGTAGTCGATCACGATGTCGAGAATCGAAAGGTAGGTGCGGCTCTTGTTGTACCGGCGCAGAACGACTTCGATCCGCGCCACGAGCTCGACAAGCTCAAACGGCTTGACGATATAGTCCTCCGCGCCGAGCTTCAGGCCCTTGACGCGGTCGTTGACGTCGCTCTTGGCCGTCAAAAAGATCACCGGAATATTCATCGGCCGGATGAACGCCAAAAGGTCGTAACCGTCGAATTTCGGAAGCATGATGTCCAGCAGAATCAGGTCGAACGATTCCCGCTCGACAAGGTCCGCCGCGGCCTGTCCGTCGTACGCGCAGGTACAGGCATACCCCATCCGGGACAGGTTCATGCGAATCAGGTTTGCAATCGGCTGTTCATCATCGACAATCAGGATACGAATCAACGAAAGAATCCCCCATTACCATCGGTTTTGCACCATTATAGCAGGGAGATTCGTCAAAGTTGTGTCAGAAATATGACAAAAGGCTACTTTTTGGGCTTTTTCGAAAATATATTTTTGCGTTTCGGCATCTCCGGTTCCGGAATATCGCGCCGTTTCGGGAACAGGTTCAGTACGCCGGCCGATTCGAGCTGCACCAGCACCGCGCAGCAGATCGGGAATCCGAACAGGCCGACGCCGCCGAACAGCTTGCTGCCGACGTACATGGCGATCAGCGTCACAAGCGGGTGCAGACCGACGTGTTCGCCGACGATCTTCGGCTCGATGAACTGACGCACGATCACAACGATCAGGTACACGACGAACATGACCGCGCCGCGCTGATAATCGCCGGACAGAAGCAGAAACAGCGACCACGGCAGCAGGATCATGCTGCTGCCCAAAATCGGCAGGATATCGAACACCGCGACAAACAGCGCCGCCAGCACAAAGTTCTCGATGCGCGCGGCGAAGAACCCGACGCACAGCTCCGCAAACATGATCAGAAAGATCACGGAGTACGCCCGGATGTAACGGCCGAGCGTCTTTTGAATCGTGCGGAACCCGGCGGAGACCTTTTCGGCAAGCGGCTCGCTGACGCGCGACCCGAGCCAGTACAGAATCCGGTCGGCGTCCGTCGCCATGAAATACGTCGCCACAACCGCGAACAGAATGCGGATCAGAAAACCGGGCAGCGCGGCTGCCGCGCCGGACAGCGTTTCCGCCGAGACCTTCGACACGCCGGCGCCGATCGTGTCGATCAGCTTGTCCCGCGCGCTGGCCAGATACGAAACGAGCCCGGAAGCCCCGTCGCCCGAAAACGAGGTCAGCCGCGTATAGATCTGCATGACGCCCGGCACGAACACGGTCTGGAACCAGCCGTCCGCGTTCATGGCCCAATTGTAGACGCCCCTGCCGACGAGCAGGATCAGCCCGAACAGCACCAGATACGAGACGGTGACCAGCACGATCGCGATCGGCTTTTTCGGCAGACGCAGCTTTTCATGCAGCAGATTGATCAGCGGCGTGATCAGCGCTGTGATCACAAAAGCGACCAAAAACGGCGCAAGAACCGGCAGCGCGTACCGGAACACCACATACACGATGGCCGCGATACACGCGGCGTACAGCACCGTTTGAATCAATTGTCGCTTTTTGGCATCGTCCATGGGCAAAGTATAGCACATCTTTTTTGCATCGTCAAAGGATTCTTCTCGACAAACGGAGAATTCTTGTGTATAATACGGGGTATGAGAATTTATCATCACTCCAGAAACATCCATGACCGTAACCCGCAGGGCGCCGTCCCGTGCGGAACCATGATCACCATCTCCTGCGACTACGTTTCCGACGAAGGCGAGCCGCTGCATCTCTATTGGTGCGATTACGGCGGCATCCGCGTTCTGCAGATGCAGCAGTACGGCGAGCGCGCAAGCGTTTCGCTCTGTGCGCCGTACCAGCCGCAGCGCGCCGGATACTGCTTCTGCCGCTTCCGCGACGGACGCACGTTCTTTTACGGCGGCGAGTCCGGCGAAAGCCGTTCGTCCGACAAACCGCTGCTGTACGGCGTAACAGTTTACGACGGCAGCTTCACAACGCCCGACTGGTTCAAGGGCGCGGTCGCATACCAGATTTTCCCCGATCGTTTTTATTGTTCCGACCGGAACGCTTTTTATGCGCGCGCGCGGGAATACCGCCGCACCGGGCGCAGTATCGTCGTACACGAAGACTGGGACGACGAACCGCTTTACCGGCCGCACGGCGGCAAGCGCGATTACGAGCCGGACGATTACTACGGCGGCGATCTCGAGGGCATCCGGCAAAAGCTGCCCTATCTGCAGTCGCTCGGCGTGACCTGCCTGTACCTGAACCCGATCTTCGAGGCGCACAGCAACCATCGCTACAACACGGCGGATTACTATACCGTCGATCCGCTGCTCGGCACGAACGTCGATTTCATCCGGCTCTGCTCCGATGCGGAAACGTACGGCATCCGCATCATCCTCGACGGCGTCTTTTCGCACACCGGCGACGACAGCATCTATTTCGACCGGTTCGGCCGCTACGGCACGGGCGCGTGCTCCGATCCGTCTTCGCCGTATCGTGAATGGTACCGGTTCCGCCGGTATCCGGACGAATACGAGTGCTGGTGGAACTTCCGTTCCCTGCCGAACGTGGAAGAAATGACGCCGAGCTATCGCGAGTTCATTCAGGGCGAAAACGGCGTGCTGCGAACGTGGCTGCGCCGCGGCGCAAGCGGCTGGCGGCTCGACGTGGCGGATGAGCTGCCCGACGAGTTTATTCGCGGGACGCGCCGCGCCGCCAAGTACGAAAAGCACGATTCCGTGCTGCTCGGCGAAGTCTGGGAGGACTGCTCGACCAAGATGGGCCCGGAAGGGCGGCGCGGATACTGCAACGGCGACGAGCTGGACGCGCCGATGAACTATCCGTTCCTCCGCGGCGTTCGGCAGTTCCTCTGCTGCGAAATCGACGCGTACGCGCTGAACGACCGGCTGCAGCGGCTCCGCGAAAACTATCCGAAGCCGTTTTACGAGGCCTGTCTGAATCTGCTCGGCTCGCACGACATCGGCCGCGCGATCTCCGCGTTCGCAGGCGCGCCGGATTCCGAAGCCACCCCGCGGGAACAGCAGCTTTTGTTCCATCCGACCGAAGAGGCGATCACCCGCGCGAAGATTCGCTACCGCTCCGCCGTCGCGCTCGCGATGGTGCTGCCCGGCGTTCCGTGCCTGTATTACGGCGACGAGGCCGGTCAGACCGGTATGCGCGACCCGTTCAACCGCAAAACGTATCCCTGGGGCCATGCGGATCACGCGCTGATCCGGGACGTCGCCGCGCTCGGCAACGCGCGCCACGCACATTCGGCGCTGAAGGACGGGCGGCTGCGCATGGGCGCGGTCGGCCGCGACCTGTTCGCCGTGATCCGGTATAACGAATCTGAAACCGTTCTGTGCTTTTTGAACCGTTCGGACAGCGCGCAGAGCGCCGTGCTGTTCCCCACGATGCTGTTCGAAGGGCCGGACGGCGAAGCGCCGGTCGCGTTTGCCGGCGAATACGAAGCCGAAAACGGCGAACGCATCCGCGCCGGCGCGAGCATCCGCGTTTCGGTTCCGCCGTGCGGATTCCGGCTGCTGATCAAATCGAATAAAGCCGAGTAAATTATACTAAACCGCGTCTATAATATGTACAGTCGGCGAGCAGATTCTTCGTTGGTTCCATGAGGAGAATCGCAGGTTGACTGGAGGTCAATCAAGATTCGACGAAGCCGAAACAGCGGAGAAGGTGCCGCCGAATGTGCATGATTAAGGCGTGGATTAGTATATCTCGGGATTTTGAAAGAACCGTGAACTTCCCCTTTTTGCGCTTGCATTCCGGGGCGGGACACGCTATACTGACTGCGAAAAAACAAAGGAGATTGGACTATGGTAACGAAAGATATGACGATCCGCGCCATCCTCGAAGTGGACCCGGATATGGCCGCCATCCTGATGGCGAGCGGCATGCACTGCCTCGGCTGCATCATGGCGCATACGGAGAACCTGGAACAGGCCTGCGCCGTGCACGGCATCGACGCGGACGAGCTTGTGGAAGTCCTGAACGGCTACCTTGCCAACAAGGATTCCTACGGTTCCCTCACGCCGGAAGCATAATCCCAAAGACAGCAAGGGGCTGTCGCAAAAGGCGTCAGACCATTTGCGGCAAATTGGAATTGTTTTAACTTGTATGTAGAAAAGGCGGAAAAATCCGCCTTTTCTCTGATTATATGCCGCAAATTATCCGCGTTTTCGCCCTCGGCATAGCGTCAGTATAGCCTTCGGGACGAAAACGCGAATTCTGCCTGCCTTATCAACAGCCCCTTACAACGCTCAAAGAGTTTTGAGACAACGCCTTGTTATCCTAATACTGAGTCACGTCGAAAGATGTGTACATTCGACGAGCAGATTCTTCGTTGGTTCCATGAGGAGAATCGCAGGTTGACTGGAGGTCAATCAAGATTTAACAAAGCAGAACCGGCGAAGAGGATGCCGTCCAATGTGCATCTTTTAGGCGTGAATCAGTATAAATTCTCGACCAGATTGTTGACCCAGCTGCGGCGTCTCAATAACGTCAGCCCGATCGCGACCTTGATCAGCTCCAGCGACTGCACGACGGCAAATACCCAAAGGATCGGCAGCTTCGTCCCGTGCACGAGCGCAAGCGCCGTCGGCGCGCAGACCGCCCAGATAAACCCGCTGTCGAACAGGAACGTGATCGCCGTCTTTCCGCCGGAGCGCAGCGTGAAATAGCAGCTGTTCGTCAGCGCGTTAAACGGCATCAGCACGGCGCAGATCCAGAGGAACCGCGTGGCGAGCGCCTTCACTTCCGGCTCCGTGTTGTAGAGATTCGGGATCAGCGGCGCGAAGATCGCCATCAGCGCGGCGGTAACCGCCGACAGCGTGACGGCAAACGCGATCAGCTTCCGATCCTCGTCGATCGCGGCTTCGAGCTCGCCCGCGCCGAGCCGCTGCCCGATCATGATCGCGATCGTCGTGCCGGTCGCAAACAGCGCGCAGAAGAACAGGTTCCAGATCGTCGAGGAGATATTGACCGCCGAAACGACCTCCACCCCGCGCACCGAATAGCATTGGTTCAGCAGCGTCATGCCCGCGCTCCAAAGCACCTCGTTCAGCAGCAGCGGCACGCCCTTGAACGCGACGCGCTTCAGCAGCTTTGTCGGGACGTTCGGGCTCCGGTACAGCCCGCGGATATAGCGGTGGCGGTCTGCGTGACAGTGCGCCCAGATGACGACGATCGCACATTCCGCAACGCGCGCAATCACCGTAGCGATCGCCGCGCCGACGACGCCGAGCGCCGGGAACCCGAGCTTGCCGAAGATCAGCACATAGTTCAGCGTCAGGTTGATCAGGATCGCGGCGACGCCCGCCTTCATCGGCAGCAGCGTTTCGCCGCATTCGCGCAGCGTGCTGCCGTACACCTGCATGACTGCAAACGGCAGCAGCCCGGCCAGCATGACCCAAAGGTAGCTTTGCCCGAACGACAGCGTAGCAGCAAGATCGATGTCGGCCTCACCCTCGTGCAGAAACAGCGAAATCAGCGGCTCGCCGAACAGCGCCAGCGCCGCGCCGAACAGCGCGACCGCCGCGAGCGCGATGTACCATTTGAGCCGCACCGTATGCCGCACGCCGTCGTCGTCGCCGCGGCCGAAGAACTGCGCCGTAAAGATGCCGGGGCCGGACAGCCCGCCGAAAATGCAGAGGTTGAACACAAACAGCAGCTGGTTCACGATCGCAACGCCGGACATCGCTTCGGTTCCGACCTGCCCGACCATGATGTTGTCCAGCAGACTGACAAAGTTCGTGATGACGTTCTGGATCAGCACCGGCAGCATCACAGCCAGCATCCGCCGGTAAAACGCGCGGTCGCCGATCCATTTTGACCGCAGTTCCGTCATTGTTCTCCCCCGTCATCGGACGGTGCTTCGTACTGCATCCCGATCCGGAAGCACGGTTTTTCCGTCGTTCCCGTGAACAGGTACGCGCCGTTTTGCTCGCCGATCGACACCGAAACGGTTTCCCGGTAATGGATTTCGTTCTGGAACTCGGCGCTGATCGAGCGCAGCGCGCGCCCCTCGACCTCGTCCGCGATCAGATCGATGCAAAGGTCGAAATACTTCGTGTTGTTCATGTGCCCGTTCAGGTCCAGATAGCTGTACGGCACCGTGAACTCCTCGCTGCGCGTCGGCGGGATCGGCTGCGCGGGCATGTTGTAGGGCAGCTCGTCGCCGAACGCTGCGCCGTCGTACACTTCGAGTCCGTATTGCTTCGGCGAAATCATCGTCCGCCGCTCGCCGTCGATCAGCACCCAAACGGACGACGCGCGCATCAGCACGTTCCCGTTCGCGTCCTTCATCCGGAAATAGCGCGGAAACAGCACGCGCCGTACCGTGCCCGGGTACGTTTCGAGCGTGACGACCTCCTCGTAGCGCGGAAGCCGCCCGATCTCCAGATAATACCGCGTCACGACCCAAAGCAGATTGCGGTTCAGCGTCCGATCCGAATCCAGTCCCAGCGCGCGCGCATGCGACAGCGCCGCCTCCTGCATCCGCGTCAAAAGCGCGCCCGGCCGCATCGTCCGCGTCCGATCCACCTGATCGCTGCCGATCGCAAACGTTTCGGAAAACACTTCCATCATATCCGTCTCCATCCGCCGCATCGCGCGGCCTGTCACATCTTTTTCAGCATTCTACCACATCCCGCGCAAAAAAGCAAAGGCTTCGTGGTTGACGGGCGATCTTGCCTGTTTTGAAAAATGGGGCTTGCAATTTCCGCCGGATTGTAGTATAAAAGCGATTGAAGATTTGCTGTCGGGACCATCCTCTTTTTCAGAGATACCCGCCTTGAAAGTCAGCAGTGAATTTTCTTTGACAGGATTTGTGGTGCCGGGGTACTCGTCAATTGTGACCCGCCCGGTCTTGAACATCACAAATCCTGTTTTTCATATTTCGCTTGCATTTTTCGAAAGCGTACGTTATACTGAAGCAGATGGAAACCTGCCCCCGGGCTTACTGATTGATTCTTCATTCACCCCGGTCCTGAATGACAGGTTTTCCATCTTTGTTTTTTATGCCGCAAACCCACTTCGTTATCCGGCAGGCCTGCTTGCGCTCCGCGCTGCGCTGTCCGCCGTGCCGCAAACCCACTTCGCTGCCGAACGCCGCACTGCGGCGTTCGGCGGTCGCTCAGCCGACTCCCTTCCTTTGCAAAAACAAATCGCCCCGCAAGGAGGCGATTTGTTTTTGGAGCTGATGATGGGAGTCGGACCCATGAACCTCGTCATTACCAATGACGCGCTCTACCAACTGAGCTACATCAGCGTGCGACAATTATTATAGCGACTAATGGCTGCAATTGCAAGCATTTTTTTCGATTTTACAAAATAAAATCCCCGACGAAGCCGCTTTTCCGTCGAAAGGCGGCTGCATCGGGGCGAAACTCAGGTCAAAAACAGGATGTATTTTTGCAGGAACCGTTTCCGGCGCGGCAATCGCTCGAGCGCCGCCAGCGACCGGTTCAGGATCGCCTGCATCTCGGCGCGGCCCTTCTGCATCGAATGGTTGGAGAATGCCGCTTCCTCGGCCAACGTTTCCGCCGCCTCGTCCGCCGGTGCGCCGAACCGTTCCAGCCGCTTCTGGTAGCGATACATGGCCAGCACCGCCGCGCGCGCGTTCTTCTGCGTGAACCGCTGCCGCCGCTTTTTGCGAACCAGTACGCCTGCGCCCCAGAAGCCGCCGACCAATCCGACCGGAAGAAGCAGCCACAGCAGCCAGCGAAGGTCAAGCGGTTTGCCGGTCGTCTCCCCGCCCTCGTCGTTCTGGTCCTGTTCGGGGTGTTTTGTCGGTTCCGTCGTCGGTACCGCGCTCGGCTCCGGCGTTTCCTGCTGTTCCGTTCCCATCGTGGGCGCGTCGGTCGGCGCCTGCGTCGGCTCCGGCGTCGGTTCGGGGGTCGGCGCGGTCGTCGGTTCCGCCGTCGCGGCGGCGGTCTCCTGCGTCGGTTCCTTCCAGCCCTCCGCGCCCGCCGTGCTCTCGATCGGGACCCAGCCGACGCCGGGGCAGTAGATTTCCGTCCACGCGTGCGCCATCTCGTCGGTCACGGCCGTTTCTTCGTTCGCGGTCGTATAGAACCGGTAGCCGAACACATACCGCGCGCGATAGCCCATCGCCTGCAGCAGCGCGGTCGTTGCGCTCGCAAAATGCACGCAATAGCCCTTGCGGCCTTCCCGCAAAAAGTACAGCACGAAGTCCTCGCCGGCAGGGACTTTGCCCGGCGTCGTCGAGTATTCCGCATTCGCGCGCACAAACGCCGCCACCGCAAGCGCGGTGCGGTACGGGTCGCCGAGGTCCTGCAGCCCGACCTCCGCGGCAAACGCGAGCAGCGCTTCCCGCTCCTCAGAATCGGCAATCGTGTACACCTCGTCCGCCCAAGCCAGGTATTCGAGCTCATCCTCGGTCACGCTCCCGGCGTCCGGGATCGCATCGGTAAACGTCCAGGAATAGGTCTCCTCACCCCGCGCCGGAAGGAACGCTTCCCTCAGTTCCGGCACGTCCGTATTCGTGAACCCGTACGGCACGTACAGCATTTCGGACGCCTCGGCCGTAATCTCCATCGAATGCTGTTCCCCGGTCGCCCGCATGCCGAGCGCAGCGGCGGAAGCCCATTCCCCGCGGTACAACGGAACGCTCGTCCATCGACTGTCCGCATACCCGCCGAGCGAATACGCGCGCAGATACCGGACGCCCTCCGCATCCGTGGTCAGCGTCAGAACCGTGTCGTCGGTGCGCCGCCACTCCTCCTCGTCGGAAAGGTCCTCGGTGCGCTTGACGCGGTTGTTCATCAGGTTCGTCACGTCGTCGTACAGCTGCTGGACGCGGTCGCCGATCATCTCCTGCCGCTTCTCAAACGAGATCGGCTCGTACGTTTCGGGCGGCGACACGACGCGGATCAGCGTTCCGAGCAGCAGCAGAACGAGCAGCATCGGCGCTGCGACCGCGCCGTATTGTTCGGCTTCGTTCACGCGCAGCCCGCCCGTCGCAAGGCACGTGCCGAGGTACAGCATTAGCAGCAGCACCGCCCAGTGCGCCAGCGGCAGGTCGGTATAGATCACGCTCAGCATAAAAAGCGGCAGCGGCACGATCACCGGCAGCAGCAGCATTCTGCTCCGGATCAGACTCCACGCGACCGACAGGCCGAACAGCGCCATGACGAGCAGCACGAACCAGCCGACCGCGTTTACCGGGTCGAGACCGGCGCTGACAGCCGGATCAATCGGCGTCGCGTTCGGCAAAAACGGCACGTCCGCGGCCAAAAGATCGAGCATCGCGTACCGGAACAGCGCAAAGCCGTACCGGATCGCCGCGTGTTTCCAGAGCAGCAGCGGCGTCAGCACTGCAAAAAAGAGAATGCCGGCAAGGTAGCCGCGCTTTGAAACGTGCATCCAGATCGAAAGGGAAAGCCCGATCGCCGCCGCCGCGATCGCAAGCGGCGCAAGCGGGAACGGCACGCGGTACGCCGTCAGCACCGCGCACGGCACGGACAGCACCGCGAGCGCAACGAGCGCCGCATCGGTCAGAACGGTCAGCGCCGGGTACAGAATCTTCTTCATGCGCCCGCCCCCTTCCGGTTCGGCGTCAGCCGATAGACGAGGGTATCGTTTCCGGAGCGGATCGCATCGGTCGCTTCCGCGTGCAGCGGTTCGGACAAAAACGTTTTCAAAAGCGCCGTCAGCTCGCCGTCGGAGCGGATCAGCGTATTCTGTAAACCGAGGTACAGCCCGAACGGAATCTGCTTTTTGAGCAGCGTATCGGACAGCCAGCAAAGCTGATCGAGCAGATTCTCCTGCGCTTCATACGATTCGGGCAGATCGACCGCGAGGATGATGTGCTTTCGGATCAGTTCCTGCGGTTCGCGGATGATCGGCTCGTCCATCTTCGACGACAGCTTCCAATGGATCAGGTTGATCGAATCGCCCGCGCGGTACGGCCGCAGCTCGTGTTCCTCGGAAAAGCCCTGCGGTTTCGGCTTCAGCACCTGTGCGGAGGACGCCACGAGCTCCGGGTTCGGAACCGGTTCCGTCGGCGTCGGCAGCACGGTAAACGTGACCGGATTCGTCCGACGGATCGGCAGCGCAAAAAGGCCGAGGTAATCGAACGCCCACGCGGAGCGAACCCGAAGCCGGATCGTGCCGATGCGCGCGGTGGAAAGCCGGACGCGCTTTTCCTTTTCGGACAGACCGTACAGCCGGATCGTTTTCCGCGTCGGTTTCTCCTCGACGAACAGATTCTGTTCTTCTACTTTGATTCTCAAACAATCGAGCGGCAGAAAAAACCCGCACCGGGCGCGCAGCCGGATCGCCGCTTCCCTGCCCCGCTGCACGTCGTCCGCGCCGACCAGTTCGATCCGCGTGGTCAGGATTGCAGGGAGACTGAGCAAAAGCGACGCAGCCGGCAGCAGCAGTACGAACCACAGCATGAAGTGGGAAACGTACTGCCCGAATGCGAGATGGAACGCCGTCACGGTCAACAGCGCGGATAGGTACAGAACCCGGCGCGCGCGCATCTTATTTTCCGGCGACCGGCGCAGGGGTATTCTTCAGAATGTCGGCCAGAACGGCGTCCGCCGTCACGCCCGCGGCCTTTGCGTCGGCCGTCAGCAGCAGCCGGTGCGTCACGGTTGCAGGGTAGATCAGCTTCACGTCGGCCGGGATCACGTAATCGCGTCCCTGTACCCACGCCGCCGCCTTTGCCATCGAAGCCGCGGCCAGCGAAGCGCGCGGGCTTGCGCCCTGCAGAATCTGCGCGTGCGTGCGCGTCGCGTTGCCGAGCCGGATGATGTATTCGAGAATCTTCGGATTGATATAGGTCTTGTCCACCACGTCACGGATCTCGGCCAGGCCGTTCCGATCCGCAATGCAGCGAACGTTGTCCATCGGGTTGCCCTTCTGCTTGCGGGACAGCAGTTCCAGCTCGTCCGCCGGACGCGGATAGCCCATCGAAAGCCGCACCATGAAGCGGTCGAGCTGCGAATCCGGCAAAAGCTGCGTACCGGACGCGCCGACCGGGTTCTGCGTCGCGATCACGACGAAAGGATCGGGAACCGGATGCGTCACGCCGTCGACGGTTACGTTGCCCTCCTCCATCGCTTCGAGCAGCGCCGACTGGGTCCGGCTCGTCGCGCGGTTCAGTTCGTCCGCCAGGAACAGGTTGCAGAGGATCGCGCCGGGCTGGTAGACCATCTTGCCGGTCGCCTTGTCATACATCGAAAAGCCCACGATGTCCGAGGGCAGCACGTCCGGCGTAAACTGGACGCGGTTGTATTGCAGGCCGAGCGCCTTGCTGAACGCGAGCGCGAGCGTCGTTTTGCCGACGCCCGGAATGTCCTCCAGCAGAATGTGTCCGCGCGCCAGAATCGCCAGCAGCGCCATGATCAGCACGTTGTCCTTGCCGACGACCGCTTTTTTCAATTCGTCGAGGATGGATTTGGGATCGTTCATTGCGTCCTCCGTCTTACCGTTCAATCTTGCCTTTCATTATACACGATAATTGTGTCGAAGTTGTCAAAAAACTGTTACCTTGCGGGAAAACTTCGTAAGATTCCCGTAAATTCTCCGGTCGAACGAAAGGGGCGGAAAGAAGCCGAACCGTTTCTTACCCGCCCCGAAATGTCATGGAATCCTGTTTGCATTAAAGCGCCGCCGCAATCCGGGCCGCCAGCCGCACGTTGTTGTAGACCAGCTCGATGTTGGAAGCGAGACTGTCGCCGCCGGTGAGGTCCTTGATCTTTGCGAGCAAAAACGGCGTCGTCTCCTTGCCCTTGATGCCGAGCCGCTTTGCATCCTCGATCGCCGCGTCGATCGCCGCGTTGATGACGGCGGGGTCCATCGAATACTGCTCCGGGATCGGGTTCACAACGAGCATGCCGCCGTCGTATCCGATGGCGCGCTGCGCGTTGACCGCCGCCGCGATCTCTTCCGGCGCGTCGCAGCGCCACGGCACGGCGATTCCGCTTTTGCGCGTATAGAACGCCGGGAGCTCGTCGGTGCCGAAGCCGACCACCGGCACGCCCTTCGTTTCGAGATACTCCATCGTCAGCCCGAGATCCAGAATGCTCTTTGCTCCGGCGCAGACGACGCAGACCGGCGTTTTGGCCAGTTCCTCCAGGTCGGCCGAAATGTCCATCGTCGTTTCCGCGCCGCGGTGCACGCCGCCGATGCCGCCCGTCGCAAACATCCGGATGCCGGCCATCGCGGCGATGATCATCGTTGCGGCGACCGTCGTCGCCCCGTCCATGCCCTTGGCGCAGAGCATCATAAGATCGCGCCGGGACGCCTTCGTCACGTCCCGCCCGGCCTTGCCGAGATATTCGATCTGCTCGTCGGTCAGACCGGCGCAGAGCTTACCGCCGATGATCGCGCAGGTCGCCGGCACGGCGCCGTTTTCGCGGCAGATGCGCTGGCAGTTTTGCGCCGTCTCCACGTTCTGCGGATACGGCATCCCGTGCGAGATGATCGTGCTTTCGAGCGCGACGACCGGTTTTTTGGCTTTCAACGCCGCCTCTACCTCCGGTGAAAGCTGCAAATACGGTTGCAAATTCATAAAACAAACTCCTTGTTGCAAAAAATATAAGAAATTTTTGTTTCCCTGCTTGTATTATAACATGAGTGTGGTAAAATACAATTGTAAATTTCACGAAAAGGAGTTTTTATGAAGCGATCCTGCGGCATCTTAATGCACATCAGTTCCCTTCCGTCGAAGTACGGCATCGGAACGCTCGGCAAGGCGGCCTACGCCTTCGTCGACTTTTTGAAAGAAAGCGGCCAGAGCTATTGGCAGATGCTTCCCGTAACCCCGACCGGGTATTCCGACTCGCCGTACCAGAGCGCGTCCACGTTCGCCGGCAACCCGTACCTCATCGACCTCGATATGCTGGTTGAAGAAGGGCTGCTGCTGCCCGAGGAATGCGAGCTGGATTGGGGCGGCGATCCGAAGAACGTCGATTACGGCAAGCTCTGGGAAAACCGGTTCGAAGTCCTGCGCAAGGCGTTTCTGCGGTTTAACCGCAGCAAGATGGAAGCGTTCCGCGCGGAGAATGCCGACTGGCTCGAGGAGTATGCGCTCTTTACCGCGCTGAAAACAAAGTATGACAACCGTCCGTGGTATGAATGGGACGACGAAGCGATCGTCGCGCACCGGCCCGACGCGGTCGCGTACTATCGGCAGATTCTCGTCCGCGACGTGGATTTCCAGTGCTTTTTGCAGTACGAGTTTGCAAAGCAGTTCGACGCGCTGAAAGCGTATGCGAACGCAAACGGCATCCTGATCATCGGCGATCTGCCGATCTACGTCCCGCATGATTCGGTCGAGGTCTGGAGCGAACCGCATCTGTTCTGCATGGACGAGCAGCACCGTCCGCGTTTGCTCGCGGGCGTTCCGCCGGATTATTTCACCGAGCTCGGACAGCTTTGGGGCAACCCGGTCTATGACTGGAACGTACACCGCCGCGACAACTTCGGTTGGTGGTGCCACCGTATGGCGCGCACCGCGGCGCGGTTCGACGTCGTCCGCATCGACCATTTCCGCGGTCTCGAAAGCTTCTGGGCGGTTCCCTACGGTTCGACCGACGCGCGGCCCGGCCAGTGGTATCCCGGCCCCGGCATGGACCTGATCCGCGCGATCAAGGCGCATTGCCCGTTCGTCCGGCTGATCGCCGAAGACCTCGGCTTCCTCACGCCGGAAGTCAAAAAGCTGCTCAGCGATTCCGGTCTGCCCGGTATGCACATCCTGCAGTTCGGGTTTGAGCCGATGGCCGATTCGCGCGAGCTGCCGCACAACTATCCGGTGCATTGCGTCGCGTATACCGGCACGCACGACAACTGCCCGATCATGGGCTGGGTCGAAGACGCGTCGCCGGAGTGCATCGAGTTCGCCGTGAACTACCTCGGCCTCAATGAACGCGAAGGCATGCCGTTCGGCTTTATCCGCGGGGTCCTGAACTCCGTCGCGGAGCTGGCGATCATCCCGATGCAGGACTATCTCGGTCTCGGCAACGAAGCGCGCATGAACTTCCCCTCCTCCACCGGCTGGTGGCGCTGGCGCAGTCAGGAATCGGACTTCACGCCCGCGCTCACCGAACGCATCCGCTACTATGCGGAAATGTCCGCCCGCACCGAAGTCCGCCCGCGGAAAAAGTAAACAATCTATTGGCAGCACAACGGCGTTGTCTCAAAACTCTTTGAGCGCTGTAAGGGGCTGTTGATAAGGCAGTCAGAATTCGCGTTTTCGTCCCGAAGGCTATACTGACGCTATGCCGAGGACGAAAACGCGGATAATTTGCGGCATATATTCAGAGAAAAGGCGGATTTTTCCGCCTTTTCCACATACAAGTTAAAACAATTCCAATTTGCCGCAAATGGTCTGACGCCTTTTGCGACAGCCCCTGTTTTTGCGTTCTGTTCTCTTTATCCCAGCTGTCCCGGCAGCTTCCGCTTCACTTTCGGCGGGAACTGCGCGTCGAATGCTTCGAACGCTTCCGGCTCGCGATCGCCGACGAAGTAGCCGTCCGGCGGCGCATACTCCCCCGTCACGCCGTTCAGGTAGCCGGGGATCAGCTCGCGGCACAGGAAGAACGAATCGTCCGCGCCTTCCGGCAGATCGCGGTACCGGATCCCGAACGAGCGCGCAAAAGTAAACCCGCTCTGCCCATAGAACAGAATGTTCCCCTCGAAGCACAGCGCGCCGCAGCCGAGCCGCGCCGCCTGTTCCAGCGAATAATCCAAAAGCTGCTTGCCGTAGCCCTGCCGCTTGTATGCCGGCGCAATGCAGATCGGCCCCATCGTCATGATCGGAATAGACCGCCCGTCGTCGGCCTTAATTTCGGCGCGCATGAACAGATTCTGCCCGATCAGCTCGCCGTCCCGCTCCATGACAAAGTCCAGTTCCGGCACAAACGCCGGGTCGCTGCGCAGCCGGTGCAGCACGAAATGCTCGAGGCAGCCCGGCCGGTATACGTTCCAGAACGATTCGCGCACAAGGTTCTCCACGGCGCGATGATCCGCCGCCGTTTCCCGCCGGATCACAATCCTGTTTTCCATCCTGTTTTCCTCCGCATTATTGAACGGTGAATTCCGTCCAGTCGATATGGTTGTACTGCATGACGTCGTCGCTCTTTTGCATGCCCAGCTTTTCATAGAACGGGATCGCGTTCTCGTTGGCGACGAGGTAGACCGCGATATCGTGCTCGCCGCCTGCCAGCGCGTGCGCCGCCCGCATCAGCCGTGAGCCGACGCCGCGCCGTTCATACGCGCGATCCACGCCGAGGTCCGTCACAAACAGCCAATAGGAAAAGTCCGTCAGCCCGAGCAGCGCGCCGACGATCTCCCCCTTTTCATTCCGCGCGATCAGGCTGATCGACGCCGTTTCCACAAGCCGCGCAATCCGCTCCGGGAACCGTTCCTTCGGGTACTGAGAACCGAGGTCGGTGCGCTTCAAAAAGTCGATGTACTCCGCCGCCGAAACGCGTTCGCTGCGGATCGTTACCGTTTCTTCCATGCGTCCTCCTCACGCGTTGCCGTTCACGATCGACGCGTAAACCTCTTCCGGGATCATCGGCGAACCGATCTTTGAAAGCAGCGCATCGTCGACCGTTTCCGTTTCGGCGTACTGCTTTCCGGCCTGCCGGACGAGCGCGAGCCGCGGCACGGTCACCGGCGCCGCTTCCGGCGCGTTGAACATCGGGCTTTCAGGAACGGTCAGGATCGTATGCCGCACCGGGAACATCAGCTGAAACTGCTGCGTCATCGCCTCGAAATTGTGCCTGCTGTTCGGGAAGCCGCAGCCGCAGATCATCAGGTACCGCAGCCGCGAAAAGTCCGCCTGTCCGACGTGCTCGTACCGGTCGCCGACCTTCTGCATCGTCATCGCCGACAGCGGCAGTACGCGATCCATCAGCGCCTTCAGCGGCGCCGGCATCCCGTAGCAATAAAGTGGAAAGCTGAACACGAGCAAGTCGCTTTCAAGAAACTTTTCTAAGATGCCGCGCATATCGTCGTCATAGATGCAGGTTCCGCCGTTGTGCATGCACGTAAAGCACCCTGCGCAATACTCGATGTGTTGATCGATCACATGGATCGTTTCGATTTCCTGCGGCCCGAAGTCCTGCATCCCCTCGAGGAATGCGCGGGTGATGTGCATCGTGTCGCTTTTGTCCCGCTTGGGACTGCCGTTCAAAACCAGAATCCTCATATTCGTTCCCCCGTATCAAATATTGTCCGTTTCCGCGGGCGTCCAGTACCGAACGCCCCACGTTTCAAAGCTCCATTCGTCCGCATACGGATTGCATTCGTAATCCACGTACCAAAGCAGCCCGTCGCGCACGACAAAGTTCGTCGGATACCAGTCGATGTTCAGGCCGCATTCCTTCGCCCTTTCGGACATCTGCTGCACCTGCGGCAGATACGGCCTGACCGAAACGCCGCTCTGCACAAGCTCGAACACCGTCGGTCCCTCGATGTACTCCTTGACGATCCGTTCCGTTTCTTCGTCGATCGCCAGCATCGCGGGCATCCGAATCCCCGCCCGCAGCAGCCGTTCGTAATCGTGCCGTTCCGCTGCGATCTTATCGCCGAACGTATAGTAATCGCAGGGCTCGTGATGGATCTGCTTCAAAACGACCTGCCGCCCGTCCCGCTCCGCAAGGTACGAATAGCCGCCCTTTCCGTGCCCGAGCAGGCGAACGATGCGGTATTCCGCTCCGCAGACCGTCCGCACTTCGTCGCTCATTCCGTTTGTCCGCCCCCGATCACCGCCGAAAATACCGCGTCGCGGTCGTATTGCCCCGCCGCGAGCCCGGGGATCTCCTTATACGCCTTGCAGATCGAAACGCTGATCTCCGTCCCGATCGCGAGAATTTCTTCCTCCGTATAGGGGCATTCGTCCGTGACGATCATCGTTGCAAAGCTGAACGCCGCAAGCCACAGATCGCGGAAAAAGCAGTCCGCCGTGTACGCGTCCATGCGATAGATGCGCATCACGGATTCCCGCGCCAATTCCTGCGAGAACCGCAGCGCTTCGACCGCGCCGCCGGACGCGCCGGTCGGCCGCGTCAGGAACAGCAGCTTATAGAGCGACGGCTCCTCCTTCGCAAACCGCAGGTACTGCCGCCAGACGCCGCGAAACGGTACGCTCTCCCGCAGCCCGCGTTCGAGATATCCGCGGTACCGCTCGGCCGCAAGCGCGCGCACCTCCCCTTTCAGCGATTCCATCGAATCGAACCACGTGAAGATCGGCCGCGTCGAACCGCCGAGCGCAGCGGCAACCTCCCGCGCCGTCAGCGATTCCGGCCCCTTTGCCCGCACCGTTTCGAGCGCGGCGTTTACGATTTCCTCTTTTTGAAACTTGACACGCGGCGGCATACGCCCCTCCGTTCTGCATCGCTTGTTGCGCAACGCCTGTTGTATATCAAGTATACCGCGTCCGCGCCCGGCTGTCAACCGGTCGGCGCCCAAAATCAAGCCGCGGCGCTTGCATGTTTCCCCGCGATATGGTATATTTTATTTGGAAACTATCGGCCCGCACAAAGCGGCGGGCGTCCCATCGGAGGCTGTATGCAGAATCGAAAGCTGATCCTGATCGTCGGCGAGCTCGCCGCGGGCAAATCGACGCTTGCAAACCACATTGCCGCGCGTTACGGCGTTCCGGCGTTTACGAAGGACCGCATCAAGGAGCTGCTGTGCGACGGCGTCGGGTTCCGGAACCGCGCCGAAAACCTGAAGCTCAGTTTTCTGACGTTCGAGCTGCTGTTTCACATCTTCGAATGCTGTTCCGCCGCCGGGGAACCGCTCGTGCTGGAAAGCAATTTCCGGCAAAACGAGCTTGACCGGCTGGAAGTCGCCGCAGCCAATGCGGGCTACGACGTGCTGACGCTTTCGCTGACCGGTGATCTGCACGTTCTGCACCGCCGCTTTTTGGCTCGGATCGCGTCCGGCACGCGCCATGCGGCGCATCAGACGCAGGATCTGAGCCGGTTCGAGGACTTTTCGGCGATCTCCTATGCCGAGAACCCGCGCCGCCTGTTCGGAACCGTGGTCACGATCGACACGACCGCGCCCGACGCTCCGTTTGACCTCTCCGACGACGCGCGCATCCGCGCGTTTCTCGCCTGATTCGATACGAAATTTTTGCTTGCTTTTTGTGTGGGAACGCCTATAATGTTCTTGTCTGAAATAGCGAAAGAGGCAGAAATGAATGAATACTGAATACTGAAAAAAGAAAGATGAATGTGGATTTTCCTTCGGAAAATCTTCGACAGTTATTCACTTTTCAGTCTTAAGTTTTCAGTCTTCATTTCAACAAAGGATTGCACCATGTACGCACTGTTAAACGTTTCGTTCGCCCTTCTGGCCGGTCTGTTGATGACGCGGCTGTTCAAGAAAGGGCATTTGCCGGACGTGACCGCCTTTTTGGTCGCCGGCGTTCTGATCGGCCCGTTCGTGCTCGGACGGCTCGGCATCCCGGGGCTCGGCTTCGGCTCCTATGAGGAGGTCGCCTCGCTCGGCGTGATCTCCAACGTCGCGATGGGCTTTATCGCATTCTCGATCGGCAGCGAATTCCGCGTCGAAGCGCTGAAAAAGACCGGAAAGCAGGCGCTCATCATCGGCATTGTGCAGGCGCTCAGCGCCGCGCTGTTCGTCGATCTCGCGCTGCTTATTTTCCACTGGATCGCGCCGCAGATTCTGTCCGCGCCCGCCGCGATCACGCTCGGCGCAATCGCCACCGCAACCGCGCCCGCCGCAACGCTGATGGTCGTCCGGCAGTACAAGGCCAAGGGTGAGCTGACCGGGCTTCTGCTCCCGATCGTCGCGCTCGACGACGCGGTCGGCCTGATCGTCTTTGCCGTTTCGTTCGGCGTCGCAAAGGCGCTGATTTCCGGCGCGATCAGTCTCGTTTCGATCCTGATCAACCCGATCTTGGAAATCCTGCTGTCGCTGCTGCTCGGCTGCGCGGCGGGCTACATTCTGACCCTTTTGGAACGGCTGTTTCATTCGAACACGAACCGCAACTCGCTGGTAATCGGGTTCGTGTTCCTGACCGTCGGGCTGTCGTCGCTGTCATGGCAGATCGGCGAGCTCGTGATCGGGTTCTCGCCGCTGCTCGTGTGCATGATGCTCGGCACGCTGTTCTGCAACATCTGCCCGCTTTCCGAGGATCTGATGGATCGCTCGAACAAGTGGTCGCAGGCGCTCCTGGCCGTGTTTTTCGTAATCTCCGGCGCGGAGCTGCAGCTGGAGGTCTTTGCGGAGCCGATCCTGATCCTGATCGGCGTCGTCTACATCCTGTTCCGCTCGCTCGGCAAATACTGCGGCGCGCGGTACTCGGCAAAGGCCGTACACTGTTCGCCGACGGTGCAGAAGTATCTCGGCATCACCCTGCTCCCGCAGGCGGGCGTTGCGCTCGGCATGTGCGTAACGGCGCAGCAGCTCGGCGCGGACGGGACGCTGGTTCGCAACATCATTCTCTTTTCCGTGCTGATCTACGAACTGGTCGGCCCGCTGATGACGAAGCGCGCGCTGGAAGCCGCCGGCGACATCACGCAAAAGCCGAAGGACGTGCGCGACCGTCGGCAGAAGAAGCTGGACGAGCTTGTGCAGAAGCGCATCGAGGAGCACGGACACGCGCGCTGGGAGTCTCCCTTCGGCAAGCAGAAAAAGTCGTAATCGTTCGAACTGAAAAAGGAGCTGCCTATGAACCAAAGCGACGCCGCGGCTGCCTACCGGCTTGCGCATAAGCGCGGGCTGAAGCAATGCAGCGAAGACCTCAAAAAAGGGATTTCCCCGTACCCGGCCGTTTTGGACGAGCTGCTTGCCGACGAAACCGTCGTCGGGCGGCTTGAAGTCGGTCTGTTTGAGATTCCGATCGACCGCATTGTCGGCACCGTCAACGCCGGTCGCCGCACGGTCTTTACGCGCGATTTTCTGCCGCTGCTCGAAGAAAACACCGAGTTCGCGATGAAGTGGATCAACCTTTGCCGCGACCATCTCGAATCGACCGGCATCCGCGACCCGATCCGCTGTTATGAGTTCCGCGGGAATTTCTACGTGCTGGAAGGCAACAAGCGCGTCAGCGTGCTGCGCAGCTTCGGCGCGCCGATCATTTCCGCTTCTGTGCTTCGCGTTCTGCCCGCCTGGGCGGACGACGAACCGACGCGCGTCTATTACGAGTTTCTCGCCTATTTCGAGCGCAGCAAGCTCTATACCATCCGCTTCGACAAGCCGGGCCGCTATGCGCGGCTGATCGCTGCGCTCGGCTTTGCGCCGGACCATATCTGGACGGACGCGGAACGGCAGACCGTGCGTTCGCTGTACACGCGCTTTGCGGAGGAAGCGCAGCACGTCTCCCCCGCCGTGACGTCGGTCAGCGACGCGTTTTTGCATTTCCTTTCGGTCTATTCGACAGACGACGCGCGGGAAATGACCGGCGACGATATCCGCGCCGCGATCGCAGCCGCTTCCGCTGCCGCCGACGCGTCGGTCAATGTGGCGACCGACCTGGTCGCGCCCGAAAAGGGCGTGATTGACCGGCTCGTAGACGCGGTTCTGCTGCCGGATCATCTCCGGGCTGCATTCCTTTATGAATACGATCCGCAGGACAGCGACTGGATTGCCGCGCACGAAGCCGGGCGGATCGCCGCCGAACAGGCGATGGAGGGCAAGGTTAAAACCGCCGCGTACGTCATCACGCCGGAAGCGAGCGCGGACGAGCGATTCCGGCAGGCCGTTGCGGACGGTGCGGACGTCGTGTTCGCCACGACGCCGTCGCTGATCGGCGCGTGCCGCAAAGCCGCGGTCACCTATCCGCAGCTCAAGGTTCTGAACTGCTCGGTCATCATGCCGTTCCCCGGCGTGCGCACCTATTACAGCCGCATTTACGAAGCAAAGTTTATTTCCGGCGCAATCGCGGGCGCGATGTCGGAAACCGGCCGCATCGGCTATATCGCCTCCGCGCCGATCTTCGGGGTCGTCGCCGGCGTAAACGCCTTTGCGCTCGGCGCGCGCATGACGAACCCGCGCGCACGGATCGAACTGCACTGGTCGTGCTGCGAGGAAGGGCCCGTTTCCGGGCTGCTGCAAAGCGGCGTGGACGTGATCTCCAACCGCGACCTGCCGATCCCCTCCCTCCCGCAATCGCTCTGGGGGCTGAACCGGGTTTTGCCGGACGGGACGCTGCACGGGCTCGCCGCGCCGTATTGGAACTGGGGCGAGTTTTACCGCCGCCTGTTGACCGATATTCTGCAGGGGCATTGGGAGGACAACGTATTCCGCAGCACGGCGCAGGCCGTCAACTACTGGCTCGGCATGCAGCACGGCGCAGTCGATCTGGTGCTGGCCGACGATCTGCCCGAGGGCGTCAAGGCGCTGGCGCTGCTGCTTCGACACGAGCTTGCGGACGAAAACCTGTCCCCGTTCTTCCGGCACATCGTTTCGCAGGACGGAACCGTCCGGTCGGACGGCACACGGCTGTTCAGCGCGGATGAGATTCTGCGCATGGACTGGCTCTGCGACGCGGTCGACGGCTCGATCCCGTCGTTCGATCAGATTCTGCCGATGGCGCAGAACATCGTCCGGCTCGAGGGCATCTACCGCGACACGCTCCCGCCCGAGAAGGATGACGTGACGCTATGAAGATTCTGCTGGTATCCGACATCGAAGACCCGTATCTTTGGGAATTCTACAAGCCGGGGCGGCTCGACCCGTACGATCTGATTCTGTGCGCCGGCGATCTGAAGGCCGAATACCTGACCTTTTTGGTGACGATGTCGCACGCGCAGGTGCTGTACATTCACGGAAACCACGACGAGCGGTATGCAAAACGCCCGCCGGAAGGGTGCGTCTGCATCGACGATACGCTCGTGACGGTCTGCGGGCTGCGGATCGCCGGGCTCGGCGGCTCGGCCCGCTACCGCGAAGGACCGTACCAGTACACCGAAGCGGAAATGACGCGCCGGATTCGCCGAGTGAATCGCAAGGTTCGGCGGGCCGGCGGCGTGGATATTGTGCTGACCCATGCCGCTCCGAAGGGCTGCGGCGACGCGGAGGGCTACGCGCACCGCGGCTTCGCGTGTTTTCTGCCGATGCTGGATCGCTGGAAGCCGAAATATCTCGTCCACGGGCACGTGCATCTGCAGTACGGCGTCGACCGGCTGCATGCCTACGGCGAAACGCAGGTCGTCAACGCGTGCCAGAAATACGTGCTCGACTGGCCCGAAGAGGACGAAGAATAAAACAAATACGCAAAAAGCTTTGGCTTTTCAACGAATAATGTTGTGCCAAACGGATACGCCTTACTCCGGGATCCCGTTCTCGATCATGAACATAGTCAGATCGGAGCCTATCCGTTCATAGGTTTCGCGGATGAAATGCAGGTTGTCGCACGTCGTGTAGGGACAGGTGGTTTCATCGGCATAGCAGCTCGTTTCGAACCGGTAGACTTCCATGCCGCGTCGGCGCCATGCCTTACACTTGATGGCGAAGGATGTGGCGTATGCGTCCTTATCGTCTGGATAGGCAGCCTTGGTATTCTGATCATTTCACGCCAACACAACGGAACAATATCCCCCGGAACTTGATGATTGACAAACGCGCAGTTCACTGAGAATCATTGAACAGAAGACCGTCACCGATTGGTTCGCAGATGTAAATGATATCTGACAAGGGGCGGTTTTCTGACGGATGGTTATAAATATCTCCGTTCCAATACATTTGCGTGGAAGCGCCGCCATCCATATTATACGCCTGCGTACAGCCGAGATCCACCATCAACTGTGCGAGCTCCTGCATGGAAAGGCCAACGGAATATTTGCGATTACGTCCGTCGACAACCACAAAGCAGTAATGACCGGGTTCATAATAGCCGAAGACGGTGCGGGGGTTCAAACCCGTAATATCATAGGCAGGAAACTTTGTGCGCGGATTGCCTTCTTCGTCGATCAGATACGGTCCGAATTGCCATCCCTGCCACACCCGATCCAGGTCGACCGATTTCGGTTGAAAGCTCTTGCCGTCGAAAACCTCTATGCTGCCGTCCATATACAGGAAAAGTACATCGCGTGAATGGAACGTTCTTTGCTGAAAAAGCTCACCGTTTCGCAGTACAAAGATATCCTTCGAATAATCCGGGTAGTCTCCGTTGACAGCAAGAATCGCGTTGTTTCGTTTGGCGATTTCTGTAATTCGTTCAAACCCCTTTTTTCCAAATCCATACGGAGCTGCTGTGCGAAGAGAAGAAATATCCTGAATATAAATATCCGCAACAAAGTAGACGAGTTTTTGCTGCTCATACGGATGCTCGTTGAAAACCGAGACCGTGATCGAGACTTGATCACTTTTATAAACAGTTTCGGTTTGCACGGGCTGTTCACCATACTCGAAGACGTCATACTTGCCGCCAATCAGTCCGGACGGTGTAGGCGTTGGAGTCGGTGTTGGCGTGGCGGTTGGCGTTGGAGTCAACGTAGGAGTCACAGTCGGCTCCGGCGTGATGGACGGAGCTGTTGTTGTTTTTTTGATTGGTGCTGTTGTCTGAACCTCGGAAACCTCGGTCAATACCGGCTTCTCGAATTGAGACGTTTCGGCTGCTTGCTCATTATGTGTGATGCATGCTGCAGTAATGAGCGTGATTGAGAGCAAGAGAGTGAGGTAAGCTCGTACTTTCATTGTTTTCTTAGCTATTGCCTTCTTTTATGTAGTAGCGAGTCGGTGCCGACGCCGGTCGAGACGGTTTGTTCGGCCGGGTTGCACGCCGCGAGCATGCAGCAGGCAAGCAGCAGCGCAATTGCCCGCAATACGCATTTTTTCAGAACAATTCTCCTGTTCGTCGGTACAAAAACAGTTTCGTCGAAGTACTTTTGGGGGGCAAAAAAGCCGTTAACCGGCCTGCTTTTCCGCTTCGGCGGCGGCGCGCACCGCGCGGGCAAGCTGATCGGCGCACGACGTCGGGCGCGGGCCGCAGGTGTTGCCGAGCAGCGTGCTTTCGATCTGATCGGCGGTCATGCCGTTGACGAGCTTCCCGATCGCTTTCAGGTTGCCGTTGCAGCCGCCCGTGAACCGAACGTTCGTAATCACGCCGTCGTTGACGTCCATATCGATCTGCGTGGAGCAGACGTACCGGGGACGATAGGTATAATGCATCAAAGGTTCTCCTTTCCTTTCTTTTGGATAAAAGTATATACGATTCGGGGGGATTGTCAATCCGCTTTCCCGAAAGTTCACATTCCACGATTCTTCATTTCTTCTTTTTTCCACATCTGTGTAAAATAATTTAAGAAGTCCTTGCAACTTGTGAAAGAATCGTGTAAAATGTAGAAAGAAGCAGAATGCCCCGAAAAAGGCGTCTGCGGATTACGGAGGATTGCCATTGATGCAGTATGATATTCTGATCGTCGGCGCCGGTCTGTTCGGCGCAACGATCGCGGAGCACGAGCACCGGCGCGGCAGGCGCGTGCTTGTCATTGACAAACGGGATCACATCGGCGGAAACGTCTATACGGAAGACGTGGAAGGCATTCAGGTGCACCGCTACGGCGCGCACATCTTCCACACGAACGACCGCCGCGTCTGGGAGTACGTCAACCGCTTTGCGGAGTTCAACCGGTATACGAATTCGCCGGTCGCGAACTTTCACGGCAAGCTCTATTCGCTCCCGTTCAACATGTATACGTTCAACGCCATGTGGGGCGTCGTCACTCCGCAGGAAGCGGCGGAAAAGATTCGGCAGCAGCGCGAAGCCGCCGGCATCACGGAGCCGAAAAACCTCGAGGAGCAGGCGATCTCGCTCGTCGGCACGGACATCTACGAAACGCTGGTCAAGGGCTACACGGAAAAGCAGTGGGGCCGCCCCTGCACCGAGCTGCCCGCGTTCATCATCCGCCGCCTGCCCGTGCGCCTGACGTTCGACAACAACTACTTCAACGCGCGCTACCAGGGCATCCCGATCGGCGGCTACACGAAACTGGTCGAAAATATGCTCAGCGGCGTCGAGGTCCGGCTCAAAACCGACTACTTTGCCGACCGGAACGCCTGGAACGCGCTCGCGCCGCGCATCGTCTATACCGGTTCGGTCGACGCGTACTTCGATTTCTGCTTCGGCGAGCTCGGCTACCGCAGCGTCCGGTTCGAGACCGAGGTGCTCGATACGCCGAACTATCAGGGCAACGCCGTCGTGAACTACACCGACCGCGAGACGCCGTACACGCGGATCATCGAGCACAAGTGGTTCGATCCGGTCGAAACGGAAAAGACCGTGATTTCCCGCGAATACAGCCACGAATGGAAGCCCGGCGAGGAGCCGTATTACCCGATCAACGACGACCGGAACAACGCGCTGTACCGGAAGTACCGCGCGCTCGCGGATGCGGAGCCGAAAGTGCTGTTCGGCGGACGGCTCGGCGAATATCGATACTATGACATGGACGCCGTGATTGCGCGTGCGCTCGACATGGCGGAAGCATTGGAAAAGGAGACGGAAGTATGAAGCTTTTGACGGTTGCAGTCCCCTGCTATAACTCGCAGGACTACATGGCCAAGTGCATCGACAGTCTGCTCACCGGCGGCGAGCGCGTCGAGATTATCGTCGTCGACGACGGGTCCAAGGACGACACCGGCCGCATTGCGGACGAGTATGCCGCGAAATACCCCTCGATCGTCAAGGTCATCCATCAGGAGAACGGCGGGCACGGCGAAGGCATCAATCAGGGCCTGCGCAACGCGACCGGTCTCTACTACAAGACGGTCGACAGCGACGACGTTCTGAGCGCGGATTTTCCGAAGATGCTCGACAAGCTCGAGGAGCTCGAAGCGCAGGGCGGCGTCGACCTGTTCCTGACGAATTACTTCTATGTCCACGACGACGGCGTGGGCGACCGGTCGATCCATTTCCGGAACGCGCTGCCGGTCGGCCGCGTATTCACGTGGGAGGAGACGCATTCGTTCCGCGTCGACCAGATCCTGATGATCCACACGGTCGCGTTCCGCACGGAGCTGCTGCGCAAAACCGGGCTCGAAATGCCGAAGCACCTGTTCTACGAGGACAACTATTTCGTCTACGGCAACCTGCATTACGTCGAAAAGATGTACTATATGGACGTCGATCTGTACCGGTACACGATCGGCCGCGCCGGGCAGTCGGTGCAGGAAGACGTCATGACGCGCCGCTACGCGCATCAGCTCAAGTCGAGTGAACTGTGCTTCCTCTCCTGCCATCTCGACGAGATTACTTCGAAGCGCAAGCGGAAGTACATGAAGCACGAAATGTTCATCATGTTCGGCATCTCCGTCGTATATGCGCGGCTGAACAAGTCCGCCGAAGCCGACGAGAACCTGAAAAAGATGTGGGCGACCTGCGACGCGTTCGACCACAAGTGGGCCAAGTATTTCCACAAGCAAACGCCGCTTTGGCTCGCGCATCTGCCCGGCCGTCTCGGTCAGAACGTCGTCAAGGGCGTTTACAAGATCGCGCACTATATTATTCGCTTCAATTAAGTATTTGCATCACACAAAACCGCCGGCTTCCCGGCGGTCAGACTGTCGCAAAAGGGGTCAGACCGTTTGCGGCGAGGAATGATAATGGCACAACTGTCGGAAGAAAGGGCTCGAAAGCCCTTTCTTTGATTGAAATTTCGCCGCAAACTATCCGCGTTTTTGCCCTCGCGGTAGCGTCAGTACACGCTTCGGGACAAAAACGCGAATTCTGCCTCCCTTCCCGACAGTCTGCACAGCGTGTTTTGGTTTCGGTTTACACGGGTTTGTCCGCGGCTTTCGCGCATGGCTGCACATACCGGTCGCACGCTTCCTTCAGCGCGTGGATGAACCGCTTGTCGAGCTCGGACAGCCGATGGCTGTTCTTGCAGATCAGCACGTCGCGGTGGATGCGCGTATTGTCCTCACAGGTGCGCTGCACGAGGTCGTACCGGCGCAGCGTTTCTTCCGGCACCGGCGAGACCCACATGAACGTTTCGTGGTTTTCGGACAGCAGGTCGAACTGTCCGCCGCGCTCGAACACGAAGATGCGGCGCTCGATCTCCGGATTCAGAAGATTTTTCCGCACTTCGCTGACCGGCAGCGTCGGCACGTACGAATCCGCATGCGCGACTTCGATATACGGCGCAAGGTCGGCGTGCACGATGCGCTCCTTCTTTGCCAGCGGATGCGCGCGGTGCATGATCAGCACATAGGAAAACTCCGTGATCGTTTCGTACCGCAGCCCCTTTTCCGGCAGCGTCGTGTTGAAATACTGCTCGTATTCGGTCGCATACCGGATCACGCCGAGCTTATAGTCCGACCGCAGAATGTTGTCGATCGCGTGGAGCGAATCGGTCTCCATGTAGAACAGTTCGCACGGGTCGCTGCCGAGCGAGCAGGTGAACTGCGAAAACGCTTCGGCAATGTACGTTGCGCGCGGGACGGAAATCGAAAACCGTTTCCGCTGCGTCACGCCGTCGCGATAGATTGCTTCGACCTCGTCGACCTCGTTCAGGATCTTTTGCGCGTAGGCCAAAAACTGCTCGCCCTCCGGCGTCGGCGTCATGCCGCGCGCCGACCGGTCGAAGATTGCAATCCCGAGCGAGTTCTCGAGCTCCTTGATCGCGCGGGACAGGTTCGGCTGCCCCATATAGAGGTTCTCCGCCGCCTTATTGATCGACCCGGCCGACGCAACCTCGACGGCGTATTTCAAGTGCAGCAGATTCATCCGTCAGCTTTCAACCCGTTCGAAATCCTCCTTGCCGTGCTTGCACAGCGGGCAGGAATAATCGTCCGGCAGTTCCTCTCCCTCGTATTCATAGCCGCAGACCTTGCAGACCCATTTCACGGTCTTCTTGACGGGCGCGGCGGCAATCTTCTCAAAGTCCTCCTTGCCGTGCTTGCACAGCGGGCAGGTGTAATCGTCCGGCAGTTCCTCGCCTTCGTACTCGTATCCGCAGACCTTGCAGACCCACTTCGTCTTTTCCTCGGTCTTGGGCTGGGGCTTCGGCTTGATGTGCGCGAAGTAGTACGCATAGGTCACGGACGGCGCGTTCGACAGCACTTCGCTCTCGGTGATGTCCGCCACGAACAGCGTGTGCGAGCCGCAGTCCACCATCTCGACCACATGGCCGGAGAAGATCGCGTTGACGCTCTCGGTCACGGCCAGCAGCCCGTTCGCGGTACGCTTGACAGCGGCGAACCCGGCGAACTTATCCGTATCGCGGCCGCTCGCAAAGCCGAACCGCTTGAACAGGTCGAACGACGCGGCTTCGGTCAGCACGGACACGTTGAACAGGCCGGTGCGGACGATCAGATCGTGCGTGTAATTCTGCTTGTTCACGGCGATCGCAATGCGGTTCGGGTTCGATGCGACCTGAATCGCCGTATTCGTGATGCAGCCGTTGTCCTTCTCGCCCTCGCGCGTCGAAACGACGAACAGACCGTAGCTCAGTTTGAACAGCGCGGTCGGGTCGTTCTGCCCGGCGACCGGCGCGGGTGCGGCGGCGGCCGGGGCGGCCGGCTTTTCGATCGGCAGCGTCGCGGCGATTGCGTCCGCCAGCCCGTCGAGCTCGGCAAGCTGCGCTTCGGCCAGCGAGCTCTTCACGGTCACGGTCGGCTCGATGACGGTCATATTCTTGCACGCGGCGAACAGCTCGCGCATCTTCTTGCCGCTCGTCGGCGCCCAGCTGCCGTTTTCGAGGAACGCGAGCGTGCGGTTCTGGATGTTGTGCGCGACGAGATCGCGCAGCGCCTCGTCCATGCGGACAAAGATTTCGGCGTTGTAGGTCGTTGAAGCGAACACGAGATGGCTGTACCGGAACGCGGCGGCAACGATCTCGGAAGCGGGCTTGACGGAAACGTCGAACATTGTGACGCGCGCGCCGCGCTCCCGCAGCTTGGTCGCGAGAATCTCCGCGGCGTTCTCCGTATTGCCGTACACCGAAGCATAGGCGACCATCACGGCCTGTTCCTCAGGCTCGTAGCGGCTCCACTTCTGATACTTCTCGACGTAGTCGCCGATATTTCTGCGCCACACGAAGCCGTGCAGCGGGCAGATGCGCTTGATCTCGAGCTTTGCGGCCTTCTTCAGAACC
Organism: Clostridia bacterium; assembly: GCA_017448545.1. GTDB lineage: Bacteria > Bacillota > Clostridia > Christensenellales > CAG-138 > UBA3792. The sequence goes on from JAFSLH010000012.1 coordinate 41,253, forward strand.
GCCTGCACCTGCGGGCCGTACTTGCCGACGATGTTCGTATAATACCGCCGCGCTTCGTCGAGATAATCGCCGAAGAAATCGACCTCATCCGCAAACAGATTGCCGTTCAGCGCGCCGAACGTGCCGAACGCGTCCGCCGAAAACAGCGTGCCGGTCGAAAGGTCGAAGCTCATCATGACCTCGGGCCAGTGCACCATCGGCGCCATTACGAACGTGATCTCGTGACGCCCGGTGCGCAGCACGTCGCCCTCCTTGACAAGGTACGGATCGCACGATTCGCCGACGTAGCCGAACCGCTTCATCATGTCGAAACTCTTCTGATTGCAAACGATGACCGCGTCCGGGTAGCGGAGCACCAGCTCGCGCAGCGTCGCGCTGTGATCCGGCTCCATGTGCGAAACGACGATGTAGTCCAGGCGGCGGCCGCCGAGCGCATAGGCGACGTTCTCAAAGAACACCTTGTCCACGGCGCGGTCGACGGTATCGAACAGCACGGTCGTATCGTCCAGCAGCAAATAGGCGTTGTAGGAAACGCCGTCCGGGACGGAATAAACGCCCTCGAACATGGCAAGCCGACGGTCGTTGCCGCCGACCCAGATCAGGTCCTCCGTAATCTTGCGTGTGCAGTGCATATCCATACCTCCCAATATGATTTCAGTATCAGTATAAAGAAAAATCGGTACGCGGTCAAGCGGAATTTGCATGGCTATGGGCCGATTGCGTCCTAACTTTTACGATCCTATACTTTTTACGGGCGCGAGAATTGCAATTCCGGCGGGGATATGCTATACTGCGGTATATCTCTTTTTTGCGAGGTGGTTTTCGTGATCGAGATCGTGAACGTCAGCCGCGACTGGGCCATCGGCAAGCGCGGGCAGCTTCTGATCCACATCCCCGCCGATCTGCGGTATTTCCGACAAACGACCGCGGGCAAGGTCTGCATCATGGGCAGCACGACGCTCGAGAGCTTTCCGCGCATGGCGCCGCTGAAGGGCCGCGTGAACATCGTCCTGATCGACGACGCGCGCAAGATCCGGCCCGAATCGCTCGCCGCGCTCGAAGCCGACCGCGCCGCAGGCGGCAGCACGGAACTATTCTACGTCCGCTCGCCGGAAGAAGCGCTGGAAGCCGTCCGGGACTATCCGAAGGACGACGTGTTCGTGATCGGCGGCGCAAGCATCTACCGGCTGTTTCTGCCGTACTGCGATACCTGTCTCGTCACGCACAACGATTACCCGTCCGACGGCGCGGATACGTTCTATCCCGACCTTGCCGCTTCGGGCGAATGGCAGCTGACGGAAGAAGGCGAGCCGCAGGAATACGAAGGCACGACGTTCCGGTTCTGCCGGTACGAACGGATCCTCCCGTGAAGCGCGCATCGCTGCTGTTGCTCGCGCTGCTGATCGGCTGCGCGCAGCCCGCCGCCCCGCAAAGCGACGCTGTCCCCACGGCGGAACCGATTGCCGCTCCGGCGGAAGCGATCGTGATCACGCTGGAGCCCGCCGCCTCGTCCGTGCCGCAGACCCCGATCCCCACGCCGACCGCGAGCCCGTCCCCGTCGCCGTCCCCGACGCCGGAGCCGACCGCAACGCCTTGCGTGAGCATGCAGGGCATTCTTCCGGTGGATGAATGCATCGTAAACCCGTACCGGGCCGAGACCGTCACGACGTACCCGAAAAGCGAGGACTTCTGGTATTGCAAGCTGACGGACGCGACCAAAGCGCGCATCATCGGCTCGACGTATCCGGAAAACGAAAAGGACGCGCCGGTCAAACTGAAGGACCTGCGGTACGTGTCGCTGCTGTACGTCGACTTCGACGGCGAAACGCATACGGGCGAGATGATCGTGCACCGGCTCGTCGCGGACGACGTGCTGGATATCTTCTACCGGCTCTACGAAGCCGGTTACCCGCTCGCTTCGGTCCGGCTGCTCGACGATTTCGGCGAGCCGTTCGACGACAACGTTTCGATGGCCGCGAACAACACATCCGCGTACTGCTGCCGCCGCGTGACCGGCAAAAAGAAGTTTTCCCTGCACGCCTACGGCGTCGCGATCGACGTCAACCCGGTGCAGAATCCCTATATCCGGCCCGACAAGACCGTCGCCCCGCCGAACGCGGAACCGTATCGGGATCGCTCGCTGGGCGAGCCCGGCATGATCGACGAAAACGATCTCTGCTACAAGCTGTTTACCGAACACGGCTGGAGCTGGGGCGGTCACTTCTCCGGCGAGAAGGACTACCAGCACTTTTCCAAGGGCTCGGTTGTGGATTGACATATTTTTTACGTCCGTACTTGCAAACGGCCCCCGATTCTCGTATAATGGAAGCAGGCAGTGAATCGTAACTGCCGATCAATTTGCGGAATCGGAGGGAAAAAGCATGGTGCAAAACGACGTCGGCGTATTGGTGCCGAAGGTAATGCTCCCGCCCCGGGGGGCGGATTTTTCCAGGTGGGCCGTTGTGGCATGCGACCAGTTCACGTCGCAGCCGGAATACTGGCAGCAGGCGCGCGCCTACATCGGCGACGCGCCCTCAACGCTCGATCTGATCCTGCCGGAAGCGTTTCTCGGCAAGCCCGACGAGCCGCAGCGGATCGCAGAGATCCGGCGGAAGATGCGGGAATACCTCGATAACGGCGTGCTGCGCGAGCTAAAGGAGGGCTTCGTCCTCGTTCGCCGGACGGCGGCGGGCAATACGCGCTGCGGCCTTGTGCTCGCGCTCGACCTCGAGTGCTACGACTACAACAAGGGTTCGACGACGCTGATCCGCGCAACGGAGGGAACGATCGTTTCCCGCATTCCGCCGCGGCTCCGCATCCGGGAAGGCGCGCCGGTCGAACTGCCGCACATCCTGGTCTTGATCGACGACCCTAACCGCACGGTCATTGAGCCGCTGCTTACAAAGACGGCGCAGCTCGAACAGCTGTACGATACCGATCTGATGCTCGGCGGCGGGCATATCACGGGCTGGCTCGTGGACGGCGCGGCGGAGATCGAAGCCGTTCTCGGCGCGCTGCGCAACCTGACCGACCCGAAAACGTTCCGCGCAAAGTACGGCGACCGCGCGCCGCTGCTCTTTGCGATGGGCGACGGGAACCACAGCTTTGCGACGGCAAAGGCGAACTGGGAAAAGCTGAAGCCGACGCTTTCCGAAGCGGAACGGGCGACGCATCCGGCGCGGTACGCGCTTGTGGAAATCGAGAACGTGCACGACGACGGCATCGTGTTCGAGCCGATCCACCGCGTGGTGTTCGGGCTCGGCGGCAGGGACGGGATTGCGCTGCTGGCGGACGAGCTGCGGCAGCAGAACGGCGCGGTTACCGTAGAATACGGCGAACCGAAACCGGCCTGCGGCGGCAAAACGCATACGATCCCGTTCTATACGGACGGGCTTTCCGGCACGATCATCGTTGAGAAGCCGGTGCACCAGCTGGCCGTCGGCACGCTGCAGAACGCGATCGACGCGCTGCTGAAAGCGCACCCCGGCGAGGTGGACTACATCCACGGCGACGCGGTCACGAGGCAGCTTTCGGCGAAGCCGGACGCGATGGGCTTCCTGCTCCCCGCCATGCAGAAAAGCGAACTGTTCCCGACCGTCGTCTTTGACGGCGCGCTGCCGCGCAAAACGTTCTCGATGGGCGAAGCGAACGAAAAGCGCTACTACCTCGAGTGCCGTAAGATCGAACCGTAACCCCCGGCGAACAACGGTTTCGCCGGAATGAAACAGCCATCCTCGCCCGTCACAGGGCGAACGATATCCGGCGCAAAACCGGGATTGCCGCTTTTCCTGCGGCAAACTGACTCCAGGGAAGGATATAACCATGTACAAAACCGTAAAATTCGGCGGCAGCTCGCTGGCCGACGCAACCCAGTTCCAGAAGGTACGGAACATCATTCTTTCGGACGACGAGCGGCGATTCGTCGTCGTCAGCGCGCCCGGCAAACGGTATAAGGGCGACGACAAGATCACCGATCTGCTCTACGAATGCCAGCGTCTCGCGCAAAGCGGTTCGCCGTTTGACCACGTATTCGGCCGCATTTCGCGCCGGTATTGTTCGATCCGCGACAAGCTCGGTCTGCACGTCGATCTCGAATCCGAACTCGAGGATATCGAGCACCTGATCGAAAACGGCGCGAGCGCGGACTATGCCGCAAGCCGCGGCGAATACCTGAACGCGCTGCTGATGGCCGACTACCTCGGATTCCCGTTCGTCGACGCTTCGGAGCTGATCTGCTTCCACGACGACGGGACTTACGACGACGAAACGACGCAGGCACGCGCCCGCGCGCTGAAAAAGTATGACCGCGCCGTGATCCCCGGCTTCTACGGCAAGCGGCGCGACGGCAGTCTGCGCACGTTCTCCCGCGGGGGCAGCGATATCACCGGCTCGATCGTCGCGCGCGCAACGGACGCGACGCTGTACGAAAACTGGACGGACGTGGACGGCTTTCTGATGGCCGACCCGCGCATCGTCCCGGACGCGAAGGTGATTGACGTCGTCACCTATTCCGAGCTGCGCGAGCTCAGCTACATGGGCGCGACGGTGCTGCATGAGGATTCGATCTTCCCCGTGCGCAAGGCGCGCATCCCGATCAACGTCCGCAACACGAACCGGCCCGAAGGCAAGGGCACAATGATCGTGCCGGACGTCATGAGCAAGCCCGATCGCGTCTGCCCGCTGACCGGCGTCGCCGGAAGCCGCGGCTTTACCGTCGTCACGCTCCAAAAGGACAACATGAACTCCGAACCCGGCTTCGCGTACCGCCTGCTCGGCATCTTCTGCAAGCACGGCGTTTCCGTCGAAACGATGCCCTGCGGCATCGACACGATGTCCATCGTGGCAGCCGATGCGCAGCTGAAGGGCAAGCTGGACGCGATCTATCACGATATCATGGCGGAATGCGTGCCGGATACCGTCGAAATCGCAAGCTGTATCGCCCTGATCGCAACGGTCGGCATCGGCATGGTGCGCAGCCGCGGTACCGCCGCCCGCATCTTTACCGCGCTTTCGGACGCGGACGTGAACGTTCGTGTCATCGACCAGGGCAGCAGCGAGATGAACATCATCATCGGCGTTGAGCAGCGCGATTTCGAACGCGCCATCGAAGCGATCTACCGCAAGTTTGAATAATGGGAAATCGCAATAGCGACCGCCCGATCGGGCGGTCGCTTCCGTTTTTTGCATAAAAAGAAGCCCATAACGGGCTTCGCAGCGATTTGGAACAATTACTCCTCTGCCGGCGCGCCGACGGGGCAAACTTCTGCACAGTTGCCGCAGGAGATGCAGGTATCCGGATCGATCACATACTGGGTATCGCCCTCGGAAATCGCTTCGACCGGGCACTCCGCAGCACATGCGCCGCACTGGATGCATTCATCGGAAATCTTGTATGCCATGTGAGAAACCTCCTATTAAGATTCTTTTGCCATCAATTTATTATAACATGACGCATTGAAAATGCAACAATTCTCGATAAAGTTCACAAACGGTTAAAGCCATCTAATCTCCGTTTCCCCCGTCCCCGAATCGGCGGAGGTTTTGTCGGCTTCGTTCGACGTTTGTCACAGTCCTTTCATTCGACACGGCGCGCGTGGTACGCTGTGGCAAAATGTCGATGCGATAGGAGGCGGTCTGCTTGCCGTACAGTTTTCAACAGGGACTTTTGGAGATTCCGCCGAAGCGCGATCCGGATCGCCGCCTCGTTCTGCTGCCGACGCGGCTGATCCTGCCGAACCCTTCGCAGCCGCGGCAGACCTTTGACCGGGACGCGCTCTCAGACCTGATGGTCAGCATTGCGCAGGTCGGGCTGATTCAGCCGCTGACGGTTCGGCGCAAGGGCGACGGTTACGAGCTGATCTCCGGCGAACGGCGGCTGCGGGCGTGCCGCGCGCTCGGCATGGCGGAAGTCCCCTGTATCCTGACGGAGACGAACGAGGAAACGAGCGCGTACATGGCGCTCGTCGAAAACATTCAGCGCAGCGATCTGCACTTTCTCGACGAAGCGGAAAGCTATCACAACCTGCTGCACGCCTACGGGCTTTCGCAGGAGCAGCTGGCGACGCGGCTCGGCAAGAGTCCGTCGTTTCTGTCGAACAAGCTGCGGCTGCTGCGGCTTTCGAAACCGATGCGCGACCGCATCCGCGCGGCGAACCTTTCCGAACGGCACGCGCGGGCGCTGCTGCAGCTTTCGGATGAGGAAACGCAATGGCGGGCGCTCGAAACCGTCGTCCGCGACGAACTGAACGTCAAGCAGACCGAGCAGCTTGTCGCGCGGATGAAGGAGCGGCAAAAGCGCGCGCCGCTGCGCGTGGTGCGGCTGCCTGCGGATTGCCGTCTGTTTTTGAACGGCGTGAAAACGCTGCTGGATCGGCTGACGGAAAGCGGGCTGAAAACCTCGATGGAGGAGCAGCGGCGCGGCGACGGCTTCGATCTCGTGATCCACGTGCGGCTGAAAGAACCGACGCTGTTTTGAAAAAGCGTCTCCGCCCGGGGAAGCGGAGACGCAACGGCAGGTTCCTTCGAAAGTGAAACGGTCAAAGGACTTTCGAGAGGAACAGACAGGTTCTGGGATGCTGCGGATGATCGAACAGCTCTGCCGGGCTGTTTTCTTCGAGGATCTTCCCCTCATCCATGAAAATGACGCGATCGGCGACCTCGCGGGCGAATCCCATTTCGTGCGTCACAACGACCATCGTCATACCCTCGGCGGCAAGCTGCCGCATCAGGTCGAGCACTTCGCCGACCATTTCCGGATCGAGCGCGCTCGTCGGCTCGTCAAAGAGCATGACCTCCGGTTCCATCGCAAGCGCCCGCACGATTGCGATCCGCTGCTTTTGTCCGCCGGACAGCATATTCGGGTAGGTGTTCGCCTTGTCACGAAGCCCGATCCGTTCGAGCAGCCGCAGGGCGGTTTCCTTTGCTTCGGCCTTCGTTTTGCGCTTCAGTTCGACCGGCGCGAGCATGATATTCTGCAGCACGGTCTTATGCGGAAACAGGTTGAAGTGCTGAAACACCATGCCCATCCGCTGCCGGTAGCGGTCGATCCGCACGCGTTTTCCGGTGATCTCCTCGCCTTCGAACAGGATGCGGCCCTTCGTCGGAACCTCCAGAAGGTTCAGGCAGCGCAGCATCGTCGATTTTCCGCTGCCGCTCGGCCCGATGATCGCGACAACCTCGCCGCGCCGGACCGTCAGATCGCAGCCGTTGAGTGCGAACACCTTGTCGCCGAACGACTTATACAGTCCTTCGGCCCGAATGATCTCACCTCCGATCTCCACGGCGCATCCTCCTCTCGATGGCTTCGATTCCCTTCGACGCAGGGAAGTTAATCAGGAAATAGACGAACGCGGCAAGCACATACGGCGAGAGCGTCTTATACGTCGTATTCGCAACGGTTTTGGCACCCCAGATCAGTTCCGCCATGCCGAGAATCGAGCAGATCGACGACTCCTTGACCATCGTGACAAGCTCGTTCGCAAGCGCAGGCAGGATATTTTTGATCGCCTGCGGCAGAACGACGAGCGACATGCTCTTGGCTTTCGAGAGGCCGAGCGAACGCGCCGCCTCCATCTGCCCCGCGTCGACCGCGAGGATACCGGCACGGATGATTTCCGCAACGTAGGCCGAGCTGTTCAGCGACAGCGCGACGACGCCCGGAATGAACCGCGAGACGTCGATGAAGCCGAAGATCGTGTACGACGGCACCTTGATCAGCGAAAACAGGCCGTAGTAGATGATGTACAGCTGCACCATCAGCGGCGTGGAACGGAACGCGGCGATGTACGCGCCGGCGATCCACTTGACCGGCTTCCACTTGCTGAGCCGCATCAAAGCGAGCAGCAGCGCGGGCAGAATGGCGAGCAAAACCGACGTGACCGAAAGGAGCAGGGTGTATTCCACACCCTGCACAAAAAACGAGAGGTACTTCGGCAGAAACGAGAAGTTCAAAAAGTGGGAGGGCGAAAGCCCCTCGAACGGATTCCACTCAAAAACCATAGCTGCCGTTATTCAATCGCCTGATCGGAGAGCGCATCCGCCGCTTCGGAGAACGCGTCGATGCTGCCGTTCGCAAGCAGCTTCGCGATCGTTGCGTTAATGGTCGGAAGCAGGTTCTTCGGGTCGCCCTTCTGCACCGCGACGCAGTACGGAAGCGCTTCGCCGAAGGAAACGTCCGCCACGTCGAGCTCGCTGTTGCTCTGCGCATACTGCAGGGCCACCGCGCCGTCCAGAACGATCGCGTCCACCTTATCGTAAACGAGCTGGTTCACGAGGTCGGTCACGCTCGTCAGCGCAACGAGGTTCGCGCCGGTCAGTTCTTCGGTCACCAGGTCCGCCTTGGTCGTGCCGGTCTGCGCGCCGACCGACTTGCCCGCAAACGAAGACGTGTCGGTATACGCCGCCGCATTCGCCGCCTTGACGAGCACCATCGCCGGATAGTCCGTGTAGTACGGATCGGAGAAGTCCGCCGCGTCAAGCCGCTCCGGCGTTTCCTCGATCGCCGCGATGACGAAATCCACGTCGCCCTTCTGCAGAGCCGCCATCAGGCTGTCGAAGTCCATGTTCATGACGTTCAGTTCCTTGCCCGCGTCGTCACAGATCGCGTTGGCAACGGAAATGTCGATGCCGACGTACTTCTGCTGGCCGTCCTCCAGGATGATGAACTCGAACGGCGGATAGTCGGCGCTCGTGCCGAGCGTCAGCTTCTCCTTTGCGGAGGTCGCGGCCGTGCCCGCCGTGCAGGCAACCGCGGAAATCGCGAACAGCGCCGCGAGCAATACGATTAAAAATTTCTTCATGGATACAATCCTTCTTTCCTTTGAGATTGCCCACAGTATACCGCCCGCCTCCGCGTTTGTCAATTATATTTATTCAGTTTTCTGTGTATTTTTATTTAGTTTTTACGCGGATCGAATAATAGTTGTTGATTTTATGCAAAAAATGCGGTACACTGTCCTTAATAGAAACAGGAAGGAAACAGTTTCATGCAAACGACACGCAGCGCGGCGCTTTCCGTCGATCTTTCTTTGCTTCGCAAAAACGTCGAAACCGTTTTTACGTCGCTCGGCGGCGTCGGAATCATCCCGGTGCTGAAGGCAGACGCATACGGACTCGGCATGACCGCGCTCGCAAAGACGCTCGCGCCGTGCGAACAGGTCTGCTGCTTTGCCGTCGCGCAGGTTCCGGAAGGACTGACGCTGCGGGAATGCGGGATCGAAAAGCCGATCCTCGTGCTCGGGGAAGCGCTGCCCGCGCAGATCGAAGCCGCGATCAAGGCCGACCTATCGCTGACGGTCGGGCGCGTTTCGGACGTGGAATCCTTCGCCCGCGCCGCCGCGCGGCACAAGAAGCGCGCGCGTATCCAGATCAAATTCGACACGGGGCTGCATCGGATCGGCGTCGAAGAAACGAATTTTTATGCACTTTGCGGCGCGCTCACAGCGCACCGGGACGCGCTTTCGCCCGAAGGCGCGTACTCGCATTTTGCCGATCCGGGCGACGCGGCGCTGTGCGAGCGGCAGTTCCGGCTGTTTACCGCCCTCTGCGACCGGCTGGAGCAGGCCGGCTTCCCCGTCCCGCTGCGGCACATTGCGGATTCGGCGGCCAGTGAACGGTACCCGGCCTACGCGCTCGACGCGGTGCGGCTCGGGCGGCGGCTCGCCTGGGACGCGCCGACCGGCCGGCCGTTCGGCACGCGGGAGATCGCTTCGCTGCGCGCCGCCGTGCTGGATATCCGCGACCGCAAGGCAGGCGACCGGCTCGGCTACGGCGACGGGCTGACGCTCAACCACGACGCGCGCATCGCCGTCCTCGGCATCGGCTACGGCGACGGGCTCGACCCGCGCATGGCGCAGCTTCGGCTGCCGGTTCTGCTGCACGGGACGCGCTGCCCGATCCTCTATTGCTTTATGGATCAGACGCTCGTTGACGTGACCGGCGTTCCCGCCGCGATCGGCGACTTTGCCGTGCTGTTCGGGTCTGACGAAACCGGCGCGTTCCTCTCCGCTCAGGCGCAGGCAAACGCCTGCGGTGCCAACGAGGGCTGCGCGCTGACGACCGCCCTCCTCCCCCGCGTCGAGCGCGTATATTACGAATAATCCCACGACCTTTCTATAAAAAACAGGGAGCTGCTCAGATTCTCAAAAGAGGGTCTAAACAGCTCCCTTATTCACGACAACAATGTTGTCAATCCACGCTTTAGCAATTCACGGCGCAGCCAATTTACGCGGCAGCGCCGCAATTCACCGTTTTTAATTGGCTCTTCAACAAAATGTGTGGAAGAGCCGTTTTTTTCGTTCTGCGCGCGCATCCCCTTTCCTTTTCGGCTTCGCTTTGGTATAATGCAATCAAAACCGTCAACAACTCGCCGTCCCGCACGTTCAGCGACAGCGGGATCCGGATGCTGCTCGATCAGATTAGAAGGGGGTACTGAAATGGCTCACACACGGGAAACGGTTCACGCAATCGTCGAAAACCAGCGCCGATTTTTCCGAACCGGCGCGACGCTCGACGTCAACTGGCGCATCGAACAGCTGAAAAAGCTGAAGCAGGCGGTGCTCGCCAATCGAGACATGCTCGAAGAAGCGCTGTACGAAGACCTTGGCAAAAGCCCGATCGAAGCGTACCTTTGCGACCTCGGGCCGGTGATCGTCGAAGTCAACGAAATTCTGCACGGGCTGAAGCGCTGGGCGCGGCCAGAGCATCATTTTTCCGGTCTGATGTGCTTCCCGAGCATCTCCACCACGGTCTATAAAATGCCGTACGGCGTTTCGCTGATCATCAGTCCGTTCAACTTCCCGATCCTCTTGACGCTCGGCGTGCTTGCGGCGAGCATCTCGGGCGGCAACACCGCGGTGCTGAAAACGAGCTCGAAATCCGCCGCCAGCACGCGCGCGCTCGCAAAGCTGATCGCCGAAACGTTCCCGCCGGAATACGTCACGGTCGTCGACGGCGGTCACGACGTTGCGGATCTGTGCCTGGAGGAACGGTTCGACAAGATTTTCTATACCGGCTCGCCGGCGGTCGCCAAACACGTCCTCGAAAAAGCGTCGCGCCATCTGACCTCGGTCGCGCTGGAGCTCGGCGGCGAAAACGGCAACTGGTGCATCATCCGCAAGGACGCCGACCTTCGGGACGCGGCACGCAAGATCGCCTTCTTCAAGCTGTGCAACGCGGGGCAAATCTGCATCAACATCAACCAGATCGCCGTGGCCGAGGAGGTCGCGGAACCGTTCCTGATGGAACTGAAGCGCGAATTCATCCGGCAGATCGGTGAAAAGCCGGAGGACAACCCGGAATACCCGAAACTGATCTCCCCCGCCGTCTACGACAAGTGCGAGCGCTACGCGGCGGCCTACCGGGATCGCATCGTGTTCGGCGGAACCGGCAACCGCGAGACCGTTCGCTTTGCGCCGACGGTGCTGTATCCGGTTGAGATGGATGAAGAGATCGTCCGGCATGAGCTGTTCTGCCCGCTGCTGCCGGTCGTTCCGTTCCCGGACGCGGAAACCGAAGCCCTGCTGTCCGTCATTGCGGAGCGCGAGCACCCGCTTGCCATGTACCTGTTCACTGCCGACAAGCGGTGGGCGAAGCGCGTGATGTCCACGCAGCAGTTCGGCGGCGGCTGCATCAACGAAGTCTGCGTCCACATGATGGTCAAAGGCGTTCCGTTCAACGGCACGGGTCATTCCGGCATGGGCGCGTACCACGGCGAATGGGGCTTCCGCGAATTTACGCACCCGCAGACCGTGCTGACCGGCAAAACGCGCCGGAACCTGCCGCTGCGCGAGCATCCCTATTCCGGAGACGCCGGCAGGCAAAAGCGGAAGCTGCTGAACCTTTTTGAGCGATAACCGAACAGAACACGAAACGGGAGAGCCTTGCGCCCTCCCGTCTTTTGTGGTTCTTCATTTGGATTTATGCCGCGGCGCGCTTGCGGATGCCCGCAATCAGAAAGTACACGCCGGTGAGGAGCAGCAGCCCCGCAAACACGAAGTACTGCAGCACCGTTGCGCGCGCCGTGTTGCCGACGATCTCGCGCAGCTGATTGTCCGTAAGCGACTGTTCCTGGATGATCGTTTTCATCTCGCCGTTCTGCAGATAGGTGTAGACGTAGCGATTGACGGAACGATGCTCCGCGCCGTTCTCCCGCGCGATCTCAAAGTCCGCATATTCCTCGGCGCTGACTTCGCGCAGAAACGAAAACCGCCCGTCCTCGTTCCGATACTCGACGTATCGCATCTCGATCGAGTCGCCGGAATCGTCGTCCGCGTTATACGCGGTACCGTACCCGAAACTGTAAACATAGAACGGCATCATGCCGTAATCGGTGACCTCCGTCGCCTCCGGCGTGTTCCGCAGCTGCAGATACCCGACGATTCCGAAAGCGAACGCGCCGAGCAGCAGAATCAACGCCAGAACGAGGGAAACAATAGGCTTCATGGTCTGTCCTCCGATCGGTTTTTCATTTCAGCGTAACGACCGTCACGCCCGCGTCGCCCTCGCCGTAATGGCCGAGGCGGAAGCTCTTGACCTTCGGATGCGTCCGAAGATAACTCTGCACGCCGGCCCGCAGCGCGCCGGTGCCCTTGCCGTGGATGATGTTGAATTCCTTCCGGCCCGAAAGAACGCACTGGTCGATAAACGCGTCGATCTCTAAGATTGCGTCGTCGACGAGCTTGCCGCGTAAATCCAGCTCATACGAGACCGTTTTGACGTCGGTCAGGATTTCGCGCGGACGCGTCACGACCCGTTCCGGTTTCTTCTTGTCCGGCACGCGCAGATCGGACAGCGGCACATACAGCTTCATCACGCCGGCCTGCACCTGCACGTTTCCCTTGGCGTCGGCGGGTTTCAGCACCGTCGCCTCGCTGTTGACGCTGACGACGTGCACGCGCTGCCCGACCGCCACGGTCTTCGGCACCGCGCCCTCCGGATCCTCCGGCGCAATACCGTCGTACAGCGCGCCCTGCTGCTCGCGCAGCGCGTCGCGGGAGGACTGAATCGCGCGTTCGAGCGCTTTCCGGTCGATGTCCTTCACCTGCCGCAGCTCGGAAATCAGCCGTTCCATCTCGCGCCGCGTATCGTTCACAACGCTTCTCGCTTCCTCTCGCGCCTTCTCACGGATCGCCGCGCGGTCGGCCTGCAGCCGCGCCTTTTCGTGTTCCAGCTCGGCCCTGAGCTTACTGACCGCGGCGTATTCCTCGTTGACGCGCTCCGCCGTTTCTTCGGCTGCGCGCCGCTGCGCTTCCGCGCCGCTCAACACGTCCTCAAACGCGATATCCTCGTTCTTCAGATACGACTTCGCGCGCTCGATGATCGTGTCCGACATACCGAGCCGCTTGCTGATTTCAAACGCGTTCGACTTGCCGGGAATACCGATGAACAGGCGATACGTCGGGCAAAGGCGATCGACGTCGAACTCCATCGACGCGTTCTGCATGCCTTCGCGCGTCAGCGCAAACGCTTTGATCTCGGAATAATGCGTCGTCGCAAACGTGACCGCGCCGCTGCTCTGGAGATGCTCCAGAATGGCCTGCGCGAGCGCCGCGCCCTCGTTCGGGTCCGTTCCCGCGCCGAGCTCGTCCAGCAGCACGAGCGTATGATCGTCCGCGATCGACAGGATATCGACGATGTTCGTCATGTGCGCCGAGAACGTGGACAGCGACTGCTCGATGGACTGCTCGTCGCCGATGTCGGCGCAGACCTCGTTGAATACGGAAATATCGCTGTTCTCGTCCGCCGGCAGGAACATGCCCGCCGACGCCATCAGCGTGAACAGGCCGACGGTTTTCAGCGTGACCGTCTTGCCGCCGGTGTTCGGACCGGTGATAATCAGCGTGCGGTACCCGTCGCCGATCCACACGGAGATCGGAACGACCGTCTTTTTATCGATCAGCGGGTGCCGCCCGTTCTTGATGCGGATCATGCCCTCGTCGTTCAGCCGCGGACAGTAGGCGCTTTGCTCCCGCGCGAGAACCGCCTTTGCGAAAATGCAGTCGATCTTTGCCAGAATCAGCAGGCTGCGATACAGCTCGTCCGCAACCGGCGCGACCAGCGCGGTCAGTCCGGCGAGGATGCGCTCGATCTCCCGCTTCTCCTCCGCCTGCAGCCGCTTATACTCGTTTCCGAGCTCAACCACAGCCGTCGGCTCGACGAACAGCGTCTGCCCCGAACTGCTTTGATCGTGAACGAGGCCGCCGATCTGCGTGCGGAACTCCGCCTTGACCGGGACGGCGTACCGCCCGTTGCGCATCGTGATGATCGGCTCCTGCAGATACTTCTGATACGTCGTGCTCTTGATGATGCTGTTCAGCTTGTCGCGCACGCGCTCGTTCGTGATCCGCATCTGCCGCCGGATCCGTGCCAGCGTCGGCGAAGCGTTGTCCGACATCTCCTCCTCGGACAGGATACAGCGCTCGATCTCGTCCTCGATCGTCTTATGCGACGACAGCGGATGCGCGATCCGGTGCAGCTCGCCTTCCCCTTCGCCCTCCGCCAACAGCTCGCGCGTTTTGCGGCTGACGAAAAGACACCGCGCCACCCCAAGCAGCTCGCCCATCGAGAGCGAGTAAGCTGCCGGCGCGCGGCGCAGTGTGTTTCGTAAATCCGGGAAGCTTTCGACCGGGGTCCGGCCGGTGCGGCGATAGATCGCATCCGCCTCCCACGTCTGCTGCAGCAGGGCGCGCGCATCGGCAAGGTCGGATACGGGCGTCAGCGCCTCCACTTCCTCCTTGCCGAGCTCTGACGCGGCAAACGCTGCGCACGCCGTGCGAATCTTATCGAATTCCAGCGTTTTTAACGCTTTCGGATGCATAGTTCTCCTATCTGCTTTCTTACTGATTGAGGTCGCCGATCACGATCTCGATCTCCAGCTGTTCTCCGTTGCGCTCGATCGTAAATACAACGGTCTGCCCGACGACCGTCTTTTCGCGAATGTGCGATACGATGTCGCTGTAGGTATCGTAGAACGTGCCGTCCAGCCCCAGAATGACGTCGCCTTCTTTGACGCCGGCGATATCGGCCGGGCCGCCCGGGGTGACAGCCGCAACGTACGGCCGCAGTTCGTCGCCTTCTTCCGCGTACTGCGCGTTGATCTGCGAAATCGTAATGCCGATGCCGGGTTTCTGCACCTTGCCGGTCGAAATCAGCTGCGTCGCGATCTCCCAGACGCGATTGATCGGGAGCGCGTAGCCGATGCCCTCCGCCGAAACGCGGTTGCCGTAATCGTCGTACCCCGCGGTCACGGTCTTGGCGCCGGTCATGCCGATCACGTACCCGTCCGCGCTGAGCAACGGGCCGCCGCTGCTGCCGAAATTGATCGCCGCGTCGGTCTGAATGTACGTATTCGTGAACCCGTCGATCGTGATTGAGCGCTCCTTGGCCGAAATGATGCCGCACGTAACCGAGCCGGCAAGCTCCTTGCGCACCGGGTCGCCGATGACAAACACGGTTTCGCCGACGCGAATCTTGTCCGAATCGCCCTTCGGCAGCGCGGCAAGGCCGGTCTTGTCGATCTTCAGCACCGCCGTGTCGGCCGTGCGATCCTGTCCGACCAGCGCCGCTTCACACTCGGTTCCGTCGTGCAGCGTGACGGTGATTCGTTCCGCGTCCTCAATCACGTGCGCGTTGGTCAGAATGTACCCGTCCGTCGTGATCAAAAAGCCGGAACCGGAGCCCCATTCGACGAGCTTTCCGTTCCGCTCATACGTCTGCCAGTTCACGATCCCGACGACCGCCGGCGCGACCGCTTCGATCGCATCGGGCAGGTTATCGAACTGCTCCGCATACGGCTGCGCAACGTTGTCCAGAAAATCCGGGTTCGGCGCGACCGTTGCCAGCGGCGCGGCGGTTGCTTCGGGTTCGGAAGTCGGAAGCTCCGCATGCCGCGGCGTGGGATCCACGCCCGGCGTCGGCGGAACGACGATCATCGGCGTCTGCGAAACGCTCGGAATCTGAATTTCGATCGTTCCCGATCCGTTCGGGAAGTACTTCTCAATGATCTGATCGAGCAATCCCGATTCTTCCAACGTAATCGCTTCCCGAACGGCCAGCGTGACGCCGACCGTGGAAAGTGCGATGATCAGGATCACCAGCACCCAAACGAACACAACGCCTCTTAAGTGTTCGCCCCGCAGTCCGGGATCGTTCCGGTAATCCGCCGGGTAAGAAATCGGTCTATTCTTCATCGTGTTTACCTCCGTCCGTCATTCGTTTCATCATGCTCGCGCGCTCCAGAGAGAACGTGAACTGTGTGCCGCGCCCGCGTGCGCTTCGCACCGTGATCGTCTGTCCGTGCTGCTCGATGATGCGTTTCACAATCGACAGCCCCAGCCCGGAACCGACGGTCGGCGACGGCGTGTGTGCCTTTTCCACTTTATAAAAGCGGTCAAATACGTGCGGAATATCCTCCTGCGGAATCCCGACGCCGTTGTCCTTTACCGAAACATAGACCTCCCGCCGCACGGAATAGGTCGAAACGCAGATCGTTTGTCCCTTGCCCGAATACTTGATCGCGTTGTCGATCAGGTTCCGCAGCACCTGCCCGATCTGCGCGCTGTCGGCATAGACGAAGCACTGCTCCTGCGCAAAGCGGACTTCCATTTCCATCTGCTGCTCGGTCAGCCGCGCTTCGAACGTGATCAGCGTCCGGCGAATCAGCTCGTTGATATCGAACGTTTCGTAGTGCAGCTCGATCATGCCGGACTCGATGCGGCTAAGGTCCAACAGGTCGTTGACCATCGACGCCATCCGGCGCGTTTCGCCCAAAACGATGTCGATGTATTCGGGGTAGCTTTCCTGCGGAATCGTCCCGTCCTGCATCGCTTCCAGAAAGCCCTTCATGCTCGTCAGCGGCGAGCGAAGCTCGTGCGAAACGTTGGCGACAAAGCTGCGGCGCGTATCGTCGAGATCCTTGATCTGCTCGGCCATTTCATTGAAGCTGCGCCCGAGCTGCGCCGCCTCGTCCCGGCCCTTGATATTGATGCGCCGCGAAAAGTCCCCGCGCGAATAGCACCGGACGATGTGATTGATCTCTACGAACGGATCGATCAGACGATGGGTGTTGTAATAGGAGAGCAGCACCGCGCCGAGGAACGACAGCAGCGACATCGAAACGAGCCACAGCATCATTTCCCGCGTCTGCCGGTTCAGATCGCTGAGGTCGGTATGGATCAGAAGCAGCGCCGTTTCTTCGCCGGCGGCAATCGACCGGCACAGCGTCAGGATCGGCATGTCCGCTTTGTCGAAATAGCCGCGGCAAAAATCGCCCATCGCGGAAGCGCCGGACGCAACGCGGCTGTACGCCGTGTTCTCGAGCGAATACGCGGCGTACGGCTCCCACTTGGGATCGGAATAGCAGGAACGAACGGACCCCTTCGTTCTGATCCGTTCGATCAGATATCCCCCGTCCTCCGCGATCGCGCCGGCCGTTTCCTCAAACGGCGCGCCGGCTTCGAGCGCATCGTCGATCGCCTGCGACTTCGTATACAGCATGGCCTGCACGGCCTGTATGTTTTGAACGCGAACCACCGTGAGCAGCGTACCGCCGATCAGCAGAATCACCGCAAACGCCGCGATGCTCTGCAGGAGCAGCATGCGCGAAAAGACGGTTCGGAAACGCAGCTTTCGCATGGCGGCTTACTGCTTGATCTCGAACTTATAGCCGACGCCCCAAACGGTCTTGAGCTGCCATTCTTCGCGCTCGCCGAGCTTTTCGCGGATGCGCTTGACGTGCACGTCCACGGTTCTCGAATCACCGAAGAAATCGAATCCCCAGACCTGCTCCAAAAGCTGCTCGCGGGTAAAGACCTTGCCGCTGTGCGACGCGAGGAAGTACAACAGCTCGATTTCCTTCGGCGGCATCTCCACGGTCTCGCCGTCGATCAGGACCGAATAGTTCTCCAGCGAAATATAGAGGCCCGGCAGCTCGACGGCCTTGTTGACTTCTTCCGTCGTCGACATGCGGCGCAGCACGGCCTTGATCCGCGCAACGAGCTCGTTGGAATCGAACGGCTTTGCGATATAGTCGTCCGCGCCGAGCTCCAGCCCGCGAACGCGCTCGCCCGTATCGCCGCGCGCGGTCAGCATAATGACCGGCGTACTGCTTTCGGCGCGAATCTCGTGCAGAATCGTCCAACCATCCTTTCCGGGCAGCATGACGTCGAGCAGCACCAGCGCGGGATGCGTCGCGCGGAACGCCTGCATCGCCTCGTATCCGGTGGTGCAGGTCTGAACGGCAAACCCGGCTTTCTTCAGATATAACTCGATAATCGCCAAAATGTTTCTGTCGTCATCAATGACCAGAATGGTGTTTTCCATAGTCTCCTCCGTCATTCTCTTTCTTCCACGGCAAAGCCGCATTCCCGCAGCATCCGTGCGGTCACGCCGTCGCCCGGAACCAACGTTCCCGTAAACGATCCGTCGTAGATTCTGCCGCATCCGCAGGACGGGCTTTTTGCCTTGAGCAATGCGCGCTCGCAGCCGTACAGCCGCGCAAGGCGAACCGTTTCCGCCGCGCCGAGGGTAAACGCTTCCGTTCGATCCGTGCCGTCCTTCGCGAGCACGCGTCCGTCCGCCTGCAGTTCGCAGGGAACCCGCGGACAGGGCAGTCCGCCGAGCTGTTCGGGGCAAACCGGAAGGGCTTCCCCCGCGCGCACCAGCGCCGCAATCTCCTCGTCTGCGGCAATCTTCGCGTCGTACCGGCAGCGAAAACCGGCAAGACAGGCACTGACCAGAATCATCGCATAATACCTCTATTTTGTCGGTTCATTTTACCACGAAAAAGCCCGTCTGTAAATAGTTTGTTCATAAATTACAATTTCCCGACTTGGAAACTTTTGGCAACATTTTCCCGAAATCGGCCAGATTCGGCGTTTTCCCCGTCCCGCCGATGCGCTTGAGCCCAAAATGAAACAGAGGATGTTCCTTTCGAACACCCTCTGTGGTTTATGAATTGCGACGTTATCGCGTGAATTGGCTTTCGCCGTGAATTGCGCAGGCGCGTGAATTGACAACTGCGTCGTCGTGAGAAAAGGTTCCTCTCCAAAGATCCTGCCTTCACGACGGCTTTGCCGTCAATTCACATGCCGCAAGGCATAATTCACGTCCGCAGGACAATTCACGGAGCGAGGCGAGAATTCACTCATTCTCAGTAGTTGACGACCTTGGAGAAATCCTCGGCCTTCAGACTCGCGCCGCCGATCAGGCCGCCGTCGATTTCCGGCATCGCCATCAGTTCGGAAGCGTTCTTCGGGTTCATGCTGCCGCCGTACTGAATGCGCACCGCGTCCGCCGTCGCCTTGCCGAACTTGTTCTCGATCGCCTTGCGGATGACCGCGATGGTCGCGTTCGCATCCTCTTTCGTTGCGGTCTTGCCGGTACCGATCGCCCAGATCGGCTCATACGCGACGACCAGCGACTGCACCTGCTCCTCGGTGAGGCCGTCGAGGTCGGCGACGATCTGACCGGAAACGATCTCGTCCGTCACGCCGCCTTCGCGCTGCTCGAGCGATTCGCCGACGCAGATGATCGGGACGAGGCCCGCCGCCAGCGCCGCCTTGACGCGCTTGTTGACGGTTTCGTCGGTCTCACCGAAATACTGACGCCGCTCGCTGTGGCCGATGATGACGTATTCCACGCCGCGGGCCAGCAGCATCTTCGCCGAGATTTCACCGGTGAACGCGCCCTTTTCCGCCCAATGCACGTTCTGCGCGCCAAGCTTGATGTTCGTGCCTTCGATCAGCTTTTTGACGCAGCACAGATCCACATACGGCGGGCAGACGACGACTTCGCACTTGGCGTCCTTCACAAGGGGAATCAGCGCCGAAACGAGTTCCTTCGCCTCGTCGGGCGTCATGTTCATCTTCCAGTTGCCTGCAATGATCGGTTTTCTCATGGATGCATCCTCCGCTTATTTGTCGTTCAGAACCGCAACGCCGGGCAGGACCTTGCCCTCGAGGAACTCGAGCGACGCGCCGCCGCCGGTGGAGATATGCGTGATCTTATCGGCAAAGCCGAGCTTCTTGACCGCGGACGCGCTGTCGCCGCCGCCGACGATCGTCGTGCCTTCGCAATCGGCGCACGCCTGGGCAATCGCCTTCGTGCCGACCGCAAACGCCGGGAACTCGAACACGCCCATCGGGCCGTTCCAGACGACGGTCTTTGCCGCGAGGATGGTCTCCCGGAACAGTGCGATCGTCTTTTCGCCGATGTCGAGGCCCTGCCAGCCGGCCGGGATCTCGTCCGACGCAACGGTCTTGTGCTCCGCATCCGCCGCGAATTCCTTCGCCACAACGGTGTCGACCGGCAGCAGCAGCTTCACGCAGCGCTCTTCGGCTTCCGCCATGAGTTCCTTCGCGAGGTCGATGCTCTCCGCATCCAGCAGCGAGTTGCCGATTTCATAGCCCTTCGCCTTGAAGAACGTGTACGCCATGCCGCCGCCGATGATCAGGCTGTCGCACTTTGTGAGCAGGTTCTTGATGACGCCGATCTTGTCCGCGACCTTTGCGCCGCCGAGAATCGCCACGAACGGACGAACCGGGTTCTCCAGCGCTTCGCCCATGATGCCGAGCTCCTTGCCGATCAGATAGCCCGCAACCGCCGGGATGTAATCCGCAACGCCCGCCGTCGAAGCATGCGCGCGATGCACGGTGCCGAACGCGTCGGACACGAAGATGTCCGCGAGGTCCGCCAGCGCCTTTGCGAACGCCGGATCGTTCTTCTCCTCTTCCTTATGGAAGCGGGTGTTCTCGAGCAGGACGATTTCGCCTTCCTTCATATCGGCGATCGCAGCCTTTGCGCTCTCGCCGACCGTATCTTCGGCAAACCAGATCTGCGTATCGGGCAGCAATTCCGCGAGCTTCTCGCCGACCGGCGCCAGCGTGTACTTCAGATTGACCTGTCCCTTCGGACGGCCGAGATGCGAGCAAAGGATGACCTTCGCGTTGTGCGCGAGCAGGTACTTGATCGTCGGGAGCGCCGCAACGATACGTTTATCGTCGGCAACCTTTCCGTCCTCCGTGAGCGGCACGTTAAAGTCGACGCGTACAAGAACCTTCTTGCCTGCTACCTGAATGTCTTCAATCGTTTTCTTTGCCATAGATTTTGTTTCCTTTCTGTTGATACTGTTTTCCAAAACGGTACTGCTACCGTGCAGAACATGGTAATTGCGTTATTCCGCATTCGAAGCGATCACGCCGTCGATGATCGCGTCCACGGACGCTTCCGGCGCGTCGATTTTGCAAAGCTCCGAAACCGTCCAAAGCCGTTCGCCCTTGCTTTCCGCTTCCGGCTCTTCCTTTTCCGGCTCCGCCGGGGCTTCGATCAGCTTTCCGTCGGCCGACAAAATCTGCGGAATCGCGGCGTGCAGCCGCTGCCCGACTTCGGCGAACCGGCGCGCGTTCTCCTCGGCCATGCGGATATTGTCCTGAATCAGCTTGTCGTATCCGGTCAGGATCGAAACGTACGTCTCGATCTGCGCCTGCGTTTCGTCCAGGCGGCGGGTGCTCTCGCTTTCCGCGTCCTTCACGATCTTGTGCGCGCTGCCGTAGGCGTCGTCCACGATCCGTTCCGCTTCGCGCTGCGCCGCTTCGGAATCCGCCTGCGACTGCTCCAGGATTTCTCCCGCCTGCCGCTGCGCGTCCGAAACCACGACCTCCGCGCGCTCCGCCGCTTCCGTCAGCGCCCGGACGATCGAGCGCTCGCGCTCCTCAAACCGCTGCACCTTTTCGGTCAGCGCGGCGTTCTCCTGCTTTCCGGTTTCCAGCGACGCGTTCAAAGCGGCGACCTGCTCCTCCAGCTCCCGAATCCGTCTGGCTTTCTTCCCAAACATATTAAACCTCCAACTTCATCTGCTGCACCTGCGCCGGCTCCTGCGGAACCGGGTACTCGAGGTGTCGGTAGGCGTCCGGCAGAACGATTCTCCCGCGCGAGGTCCGCGCCAGAAAACCGAGCTTCAGAAGATACGGCTCGTATACGTCCTCGACCGTGCCGGCGTCCTCGCCCGTGTATGCGGCGATCGTATCCAGCCCGACCGGGCCGCCCTTGAAAATCTCAATCATCGCAACGAGCATCTTGCGGTCGACCGCGTCAAGCCCGAGCTCGTCGATCTTCAGCATCCCGAGCGCTTCCTGCGCGATGGCAAGGTCGATCACACCGTCGCCCCGCACCTGCGAATAGTCGCGCACGCGGCGCAAAAGCCGGTTCGCGATCCGCGGCGTTCCGCGCGAACGGGAAGCGATCTCCAGCGCGCCTTCCTCATCAATCCGGATGTTCAGAATGTCCGCGCTGCGGACGATGATTTCCTTCAGATGCTCCGGCGAATACAGCTCCAGCTGCTCCTTGATCCCGAACCGGTCCCGAAGCGGCGACGACAGCATGCCGAGCCGCGTCGTCGCGCCGACCAGCGTGAACTTCGGCAGATCCAGCCGGATGCTCCGCGCGCCGGGGCCCTTGCCGATGATGATATCGAGCGCGAAATCCTCCATCGCGGGGTACAGCACTTCTTCAACGTTCGGGTTCAGGCGGTGAATCTCGTCGATGAACAGCACGTCGCCCGGCGAGAGGTTCGTTAAAAGCGCCGCAAGATCGCCCGCGTGCGTGATCGCGGGGCCGCTCGTCACACGCAGCGACACGCCCATTTCATTGGCGATGATCCCCGCCAGCGTCGTTTTGCCGAGGCCCGGCGGGCCGTACAGCAGCGCGTGATCGAGTGATTCGCCGCGGGTTTTCGCCGCCGCGATATAAATCTCCATGTGCTCCTTCACCGCGTCCTGCCCGATGTATTCGGACAGAAAATGCGGACGGAGACTGTATTCGTTTTTCACGTCCTCCTCACGGAGCGACGAGGTGATCAGCCGATCGTCCTGCATACCTTACCCCTTTGCCATGCTGCGCAGCGCCTTGGTGATCAGGTCCTCCACGCTGCCGGCTTCCTTGACCGCGGCAACCGCGCGCGAGGCGGAAAGCCCGTCGTACCCGAGCGAGGTCAGCGCGGCGACCGCTTCCGTGCGGATATCCTGCTCCACCGGCGCCCCGGTCGCCGTTTTGGCCGATACGGCTTCGTCGCGCACCGTTCCGGCAAGCTCCAATATCACGCGCTGCGCCGTTTTGCGCCCCATGCCGGGCACGCGGTCGAACGCCGCGGGGTTGTCCGTTACGACGGCGGCCCGCACGTCCGACGGCGTCATGACCGACAGGACGGAGATCGCCAGCTTCGGCCCGATCCGCGTCACGCCGATCAGCTTGCGGAACATTTCGCGCTCGGCTTCCTCCCGGAATCCGTACAGAGCCTGCACGCCGTCCGCCAGATGCAGATGCGTGAGCAAACGCGCCGCGGCGCCCTGCCGCAGCGTTTTCAGCGTCATCGCGCTGCAGAACAGTTCATAGCCGACGCCGTTCGCGTCGATCACCGCGCGATCGGGCGCCACCTCGTCCACCGTTCCGCGAATGAATGCGTACATAGCCCCTCCTATCGAATCCGATATTCCTCCTGCGCCGGGCCCGCGTGAAACGCAAGACACAGCGCAACGGCAAGCGCGTCGGCGGCGTCGTCCGGCTTCGGCTCGGTTTTCAGTCCGAGCAGCACGCGAATCATCTGCTGCACCTGCTTTTTGTCCGCATGCCCGTTCCCGCACACCGACTGCTTGATTTCCATCGGCGTAAACTCGTACATCGGCACGCCCTGCTGCTGCACGCCCAGAATCGCAACGCCTCTGCCCGATCCGACGGCAATCGCCGTCGTCACATTGTGGTAGAAGAACAGTTCTTCGAACGCGGCCATGTCCGGCCGATACAGCTCGCAAAGCTGCCGCGTGCCGAGGTACAGCCGTTCGAGCCGGTCCGGGAACGGCATGGACTTGTCCGTTTCCACGACGCCGAAATCCACCGGCGTGATCGTTTGTCCGATCTTATCCACGACGCCGTAGCCCATGATGGCATAGCCGGGGTCGATTCCCAAAATGCGCAAACCGCACCTCCCCACATTGAATCATGTTATTATACCATGCGCCCGGCATGGATGCAAGAAATAAATACATCCGCCCGTCGAAAAAAGGACAGAGCCGCCTTTTCGGGCAGCCCTGTCCTCCCCCGCTGATATTATTGCCGCGATTATATCGCCGTACTTATTTTCACGTTCGCCGCCGTCTCGTCGGTTTCGCGCAGCACGATGTCGAGAATCTGCGCCACCTGCTCATCGTTCAGCGCGTCCGCACCGACGATCACGTTCACGCTGCCCGCGTGCATCGAGACGATCACCTCGTCGAATCCCTTGCCGCGGATCAGGTTTTCCATCGTCAGTTCGAGTTCCATGCAGTTGATCAGGTCGAGCTTCTGCTTCTGCGCTTCGCTCAGCGTCGCTTCGTCCGCGCCCTGCGATACGATCGCGTCCAGATACGCCAGCTCCTGCGTGCGGACGTTGTCGCGCTCCTCGCGGTACGACGCGAAGAATCCGGCGTTGCTCCGCGCAGACACCGTCGAAACGTCCTTCACCGTGCTTGCGGACGCCGTCGCCGCCTTGGTCTGTCCGCCGTTTGTCCGGTTGTTGACGATCACATTCGTCACGACCGCCGCCGCGAGCAGCAGCGTGATGCCCGCCACCGTAAAAACGCGTTTGTTCAGATACTTTTTGATGGATTCCGGTACTTGTTTTTTCATGCTGTGATCCTCCTCAGTCTGTTGGTACAGTATATGTGTCCGAAGTCATTTCAAACACTTCGATTTGGGAAAGCGAAACGCCCGTTACGGCGCGCACCGCGTTCTGCAGGTCCTTTCGGACGGAGATCATCGCCGCGCCTTCAGCCACGACGATCACGCCGCGCACGACCGGCTCCTTCTCGGACAAAATGATCGGCGACTGGCCGGCTTCGTTCTTCACGGTCGCCGGCTCGGTCACGGTGCTCGCGCTGCGCTGCGTCGAGCTGTCCGTTCCGGTGATCGCGTCGCGGATCTCCTCATCCGTCCGGCTCGAAACCGCCGTCACGATCTCCCCCGACGTTTCATAGGTCACCAGAACGTCCACCCGTCCCGCGCCGCGGATCTGGGACAGCACCTCGATCAATCGCTGCTCCAGCCGGTCGCGCGCAGCCGGCGCGGCGGTCGGTTCGGGCTGAGGCGACGCCCGCGCGCAGGACAGCCGATCCGTTCCGGCAAAGTACAGCAGCACGGCAAGCCCGGCGACCAGGCCGTAGCCGAGATAGCGCAGCCGCTTGTGCGACCGGAGAAACGATCGCCAGTCCGGCGGCGATCGACGTGCGGTTTCCTGCTGCATCCTATCCTCCCGCGTTTGCAAACATGCCGACGATCTGCGAAACAAACGAACCGAGATACGCGATCCCGATCCCGACCCGCGCCGCTTTGGCGATTCCGTCCTTCGGCAGCAGCGCTTCCGCAAGCGACGCCGCGGCGCTGAGCCCGATCAGGCAGCGCGCAAGCGGCAGCAACCGTTCGATCATCCGGTAAACACCCCCATTGTCAGTACCAATACCGTGATTGCCATCGTCACCGTCACCGCAAGCGCGGAGACGGCGATCCCGAGCATGCCGGACGCGCTGTCCAGCACCCGCGCGTACGCGCCCTGTCCGAGCGGCGCGACGATCGCCGCCGCAAGCCGCAGCGCCAGCAGCTCGGCAACCATGCCGAGAATCGGCCGCAGCAGCGCCAGCGCGAGCGCCAAAGACGCCGTTACGCCGAGCAGCGACCGCACCGTTCCGAAGCACTGGGCGAACAGTTCAACCGCATCGGACGTCAGCCGTCCGACGTTCGGCAGCGCCCCTGCGGCAATCCGGGCCGAGCGCAGCAGCAGCGTATCCGCCCTTGCAGCGACCGCCGCGCGCACCGCCGTGACCGATAGATACAGCGCCGACGCGATCCGCAGCGTCCAGCGGGCGGCGCGGTGGCAGAACGAGCCGATCGGCGCAAGGCGATCCGAGCCGAACGCGTCGAGCGCTGTCAGCACGCCGCCGACGAGCGCGAGCGGAAACAGCACGTCGGTCGCAAGCCGGATCATGCCGTCCGTCAGCAAGGTCATTCCGCTGCCGAGGCCCGCCCCCGCCGAAAGTCCGAACGCCGTGAACAGCGTCAGCAGGACCGGCAGCAGCGCTTCGGTCGCGGCCCGGATCGCGCGCATGATGTCCGCCGCGTTCTTTAAGAGCAGCACGCAGCGCGTCAGCACGAGTCCGCCGCCGAGCAGCCGCAAAACCGCATCCGAAACGGCGCCGCCCCCGTCGGAGCGAACGGCCGTCAGCACCGCGCACAGCACGCCGAACCCGATAAACACGAGCAGGTCGCCGAGCGCCTGCTTTGCCGACGCCAAGAGCAGCGCCGGGGCGGCCTCCCAAACCGATTCCGTTTCGACCGTTCCGGACAGCGCCGCCGTCAGCAGAAAGTCCGACGGCACGAAGTCAACGCCGGGGTTCTCGGCGAGGAACCAGCGATCCCACGAAGCAAGGTCGAGCCGGTTCAGGATCTGCCGGAGCACCGTCCCGGTTTCCGGGTTCTCCGGCTCGGTCGTTTCCGCCGACGCGACGGCGCACAGCGGCAGCAGCACGACGACGAGCAAAATCCGAACCGCGCGTTTCACGAAAACCCGCCCTCCAGCAGCGCGACGCCCGTTTCGAGCAGCGTCACGAGCGACGGCAGCGCGCAGGCGACGACGGCGATCCGTCCGCCGAATTCGAGCTTCCCGGCCAGCGCGGAAAGTCCCTGGTCCCGGCAAAGGCTCGCGCCGAACGACGTCAGGTACGTGATTGCGATCATCTTGAGCAGTACGGCGGCGTACGCGTCCGAAACCCCGAACCGTTCCCCGAGCGCGCGGATCGTTTCCGTCACGCCGAGCGCTTCCGAGAGGATCGGCATCAGCAGCAGACAGCCCGTGGCGACCGCCGCAAAGAACGCGTACTCCGGCCTGACCGCGCGCAGCAGCAGGCAGACGCTCGTCCCGATCAGCGCGATCAGGAGCAGTTTTTCGGTCGTCACAGCGAAAACATCCCGCGGATCGTTTCGAGCAGGTCGGACAGCATCGAAATCATCAGCGCCGTCGCGATCAGAAGCCCGACGATCGCCGCCACCGTCGCGACCTCCTCGCGCCCGTTCTGCTTCAAAAGCTGTACGATCACGGCGGCAAGGAGCCCGACGCCGGCCACCTTGAACAGCATCTCGATCCCCATACCGCGCGTTTACCACAGCAGAACCGCCAGCACCGCGCCCGAGAGCGCGCCGACCGAGCGAAACAGCCGCGTGTTCTGCGTCTGCCGCTGCGCCTCCTCGATCGCAAGCGCGAGTTCCGAGCGGTATCCCTCCCCCGCCGCCGCAATCTCGTCCGCCGCGGCGCGCTGCAGCAGCGACAGAAACCGGTCGAGCCGCTCCGTTTCGGTCTCGGTCAGCGGATCGCCCTTCTGCGGCTTTTCGCCGGTGACGCGCCGTTTCACGATCCCGTCCGGCAGCAGCTCCGCCGCCCTGTCAAGCGGCAGACGACGCGTCCGAATCTGCAGCAGCAGCGCTTCGATATCGCGATACACCGACCGCAGCGCACGTTCGCGCGCCTCGATCCGCGCCGCCTTGCCGAAGCCCGCCGCGACGCACAGCACAAACAACAGCGCGATGCCGAGCAGTTTCATGCTATTCCTCCCTTCGATACAGGACCGCGCCGTCCGCGTCCGAAACCCACGCGACGCTGCCGACCGGCCTTGCGCCGATCCGGACGATCCGCGAAAACGTGCCGGCTTCGAGCAGCCGCCGCAGCGATTTCCGCCGCCGTAGGTCCGAAAGACTTCCGGCGTGCGCCGTCGCAAGTACGATGACGCCGCAGCCGCTTGCCCGGTCGATCGCCGCCGCGTCCGCTTCCGTGTGCAGCTCGTCGGTTGCCAATACCTGCGGCGACAGCGCGGCCAGCATCCGCAGCAGCGCGGCGGGCTTGGAAATCCCCGAAACGACGTCCGTCCGCATCCCGAGGTCGAACGCCGTCGCACCGTTCGCGCCGCCGCACAGTTCAAACCGCTCGTCGGCCGCGCAGACGCGATGCGGGCGAACGCCCTCCGCCCCGTCCGAAACGATCCGGATCAGATCGCGCAGCAGCGTCGTTTTGCCGCAGTTCGGCGGCGAGATCAGAAGCGTCGGGCAAAGAACGCCGTGTTCGGTCACGAACGGCAGCAATTCCCGCGCCGCGCCGATCCGCTCGCGCACAATGCGGATGCAGAAGCCGTTCACCGCCGTATAGCGCAGCGTCCCCTCCTCCGAACGGATCGCCCGGCCCGCAACGCCGACGCGATAGCCGCCGCGCACGGTCAGAAACCCGTTGGAAAGCTCGCGTTCCCACGCGTAAACGCTGCGCTCGCACAGCGCGGTCAGCAGCGTTTCAAACGACGCTTCCGGCAGCATCGGCCGTCCGCCCGGCGCGTACACAAGCCGGTCCCGCCGCTCCGAAACGAGCTCCATCGGCCGCCCCGCGCGCAGCCGGATCTCCAGCAGCGGATCGTCGTCAGTCAATTCCGTCAACACCGCCCGCACCGGTTCCGGCAGCAGCGGCAGCAAATCCGTTTTCCATCGTTCCATGCTCGTCCTCCGTCTTGTCCTACTGTATGCGCCGCAGCTAACGGATATGAAAAGAACCGGGAGCGTTTGCCCCCGGTTCCGAATATCATACGTTTTTATGCTGTTTTCTTGCGTTTGGAAATGCCGAAGTCGAAATCGTAATAGACCTGCGGCAGTTTTTTCGCGATAAAGGCGGCGAGCAGGCCGCTCGGGAATCCGACGAGGATGCCGGCGAGCACGTCGGACGCGAAATGCACGACGAGGTAGATGCGCGCGATCGCCATCAGTCCGGCAAACAGGAACGCGAGCCAGCTGACCTTTTTGTTGCCCATAAAGAACAGCGCGCTCATCGCGCCGAACGCCGCGGTCGTATGCCCGGACGGGAAGCTCTTATCGCTCTCCATGTTACGGCCGACCTTGTTCCAAAGCGTCTGATAGAGGTCGGTCTTGAAAAACTGCGCCGTTTCGTCCGAATACGGGCGCGGGCGCGCGATCAGCACCTTCAGGCAGAGGTTGGTCACGAGCGCGCCGATGCCGATCCCGAGCAGCATCGCCGTGCCGTACTTGCGCGTTTTCGGAAAGAGCATCAGCACAACGGAAATCACGATCAGCGGAATGCCGTCGTGCGCCAGCCACGAAATCGTTTCAAAGAACGGCGTAAAAAAGCCGCCGCCGATCACATACAGATTGTGTACCCAGACCGCCGCCCACTGATCGAATGCCGCAAAGACCGTATTGAGCCATGCAGCCGCCCCGGAAATTTCCATACCTTCCCCCTTGTGTCGTTCCCATACCCGCGAAAGCGACAAATGTTTTCAATCGGATTGCCTGCAATCCGCCGTACAAACCATTCAGGCCGAATAGAACCGCACGGCAATATCACTCGCCGGAGGCGAATAAAGATGAAAACCCACGCTTTCGCGTGGGTTTTCTGGTCGAGGCGACTGGATTTGAACCAGCGGCCTTTTGGTCCCGAACCAAACGCGCTACCAAACTGCGCTACGCCTCGAATGGAGCCAAAGAGGGGACTCGGACCCCTGACCTACGCATTACGAGTGCGTCGCTCTACCGACTGAGCTACTTTGGCGTGCTTGATTATTATAGGCAAAACGCCCGCGTCTGTCAAGTGCCAATTTGTAAAAAAACGAAATTTCGAAGCAGAAAGCGGCAGAAAACAGCAGAGTTCCCCTGTTTTCGGAAAAAGCGGTCGTTTTGCCGTTGCAATCGGGGGCGGAATCCGGTATAATGCGGAACAGGAAATCCTGCTTTGGAGGGGAAGCCATGCGGCAAAAGCCCGAAATCCTGGCCCCGGTCGGTTCCGAGGACGCATTGATCGCCGCCGTGCGCAGCGGTGCGGACGCGGTCTATTTCGGCGCGGGCGAATGCAACGCGCGCCGCGGCGCGGGCCGGTTCGAAGGCGAAGCGCTCGATCGCGCCGTGCGGTACTGTCACGCGCGAAACGTCCGCGTGTACGTGACCGTCAACACGCTTTTGCGGGACGAGGAGCTGCAGTCCGCCGCCGATTCACTCTGTGCGATCGCAAAAAGCGGCGCGGACGGAATCATCATTCAGGACCTCGCCGTCGCACGGCTTGCAAAGGAGATCTGCCCGTCGCTCGAACGGCACGCTTCGACGCAGATGGCCGTCCACAACGCCGCCGGGGCGAACGCGCTGGCAAAGATGGGCTTTTCGCGCGTTGTGCTTGCGCGCGAGCTGACCGGCCGGGAAATCCGCGCGATCCGGGAGCAGACCGACGTGGAACTCGAAGTGTTTTTGCACGGCGCGCTCTGCATGAGCGTTTCCGGCATGTGCTTTCTTTCCGCGAGTCTCGGCGAGCGCAGCGGCAACCGCGGAACCTGCGCACAGCCGTGCCGTCTGCCTTTTTCGTGCGGCAACAACCGCGACTGTCTCTCACTGAAGGACATGAGCCACCTCTCCTACTTCCGGGAGCTTGCCGAAATCGGCGTTGCGTCGTGCAAGATTGAGGGGCGGCTGAAGCGGCCCGAATACGTCGCGGCGGCGACGAACGCCGCCTGTCTAGCGCGGGACGGCGCGCCGTACGAAACCGACTCGCTCGCGGCGGTCTTTTCCCGCAGCGGGTTCACCGACGGCTATTATACCGGCAAGCGCGACCGCCGCATGTTCGGCACGCGCACGCGCGAGGACGCGGACCGGTCGAAGGACGTGCTGGCTTCGTTCCGGGAGCTGTATCGCAAAGAACGCGCGTCGGTTCCGATTGACGCGACGCTGTCGCTGTCCGAAACCGCGCCGACCGTTCTGACCGTTTCGGACGGAACGCACACCGTTTCGGTCGAGGGCGAACCGGCCCTGCGCGCGAAAACCGCGCCCGCCACCGAAGAATCGCTGCGCGCAGGCGTCGCCAAAACGGGCGGAACGCCGTTTGTGCTGCAATCGTTTCATGCCTCGATCGCGCCCGGAACCATGCTCCCCGCCTCCGCGCTGAACGCGCTGCGCCGCACCTCGCTCGATCGGCTGCTGGCGCTGCGGGAAGCGCCGCCCGAACGCGCCGTCACGCCGGTCGCCGTTCCGCCGGCAAGCGGCGGGCGGCACGCGAAAGCGCCGAAGCTGTTCGTCCGGTTCGCAACCGCAAAGCAGCAGTTTTCCGATGCGCGTATCTTTGCCTGTTCACTGCCGGCGGACGAGCTGCTGCGCCATCCGGACAGGATCGGCGAAACCGTCTGGTGTGAGCTGCCGGCGCTTTGCTGGCCGGGTGAGGAACCCAAGCTCGTTGAAACGCTGCGGACGCTGTCCGAACAGGGCGTGCGCGACGCGGTCGCCGGCAACATCGGAACGATCCGGCTCGCCAAAGAGGCCGGAATGCGCGTGCACGGCGGGTACGGGCTGAACGTGGCGAACCGGCTCGCGGCCGCCGCCTATGCCGAACTGGGGCTTGTGGATCTGACCGTCTCGTTCGAACTGCCGTTTGCGAAAATGCGCGACCTAAGCAGCCATATCCCGCTCGGCTGCATCGTGGCCGGACGGCTGCCGCTGATGCAGTTCCGTTCCTGCCCCGCGCGCAGTGAAAAGGGCTGCGGCGCGTGCAGCGGCGCGCCGACGGTCACCGACCGCACCGGACGCAGTTTCCCGCTGGTCTGTCACGCCAGGCAGTACACGACGATGCTGAACAGCGTCCCGTATTACGCGGCGGACAAGCGGCTGCCAGAGCTCGATTTCTATACCGTTTACTGCACCACGGAATCGCGCGAAGAAGCGCAGCGCCTGACCGAAGCCGTCCTGCGCCGCGACCCGCCGACCGGCGAACACACGACCGGCATGAGCTTCCGGGTGCTGTTGTAAAAAAGTGAATTCTCGCTTCGCTCCACGAATTGTCCTGCGGACGTGAATTGACCGCTGCGCAGTCGTGAATTGCCTTCGGCATGAAAAAGAGGATGTACAGATTTCGTTTCTGCACATCCTCTTTGCTTTTGGGATTCTGTCAGCCCGCGAGAATCTCGAACCGGACGACGCCGTCGAGCGCGGCGGCGGCAGTCAGCAGCGCTTCGAGCGGTTCCGGCATACCGGACGTTTCGGCGGCGACCGTGACGGCGGCGCAGCCGTCGGTCGGGATGCTCTGGTTGATCGTCAGGATGTTCGCGCCGGAAGCGGCGAACACTTTCAAGAGGTTCGACAGCACGCCGGAGCGGTTTTTCAGCAGCGCATAGAACGTGACGATGCGCTCGGTCTTGAGATCGGTAAACGGCTGTACCGCGTCGCGATACTTATAGAACGCGCTGCGGCTGATGCCGACCGAACGCGCCGCTTCGCCCGCCGTGGAGACTTCGCCCGCCCGCAGCAGGCGGTTGGCTTCCGCGACCTTCAGGAAAATATCCGGCAGCACTTCCGCCGCCACAAGGTAATACTTGGTTCTCGTTTCCATACAACCTTTCCTCCTTCGCGCACTTTTCGCTGTTCGGGATCAGAGCAGCAGCTCTGCAATCTGGACGGCGTTCGTCGCCGCGCCCTTGCGCACCTGGTCGCCGCAGCACCAGAGGTTCAGGCCGCGCTCGTCAGTCAGATCGTCGCGGATGCGGCCGACAAAGACGAGATCCTGATCCGACGTATCGAGCGGCATCGGGTAGACCTTGTTCTTCAGATCGTCCACGAGCCTGCAGCCCGGCGCCGCCGCGATCAGTTCCCGCGCGCGCTCGACCGAAATCTTTTCCTTCGTCCGCAGCACGACGGAAACGCTGTGGCTCCGCACGACCGGCACGCGCACGCAGGTGCAGCTGACCTTCAGGTCCGGCAGATGCAGGATCTTCCGGCCCTCGTTCTGCATCTTCATTTCCTCGGACGTATAGCCCATGAACGCTTCGCCGCCGATCTGCGGGATCACGTTGTACGCAATCTGATACTGGAACACCTTCGGCTGAATCGGTTCGCCCTTCTGGAGCGCATCGACCTCCGCCATGAGTTCCTTCGGCCCTGCCGCGCCCGCGCCGCTGGTCGCCTGGTACGAAGACGCGATGATCGTTTCGATCGGGCTCTCCTTGGCCAGCGCGTTGATCGCGACGAGCGTAACGATCGTCGTGCAGTTCGGGTTCGAAATGATGCCGTTGTGCCATTTCACGTCCTCCGGGTTGATCTCCGGGATCACGAGCGGAACGGACGGGTCGAGCCGGAACGCCGAGGAATTATCGACGAATACCGCGCCCGACTTCTTGATGGCCGGGGCAAACCGCTCGGCGATGTCGTTTTCCGCCGCGCCGAGAACGATATCCAATCCCTCAAACGCATCGTCGGTCGCTTCGACGATCGTGCATTCCCTGCCGCAGAACGAGAGCTTTTTGCCCGCGCTTCTGCCCGACGCGATCGGACGAAGCTCCGAAACCGGGAACTTGCGCTCCGCCAAAATTTTCATCATTTCCTGGCCGACGGCGCCGGTTGCGCCGAGAATGCCGACTTTTACTTCCTTCATATATGGTTCTCCTTTGCGATAATAATCAGATGGTGCCGTACGGCAAATACGCGAGGATCGCGTTCTGTTCCACGGTTTTCAGCGCGAAAAACGCTTCAAACGCTTCCGCTGCCGAGCATTGCCGGATCGTGTACTGCCCGAAGCTGCGGAACAGCCACGCGCCCGCCTTTCCGGTGTTGTTGATGTGCGCCGCGACCGGCTTTGCGTCGGTATAGAACGGCGTCGCGCCCGCTTCGATCAAAAGGCAGTCCGCGATGACGTTCGACGCGGTCGCCCAGCCGCCCGCGCCCGCTCCGAAAAAGCTCTGCTTTCCGATGCGCTCGGCATACAGCGAGACGAGGTTGAAGCTGCCGTTCGTATGCGCTTCGGTCGTGTGCGAGGGGAACAGCGTGGGGCAGACGAACGCCGCGACGCCCGCTTCGTTCCGCTCGGCGCGCGCCGTCAGCTTCCAGACGAGGCCGCGCTCGCGCGCCCAGGCAATGTCCGTCGCCGTGACCGACGAGATGCCGACGCACGGAATCTCGGTTTCGCGCACCGAAACGTTGAACGCGAGGTTTGCGGACAGCACGAGCTTGCGCCGCGCGTCGAATCCCTCCACGTCGTCCGTCGGGTCCGCTTCAGCATAGCCGAGCTTTTGCGCTTCCTTCAGCACGTCGTCGTAGTCCGCGGCACGCGCGGTCATCTCGGACAGCATGTAGTTCGTCGTGCCGTTCAGGATGCCTTCGACCGCGTTGATGCGATCCATGGCCTCCGCGCGCGCCAGCGAGCTGAGCCACGGGATGCCGCCGCCCGCCGCCGCCGTGCAGCGTAATGAGACGCCGTGCTTCTGGGCCAGCCCGGTCAGCTCGCGATAATACGCGCCCATGACCGCCTTGTTCGCGGTCACGACGTGCTTCCCGGCCTTCAGCGCCGCACTGATATATTCATATGCCGGATGGATGCCGCCGATCAGCTCCACGACGGTGTCGATCGCAGGGTCCTGCAGAATCGAATCGCAGTCGTCCGTGACGCGGCACGAAAGCCCTTCGCGCGGGCGGCGCGATAAAAGCGCCGTCACCTTGAGCGACGGATGCTCCTCCGCCATCCGATAAAAATGGGATCCGACCGTGCCGAAACCCAACAGCCCGATATGCATTCCGTTTCCCTCTTTCCGCCGCTTTTGCGGCCCGTACCCGAGAAAATCCTGCCCGAAAGCCCGGTTTGTCCGTCGTGGAAAAACACTTGACTTTCGTGCGAAAACAGTATATCATATAGGACACCAACATACAAGAAAAAATTTCGTTCGGAATTCTTCCCGAACGCTTCGGAGGCACTATGGTTTACCAGAGCACGCGCAGCGATTCCGTGCGGGCGGACGCCGCGCAGGCGATCCTTGACGGGCTTGCGCCGGACGGCGGCCTGTACAGCATGCATGATTTTTCCGAGATCCGGCTCGACTGGAAATCGGTTCTTACGCTTGATACCTTCGGCATGGCGACGGAAATTCTCTCCGTGCTGCTGCCGTCGTTTTCGCATGACGAGATGGCCGCGCTCGTGCAGCGCGCCTATGCGGGCAAGTTTGAAACCGACGCGCTGACGCCGACCGTTCCCGTCGGCGAAGATGCGATCCTCGAGCTGTTTCGCGGGCCGACGAGCGCGTTCAAGGACGTCGCGCTGTCGATGCTGCCGCAGCTGATGACCGCCGCGCGCGAAAAGTGCGGCGTTTCGGACGAGATTCTGATCCTGACCGCAACGAGCGGCGACACCGGCAAAGCGGCGCTGGAGGGCTTCTGCGACGTGCCCGGCACGCGCATTATCGTGTTCTACCCGCACGGCGGCGTGAGCGCCGTCCAGCAGGCGCAGATGACGACGCAGGCCGGACGGAACGTTTGCGTCTGCGCGGTGCGCGGCAACTTCGACGACGCGCAGACCGGCGTCAAGAACATCTTCTCCGCCGTGACCGAAAACGGTCTGCTCGACGGAAAGGGCGTCCGGCTTTCGAGCGCGAACTCGATCAACATCGGACGGCTCGCCCCGCAGGTCGTGTACTACTTCCGCGCCTATGCCGACCTTGTCAACGCGAAGCGCATCGCCGTCGGCGATCCGGTCGACTTCGTTGTGCCGACGGGCAATTTCGGCGACATTCTGGCCGGGTACTTTGCAAAGCGGCTCGGCCTGCCGGTCGGCAAGCTCGTCTGCGCGTCGAACGCGAACAACATTTTAACCGATTTCCTCCGCACCGGGCGGTACGACCGCAACCGGCCGTTTTTCAAGACCGTTTCGCCCTCGATGGACATTCTCGTTTCGAGCAACCTCGAACGGCTGCTGTTCCTGCTTTCCGAGGACGCAGAGCTGGTCGCCTCGCTGATGGGGCAGCTGAAGGCCGCGGGCGCTTACGAAGTCCCCGCCGCGCTGAAAGCAAAGCTGGACGCCGAGTTTTGGGCGGGCTGCACCGACGACGCGGGTACGAAGGAAGCGATCGGCAAGGTCTATCGCGACTATGGCTACCTTTGCGATACGCATACGGCCGTCGCGTGGGCCGTCGCGCAGGACTACAAAGCGCAGAACCCCGACCACGCGCCGGTCGTCATTCTCTCGACCGCTTCGCCGTATAAGTTCCCCGCCGCCGTGCTGAGCGCGATCGGCGCCAGGGCCGACGGCGACGAGTTTGCCGTCATGGAAGCCGTGCACGACGCGACCGGCGTGCCGATCCCGAAGAACCTCGCTTCGCTGCGGGAGCGTCCGGTGCGCCACAGGGACGTGATCGACCGGGACGAAATGCTGTCCTATGTGCTCGGCAAAGCGACCGAAAAGGAGTGGTAAGATGAATCTTGTCTGTTTGGATATGGAAGGCGTCATCACGCCGGAAATCTGGATCGAGTTTTCCCGCGTCAGCGGCATCCCGGAGCTGAAGCGCACCACGCGCGACGAGCCGGATTACGACAAGCTGATGCGCTGGCGCATCGGGATTCTGAAGGAGCACGGGCTCGGGCTCAAAGAGATTCAGGCCGTCATCGCAAAGATCGACCCGCTGCCCGGCGCGAAGGAGTTCCTGGACGCGCTGCGCGCCGAAACGCAGACGATCATCCTCAGCGACACGTTCGAGCAGTTCGCCGCGCCGCTGATGCAAAAGCTCGGCTACCCGACGATCTTCTGCAACTCGCTCGATGTCGCCGAAAGCGGTGAAATCACGGGCTTTCGGATGCGCGTGCAGAACTCGAAGCTCTCCACCGTGCGCGCGCTGCAGTCGGTCGGATTCGAGACGATCGCCGTCGGCGACAGCTACAACGACCTCGGCATGATTCTCGCGAGCAAGGCCGGTATCCTGTTCCGCACGACCGAGAAGATCAAAGCGGACTACCCGCAGCTGCCCGCCTGCGAACGGTACGACGAGCTGCTTGCCCGCATCCGCGCCGCGCTGTAAGCCCAAAAACCGCGCGAACCGCCCCCTTGAGGGCGGTTCGTTTTGCGTTACGGTCAATACACGACCATGTATTTTTTGAGTTCCCAGTCGGTGACGCGGGTGCGGTACTCCTCCCACTCGCGCTTTTTGCCGGCGACGTAATGGTGATAGATGTGCTCGCCGAGCGTATGCACGATCACCGGGTCGCGCTCGAGGCACTCGACGGCTTCCAGCAGGTTGCCGGGCAGGCTGTCGATCCCGTGCGCCTTGCGCTCCTCCTCGCTCATCGCGAAAATGTTTTCCGTAATCTCCGCCGGCGGCGTCAGGTTCTTTTCGATGCCGTCGAGTCCCGCGGCAAGGCACGCCGCAATCGCGAGGTACGGATTGCAGGCCGGGTCGGGACAGCGCAGCTCCACGCGCGTCGCGCTGCCGCGGGCCGCCGGGATCCGGATCAGCGCCGACCGGTTCGACGCGCTCCACGCGAGGTAGCATGGCGCTTCATACCCCGGCACGAGCCGCTTGTACGAATTGACGAGCGGGTTCGTGATTGCCGCCATCCCGCGCACATGCGCCAGGATGCCCGCGATAAAGCTGTACGCTTCCTTGGAAAGCTGCTTAGGGCCGTTCGGATCGAAGAAAATGTTCTTCCCGTCCTTGAACAGCGACATGTTCGTGTGCATACCCGAGCCGTTGATCCCGTACACGGGCTTCGGCATGAACGTCGCGTGCAGACCGTGCGACTGCGCGATCGTCTTGACCGCCATGCGGAACGTCGTGATGTTGTCCGCCGCGGTCAGCGCGTCGGCATACCTGAAATCGATCTCGTGCTGCCCTTCGGCGACCTCGTGATGGCTCGCTTCGATCTCGAACCCCATTTCCTCAAGCATCAGGCAGATTTCCCGCCGCACGTTGCCGCCGTGATCGATCGGCGCCATGTCGAAGTACCCCGCCGCGTCCGCCGTGCGCGACGTCGGCAGCCCCTTTTCGTCCGTCTCAAAGAGGAAAAACTCCATCTCCGGGCCGACGTTGAACTGGTATCCCATCGCCTCGGCGCGCGCCAGAACGCGCTTTAATGCGCCGCGCGGATCGCCGACGAACGGCGTGCCGTCCGGGTTGTACACGTCGCAGATCAGCCGCGCCGTCTTGCGCGTCGCGGGCTGCCACGGCAGGATCGCAAACGTGTCGAGATCGGGCCGAAGGTACTGATCCGACTCGTGGATGCGCGTGAACCCCTCGATCGAGCTGCCGTCGATCATGCTCTCGTTGTTCAGCACCTTCTCAATCTGCGACCGCGTGACCGCGACGTTCTTCAGCTGCCCGAAAATATCGGTGAACTGCAGGCGGATGAATTCAACGTCTTCTTCGTTGACGATGCGGAGAATGTCCTCCGCGGAATACTGCTTCATGGCTTGCTCCTATCGTGCATCTTTCCGAAAAGTATAACGGCTGCAAAACGCTTTTGTCAAGTGTTCGCAGCCGTTTCCGTTGTTCCGTCGTCTCTTTTTACGCGATTCTTATGCGCCCCGCCCCGCGCGGGATCGTCCGCGCCCGCTCGGCGTTCGCCTGTGAAACGCTTTTCTTAAAAGCACCGTTCTTTTCTTTCTCTCCTGCACCGTTCGATATTCCCGCAGCGGTAGCACAGCTCATTGTCGCAGATACCGTCGTTGTTGAAATAGGACAGGATATTGTTCACCGTCGTCTCGGCGATATTGTTCAACGCCTCCTCCGTCAAAAAGGCCTGATGCGAAGTGACGATGACATTCGGCATGGAGATCAGCCGCGACAGCAGATCGTCGTTCAGGATGTGGCCGGAACGGTCCTCAAAAAAGACGTCCGCTTCCTCCTCATACACGTCCAGACATGCCGCGCCGATCTTTCGCGCCTTGATACCTTCCAGCAGCGCTTCCGCATCGATCAGCCCGCCGCGGGACGTATTGACGATCACCACGCCCTTTTTCATCTTTTCGATGGCGGCGGCGTCGATCATATGCCGGGTTTCCCCGGTTAGGGGGCAATGCAGCGAAATGATGTCGCTGTTTTCAAAAATTTCGTCCAGCGGGACGTATTCGATGCCGCTGTCCTTGGCCGGGAAGCGGTCGTAGGCGAGCACTTTCATGCCGAATCCCCGGCAGATATCGATGAAGATACGGCCGATCCTGCCGGTCCCCACGACGCCTACGGTCTTGCCGTGCAGGTCAAAGCCCGTCAGGCCGTTCAGGGAAAAATTAAACTCCCTCGTGCGATTGTAGGCCTTGTGGATCCGGCGCACCGAGGTCAAAAGCAGCGCCATGGCATGTTCGGCCACGGCATACGGCGAATAGGCGGGAACATGCACCACATGGATCTTCCCGAACGCGGCTTCCACGTCCACGTTGTTGTACCCGGCCGACCGCAGCGCGATCAGCTTCACGCCGAATGCATAGAGCTTATCGATGACCGCCGCGTTCACGGTATCATTCACAAACACGCAAACGGCGTCGCAATCCTTCGCCAGCGCCACCGTGTCCTCGTTCAGCTTCGTTTCCAGAAACCGAAACTGCACGTTATGCAAACCGCCGTACCGCTCGAAAGACGGTTTGTCATAGGGTTTTGCATCGTAGAGTGCTACCTGAATCATACGTATCCCTCCTGCTGATTTCGCTACCGATTGTTTCTCACGGATTCGCTTGCGGTGCGTTTTCGGCGTGCGACGGGGCGTCCTCCGAAAACAGTCTGCGCTTTTGGGCGTCGAGAACGGGCAGCTTTTCGGTATACGTCGGCACGTCCTTCGGCGCGGCGATCCGTTCCACGCGGCGCTCCGCGTCAAAGATGCGCTTGGTCATCGCGTTGGCCCCGTGCGCGAGGATCGAGGTCGTCTCCTCCATCATGTCGATGTTGTAGACGCAGACCTTGTCCCGCCCCGCGTAGCCGACGTTTTCGAGGTTCCCGTTCTGGTATTTCTGCCGGTACATATAGTACGGCCAAAGCCCCATCCGCTTCGCGCTCGCAAAGCCCATGTCGATCATCTCGGTGACCTCGGCCTTCGATGGCAGCGGGTACTTGTCCAACTGCTCCCTGAGCCGGCTCGACCGCTTGATCGCGAGCGTATGCACGGTCAGATTGTCGGGCCGCAGCGCTTCGATCGCCTCCAGCGTTCGCGCAAAGTCGGAAACGGTCTCTCCCGGCAAGCCGGCGATCAGGTCCATATTGATCGAATCGAACCCGACCGATCGCGCGAGCGCGAACGATTCGCCGATTTCGGCGGCGGTATGCGCGCGCCCGATGCGGCGCAGCGTTTCGTCGTTCATCGTCTGCGGATTGATCGAGATGCGCCCGACGCCGTGGCGTTTCAAAACTTCCAGTTTTTCGCGCGTGATCGTGTCCGGCCGTCCGGCCTCGACGGTGCATTCGCTGCCGAGCCCGCCGTAGACGGTTTCCGTATGCGTCAGCAGCCGGTCGAGCTGCTCGGCATTCAGCACGGTCGGCGTACCGCCGCCGAAATACGTCGTCCGCAGCGTCCAGCCGCCGTCGCACAGCAGTCGGCCGCCGCGCGCAATATCGTCGAACAGCGGAACGAGGTAGCCCTCCACCGACGCGCCGCGGGCGATCTCCGCGCCGAACGAGCAGTAGAGACAGCGCGTTTTGCAGTACGGAATCCCGATATACACGTCAAGATCGCGCGGGCCGACCGATTCGATATACGGCTTCTGCACCGCATTGATCGTCGCCGCCAGCCGCAGCTTCGGCAGCTCGACCGAAAAGACCTCCGTAAACTGGCGCACGGCTTCCGCTTCGCCGTATCGCTCCGAAAGCTCGCGCAGCAGCTTCGTCGGGCGGATGCCGGTCAGGCTCCCCCACGGCATTTCCGTCGGGCAGACCTGCTGCAGCAGCGCGTATGCGACGCGCTTGACCGCGCGCTTCTGCTGCCGCTTGCGTTCGAGCATATCCCCGCCGTCCGGCATGACCTCAAACGAGGCCGCCGCGCCGTTCAGCGTGCCGGAAGCGAGCCGGTTCGCTTCGTCGAGCGTGACGGTCATCACGGCGTCCGGATTCTCCGCGTCCGGCCGGATTTCCACCGCGCCCCAAAAAAGCCGGATTTCTTCGGCGATGTCGTTCTCGTATTGCGGTACGTTGGTAATCAGTTGAACCATGGATTGCTCCGAATCTGCAGAATGGGATTGTACCGGCGCTCGTGTCCGACGGTCGTCGGCTCTTCGTGGCCGGGATACAGACGATAGTCCGGCGGCAGCGCGACGATGCGTTCGATTGAGCGGCGCAGGTCCCGCAGGCTCCCGCCCGGAAAATCGGTGCGGCCGAAGCTCTCGCAAAACAGCGTGTCGCCGGTGAAGGCCAATCGCTCCGCGTCGAGTACGTAGGTCACGCCGCCCGCCGTATGGCCCGGCGTATGCAGCACGCGCACCGGCACGCCCGCGGGCGCGATCTCGTCCCCGTCGTGGACAAGGTCGGTCGGCTCGGTCGGCGTAAACGGCAGTCCGTGCAGCAAAGCCAGCGACGCGCGCGCGTCCCGCAGACCGTCGGCGTCGAGCGGAT
Source organism: Clostridia bacterium (assembly GCA_017448545.1). GTDB lineage: Bacteria > Bacillota > Clostridia > Christensenellales > CAG-138 > UBA3792. Next base: position 82,628 of record JAFSLH010000012.1, read on the forward strand.
GCATCCAAACGCGGCAGCCGGTCGCGGCTTTGAGCGCCGCGACGCCCGCGACATGGTCGAAGTGACGGTGCGTGAGCAGGATATCGGTCAGCACGGCGCCGGTTTTTTCGAGCGCCGCCAGCGTCGCCTGTGCGTCCGAGGGATCGACGGCGAACGCGTTTTCGCCGTTCGTCCAAAGATAGCAGTTGGCCCCGAGCGGGCCCATCGGCAGCGTGCGCATCAGAACGTCCTCCGCGAATCGAGCAGGATCGTGAACGGGCCGTCGTTCGTCAGCGAGACCTGCATATCCGCGCCGAACACGCCGGTTTCGACCGGCACGGCCTTTCGGAGCGCGGCGATGCAGCGCTCGTACAGCGGAACGGCGGTGTCGGGCCGCGCCGCGTTGCTGTAACTCGGCCGACGGCCTTTTCGCGCGTCGCCGAGCAGGGTGAACTGCGAGATCAAAAGGATCGCGCCGCCTTCGTCCGTGACCGACCGGTTCGGCACGCCGTTTTCGTCGTCGAAGATGCGAAGCCCGAGCAGCTTGTCCGAGATATAATCCGCGTCGGCTTCGGCGTCGCCGATTTCGACGCCGAGCAAAACACAAAGTCCGTGCGAGATTGCCCCGACGGACTGTCCTTCCACTTCCACTGTTGCTGCTTTGCAGCGCTGCACAACGGCTCGCATGCGATTCTCCTTTGGAATGGTGTATGGTTGCATTTTTCACGCCGCAGGCAATTCACGCGACGAAGCCGCAATTCACGACCTCCGGTCAATTCACGGCGAAGCCAATTCACTTTTCAGACCCGATATGCGTCCAGAACCTCCGGCAGCTTGCGCAGGTTCGTCAGAATCACCTTGAGCTGTTCCGTGCCGGAAACGGTAAACGTCATGTCCATCATCGCCTCGCCCTCCGACGTGGAGCGCGACACGAGCGACGTCATGTTGACGTTCAGGCTCATCAGCACTTTGCTGATCTCCATCAGCGAACCGGCCTTGTCGACGACGCGCAGCCGGATCGTCGCGGCAAAGGCGTTCTTCTCCTCCGTCGCCCACTCGACTTCGATGATGCGTTCGGGATCGTTCAGCAGCGAGGCCGCGTTTTTGCAGTCCGCGCGATGGATCGAAACGCCGCGCCCGCGCGTGATGTACCCGATGATCGGGTCGCCCGGCAGCGGGTTGCAGCAGCTCGCAAAGAACACCGCCATGCCCGGATCGCCGGAAATATAGACGCCGTTCGTGTTCGTGCGGCGCACCGGCTTCTGCGGCTCCTTGCCCGCCTCCTCCAGCTTCTGGTTCAGCGCGGCGAGCCGTTCTTCCTTGCGGTGCAGCTCCATCAGCCGGTGCAGCACCTGCCCGGCCGAAGCCCCGCCGAAGCCGATCGACGCATAGAGGTCGTCCATCGTGTTGATCGTCATGCGGGACATGACTTCGTTCACGTACTCCTGCTTCATCAGCACCTGCAGGTTCTGCCCGTGCCGCTTCGCCGCGTCCTCGAGCATTTCGCGCCCGCGCAGGATGTTTTCCTCGCGGTTCTCGCGCTTGAACCACTGGCGGATCTTGTTCTTCGCCGACTGCGTTTTGACGATTGAGAGCCAGTCCCGGCTCGGCCCGACCTGCGAATTCGACGTGAGAATCTCGACCACGTCGTTCGTTTTCAGTTTGTAATCGAGGCGCACCATGTTGCCGTTCACGCGCGCGTGCTGGCAATGGTGGCCGACGTTCGTATGGATGCGGTACGCGAAGTCGAGCGGCGTCGAGCCGACCGGCAAGTCGATGATCTCCCCGCGCGGCGTCAGCACGAAGACGTACTCGCCGAGGAAGTCTTTCAGCACGTTTTCGACGAACTCGCGGCTGTCCTCGGTCGTTTCTTCGGCTTCGATGATTTGCTTGATCAGGGAAGTCTTCCGATCCAGCTCGGTCATGACCTTCTTATCGTCCTTGTACATCCAGTGCGCGGCGATACCGTATTCGGCGGTTTCGTGCATCTCGCGCGTGCGAATCTGGATTTCGAACGGGATACCGTTCTCGTTCATGACCGTCGTGTGCAGCGACCGGTACATGTTCGGCTTCGGCATCGCGATATAGTCCTTGAACCGGCCCGGCAGCGGCTTCCACGTCGCATGCACGACGCCGAGCGCCGCGTAGCAGTCGTTCACCGATCCGACGATGATGCGAATCGCGATCAGGTCATAGAGCTCGTTCAGCTTGTACCCGTTGCGCTGCATCTTGCGGTATGTCGAATAGAGATGCTTCGGGCGGCCGGACACCGTTCCCTCGATGTTCGCTTCCTTCAGGAGCGCTTTCATCTGCTCCATCGCGCTCGCCAGCGCTTCCATGCGCTCCTGCTGCTGCTCCGAAACCTCGGCGGCGAGCTTGGCGTACTCCTCCGGCATGATGTACCGGAACGACAAGTCCTCGAGCTCCGACCGGATCACGCCCATGCCGAACCGGTCCGCGAGCGGCGCATAGACCTCCAGCGTTTCCTTCGCCTTGCGCGCCTGCTTTTCCGGCGTGCAGTAGGCCAGCGTCCGCATGTTGTGCAGCCGGTCGGCGAGCTTGATGATCACGACGCGCACGTCCGAAGCAATCGAAAGGAACAGTTTCCGAAGGTTTTCGGTCTGTTCCTGCTTTTTCGTGATATAGGTCTGGTTGCCGGACTTGGTCAGCTTGGTAACGCCGTCCACGAGCTTCGCCACGTCCGCGCCGAACCGCTTCTCGATGTCCTCGTTGGTAATGCCGTCGCCGTCCTCGACGGTATCGTGCAGAACGCCCGCGATAATCGTCGGCGCGTCCATGCCCATGTTCAGAAGGTACTGCGCAACGGTCAGCGGGTGCGTGACAAACGGCTCACCGCCGTCACGACGCTGATTGCAATGCACGCGCTCGGCGAACGATACCGCTTCGCGCAGCTTTTCTCCCTGCTCGATCCCGAACTTTTTCCGGAAATCGGCAAGGAGCCGTTCTTTGATTTGTTCCGTTGTCAGCTGTTCTCCCATAACTTTGTTATTATACTACACATAGAGGATCGAATACAAGCGTCCTTTTGAAATATCTTTTTTGCCGGAGAACACGCGCTCGTAGAAAACGCCCTCCCATTCGTCCACGACGCCGGCTTCGTGCAGGACCATCATCGTGATCAGCTCCGGTTCGTACAGCTCCTCGATCCGAATCCCGGTCTGCAGCCGCCCGCGCAGCCGAATGAAGATATGCCGCATCTCCTCCTCGGACGGCCGCGCCGTCGTCGCCAGCTTGATCCGGATATGCGCGCCCTCCTCGGGGTACTGCAGCATCCAGCGCGCCGTCGTGAGCGCCCAATCCGAGACGGATGCGTGCAGATCGGTCACATACGCGTTGACCGACGTGCGCCCCCGGAACGTGTTTTTTCGCAAGAGGCAGAGCGCTTCGACCTTTTTCAGGTACTGCCAGTCCATGAGCCGATCGCCCATCCGGAACGCGACCAGCCGCATCCGCCCCTCCGGCGCGGAAAGGTTCGCGGACAGATGCGCGTTGTCGCGGCCCATCGGCATAAGGTCACTCAAAAGGCCCTTGATGCGGAACAGCGGTTCGCGGTTCCCCTCCCCGAACGGCGCAAGCTGCTCAAGTTCGTTGCAGAACGATTCCGTGCAGTCCGAGATCAGCACCGCATCCTCGTACACGATCGGCTCGCGCAAAAGCCCCAGCGGAAACCGTTCGTTTAGGTCGCGTTCAATCGCGGCCCGGCATTCCTCGAACGACGCTTCCTCCATCGCCGCGCCCGCCGCGCCGGCATGCCCGCCGAATCTTGTAAAGTACGCTGCGTGCCGCGTCAAAAGCTCGAACAGATCGATTTTCGGTACGCTCCGGCCGGAGCCGACCAGCTCCGTCCCCTCGCGCGTAAACAGCATCGTCGGGCAGCCGTACTTTTCGGTCAGCCGCGCCGCAACGATCCCGATCACGCCGGGGTTCCAGTCCTCGCCGCGCAGCATCAGCACCAGGTGATGCACCGTCGGGTCGATCTGCGCCTCCGCTTCCTTCAGGATCCGCTGCTCCTCGGCCCGGCGCGCCGTATTGGCGTTCTCCAGTTCCGCCGCCAGCGCACGCCGTGCGCCGTCCTCCTCGGCGAGCAGCAGCTCCACGGCGCGGCGCGCGTCACCCATCCGCCCCGCCGCATTGAGCCGCGGCGCGAGCAGAAACCCGAGCGTCGTTTCGTCCGCGGGCCGGTCTCCCCCGCCTGCCGCTTCGAGCAGCGCCATCAGCCCCGGTTCGGTTTGCAGCAGCCGCATGCCGCGCGTGACGATCCCGCGGTTGAACCCGGTCAGCGGCATCACGTCCGCCACCGTCGCGAGCGCCGCAAGCGCCAGAAACGATTCCGCCGGCATCCCGAGCTGTGTCGCCAAAAGCATGGCGACCGACGCGCCGCAAAGATCGGCAATCCCCGCGGGCTGTCCGGGCCGCGAAGCGCAGACGACGGCCGCCGCGTCCGGCAGCGTGTTGTGACAGCGGTGGTGATCCGTCACGACGACCTCCATGCCGAGCGATTTGCTGAGCCGGACTTCCTCGTGCGCGGAAATGCCGTTGTCGACCGTAATCAAAAGCTGTTCGCCCGCGGCGGCGAGCTTTCGGATGCTTTCCGCGTGCATGCCGTAGCCCTCGCCCGCGCGCATCGGAATATAATAGGAAACGGTCGCGCCGAGCGAACGCAGCGTCCGGTACAGGATCGTCGTCGCGGACACGCCGTCCACGTCGTAGTCGCCGTAAATGCAGATGCGCTTGCCGTCCGCAATCGCGCGGCGAATGACCGCCGCCGCCCGTTCCATGTCCCATAGCAGCGTCGGGTCCGGCAGCGGCTGCGATGCGGGATGCAAAAACACGTTCGCTTCGGAAACCGTCCGCACGCCGCGCCGGATCAGCGCGCGCGCAAACAGTTCGCTGCAGTGCAGGCCGCCCTGCAGCGCTTCCGCCGCCTTTGCGTCAATCGGTTCCGAATCGAACGGTTTCCAGTCCATGGCTTCTCCTTTTTGTTGTGCGCAGCTGCGCGTTTCCGTTACAGCCGGATCGCGCTCTGTGAATCGCGGTGCATCTCCCGCCCGAGCACATAGCCGAACAGGTCCGTCGCAAACGCGTCGATCGCCATCGAGTCGCGCGCAAGGTCGGTACACTCCGCCGCGTCCGCGTTGCGCAGGATCACCGGCGCGCTGCCCGCGCTTGCCATTGCCGCCAAGATGCCGCGCGAGCCGGTCAAAAAGCCGAGCACGCGCAGATACAGGTTGACGCGATCCGAAAGCAGCCCGTCCGCCAGCTCGGCCTGCATGTGCAGCAGCGCGGAGATCGCAATCCGCTTGCACCGCGCCATCGTATACCGTTTCGTTTTGATCGCTTCCAAAAACGCGCCGATCTCGGACGTTTCGCGCGCCGCGCGCGCGATCGCCTGCTCGAACCCCTCGTTCACGTCGGGCAACGCGGCGATCTCGTCGAGCGACATCGACCGCAGCCGGTACAGGATCATCGGCCCGAAGTTTTCGAGCGTGACCGGGAACTGCGAATCGAACCGCATCGCGCCGGAAACGAACAGCGGCATCGTCTCCAGCACATCCTCGTTTCCCTCGCGCAGCGCCTGCCGGATCGCGGTCGCGCTCGACAGCGGGCCGGTCAGCCCCGTATCGTTGTACCCGCTGCCCTTCCGCACGATCGGGACGGCGCGGATCTGCGGCGCAAACCGCCGCAGCGCCTTGATGTATTCCACCGCGAGGATGTTGTTCGGCTGCGTCATGATCGCAACGTCGCTGCGCGGAATGTTCAGGTCGGACAGCGCGTCGAACTGCGCGCGCGGATAGGACTTGCCCTGCCGCAGATGGTACGCAAGATTCGTCCGGAACGACGGCGGCTCGCGGTCGAGAATATCCGCCACGCGCCAGAGCGCGTCGAGGTCGTCGGTCTCCACGCCGAACGCGAGATCGGTCACGACGCCGGTCGCCGCCAGCAGCTTCACCGCGCCTTCCGCGTACCGTTCCGCCGACGCGACGGCAAGGCACTGCGGAATCTCCACAACGAGGTCGGCCCCCGCGCGAAGCGCCCATTCGGCGCGCGTGAACTTATCGGCGCAGGCCGGTTCGCCGCGCTGGACGAAGTTGCCGGACATTGCGATCACGCAAAAATCCGATCCGGTCAGCCGTTTTGCCTCCTCCATGTGGTAAATATGCCCGTTGTGGAGCGGGTTGTATTCCGCAATAATCCCGACAGCTCCCATAGTTGCACCTCTTGCGAATTTATTTCAAATTCATTATACCATTTTTCCGCGAAGTATGGTAGAATAATTTATAAACTTATTTTGGAGGGTTTACGAGCTATGGCACTGATGGAAAAAATCATCGCAAAAGCGAAGTCGGATGTCAAACACATTCTGCTTCCGGAAGGCAGTGAGGAGCGCACCGTACAGGCAGCCGCCCGCATCACCGCAGAGGGGATCGCAAAGGTAACTCTGTTCGGCAAAAAAGAAGAGATTCTTGCCGCCGCCGAAAAGTACGGCGTTTGCCTCGACGGGATCGATATGATCGATCCGCTGACCGATCCGGACTACGAGCGCTACTGCGAATGGTTCTATGAGCTGCGCAAGGCAAAGGGCGTCACGCCCGAGAAGGCGCGCGTGATGGTCGCCAATCCGCTGTTCTACGCGGCGATGATGATCAAGGACGGCAAGGGCGACGGGTTCGTCTCCGGCGCGATCAATTCGACCGGCAACACGCTGCGGCCCGGTCTGCAGATCATCAAGATGAAGCCCGGCATCAGCACGGTTTCGAGCTGCTTCATCATGGAAGTGCCGAACAAGGCGTACGGCGACGACGGTCTGCTTGTGTTCGCGGACTGCGCCGTCAACATCGACCCGACCGCGGAACAGCTGGCCGCGATCGCGATTTCCTCCGCCGAAACCGCCAAGGTGCTCTGCGGCATGGAACCGCGCGTTGCGATGCTCTCCTTCTCCACGAAGGGCAGCGCAAAGCATGAGAACGTGGACAAGGTCGTAGCGGCGACCGCGCTCGTCCACGAACTCGCGCCGGAACTAAACGTGGACGGCGAACTGCAGGCGGACGCCGCGCTCGTCGAAAAGGTCGGTCAGCTCAAGAGCCCCGGCTCCCCGGTTGCGGGCAAGGCGAACGTGCTTGTGTTCCCGGATCTCGAAGCGGGCAACATCGGCTACAAGCTCGTCCAGCGGCTCGGCGGCGCGGAAGCGTACGGCCCGATCTGCCAGGGCTTTGCCGCCCCGATCAACGACCTCTCCCGCGGATGCAGCGTCGAGGACATCGTTTCCGTCGTCGCGATCACGGCCGTCCAGGCGCAGATGCGGTAACCACCGACAAAGGAGACATACGATATGAAAACGATTCTTGTGATCAACGCGGGCAGCTCGTCCCTCAAGTATCAGCTGATCGATATCGACACCGAATCCGTCCTCGCGAAGGGCCTTTGCGAGCGCATCGGCATCGACGGCATTCTGAACTATCAGCCGACCGGCGGCGAAAAGTATAAGCGCGAAGCCGCCATGCCGACGCATCAGCAGGCGATCGAGCTTGTGCTCGGCGTTCTGACCGACGAAAAAATCGGCGTCATCAAGGATATGGCGGACGTTGCCGCCGTCGGCCATCGCGTCCTCCACGGCGGCCCGAACTTCACGGCCTCCGCGCTGATCGACGACGCCTGCATCGCCGCGATCGAAGAAGTCATTCCGCTCGGCCCGCTGCACAATCCGGCGAACCTGATGGGCATCCACGCCTGCCGCGCCGCCATGCCGAACACGCCGCAGGTCGCGGTGTTCGATACCGCATGGGGCATGAGCATGGAGCAGAAAACGTACCAGTACGCGCTGCCGTATGAAGTGTATGAACAGCATTTCGTCCGCCGCTACGGGTTCCACGGCACGTCGCACATGTTTGTCAGCGGCGAAGCGATCAAGCGGCTCGGCCGCGAAGGCGATCCCGACGTGAAGGTCATCACCTGCCACCTCGGCAACGGTTCCTCCGTGAGCTGCTCGAAGGGCGGCAAGTGCGTCGATACTTCGATGGGTCTGACCCCGCTCGAAGGTCTCCCGATGGGCACGCGCTGCGGCAGCATCGACCCGGCGATCGTTCCGTTCCTGATGGACAAGATGCATCTTTCGATCAGGGAAATGGACACGCTGATGAACAAAAAGAGCGGTATGCTCGGCATCTCCGGCGTATCGAGCGACTTCCGCGATCTGTGGGCCGCGGCCGGTCAGGGCAACGCCCGTGCGAAGCTCGCGCTTGAAATGTTCGCGCAGGGCGTCAAGCGGTACATCGGTTCGTACTTTGCCGAGATGAACGGCGCGGACTGCATCGTGTTCACCGCCGGCGTCGGCGAGAACGACCGCGACATGCGCGCCATGATCATGCAGGACATGGAGGCGCTCGGCGTCGATTTTGATTTCGAAGCCAACCGCAACGCGCCGCGCGGCGAGGAATGCGTCCTCTCCAAGCCCGGCAGCAAGGTCAAGGTCCTTGTCCTCCCGACGAACGAGGAGCTTGCCATCGCCCGCGACACCGCCCGCATCGCACTGTAACGTTCAACCTGAATCGCCCCTTGCGACTCCGCAAGGGGCGATTTTTGTTACAACTCCGGTTTTTCAAAGGCTCCGGCCCTACAACCCTACCGTCAGCCTAACGGCTGCCACCTCCCCTTACACAGGGGAGGCTTTCTCCTCCCATTCACGCGACGAAGTCGCAATTCACGACCGTGCAGCGGTCAATTCACGGCGCAGCCAATTCACGCGACGAAGTCGCAATTCACGACCGCGCAGCGGTCAATTCACGCCGTAGGCAATTCACGCGGTACAGCCGCAATTCACTGAAATCGCAGGATAAAGTCGTGCAGATTCCGGTAGGCGATGCGCTCGGTTTCATCCGGCGTAAAGCCCGCCTTTTCGAGCGCGGCGCAAAGGTCCTGCAGCTTCGACGGGTTCGGCAGATCGACCGGATAGCGCGTCATGCCGTCGAAGTCGGAGCCGAGACAGACGGCCTCTACGCCCGCGACGTCCGCCGCGTGCCGGATGTGCCGCACGATGTCGTCGATCCGCGCGACGCCGGTTTTGACGAGCTGCGGCCCGTAGTAATTGATCCCGACCACGCCGCCGCGCCGCCCGATCTCCCGGATGTGCTCGTCCTTCAGCGCGCGCGGCACGTTGCACAGCGCACGGCAGTTGGAATGGGACGCGAAGATCGGCGCGTCGCTCCAGCGCAGCGCGTCGTCCACGCCGGCGTCGGACAGGTGCGAAACGTCGAACGCCATGCCGAGCCGGTTCATCTCCTGAAGGATCGCCTTGCCGTCCTTCGTCAGCCCCTTCGGCCGCTTCCCCATCGCCGCGCCGGCCAGCTCGTTGTTGCTGTTCCAGGTGAACGTCGCGGCGCGTACGCCGAGCCGGTACAGGTCTCTGAGAATCGACGGCGACGCGGAAAGGCACTCCGCGCCCTCGATCGACAGCACGGTCGCGATCGTATCGCCGGTCGGCTCATAGTCCTTGGTCAGCCGCACGAACGCCGGATCGTTCTCGATCATGTCCCAGTACCGGTCGATCATCAGCAGCACCTGCTCGAGCGGCGGAACCGCAAGCGTCGTGTCCGTCCACGCGGCAAAGAACTGCAGCCGCACGTTCCCTGCGCATAAGTTTTCGAGCGTCATCGTCTGATCGCGCTTGCCGCTCTGCATATTCCATTGGTATTCCATCGCGCCGTACAGATAATCGCAATGCGCGTCTGCAATCGGATAGAGCATTGGTTTCCTCCCGTTCTCCTTTGCGGCCATGGCCGCGTCGAAACGACGCGAGGCATACCGATTCCGATATGCCCCGCGGGTTGCTTATTTTGCGTAGTCGGTCGTCCGCGTTTCGCGAATGACGTTGACCTTGATCTGGCCCGGATATTCGAGCTCGTTCTCGATCCGCTTCGCGATCTCGCGCGCGACGAGGACGGTATCCGTGTCCGAAATCTTTTCCGGCTTGACGATGATGCGAATCTCGCGGCCCGCCTGGATCGCGTAGGACGAATCGACGCCGTCGTACGAATTGGCGATCTCCTCGAGCTTCTCGAGCCGCTTGATGTACGTTTCGAGCGTTTCGCGCCGTGCGCCCGGCCGTGCCGCCGAAATCGCGTCCGCCGCCTGCACCAGAACCGCTTCGATCGACGTTGCTTCTACGTCGCCGTGGTGCGCCATGATGCAGTGGATGACCTGCGCGTTCTCGCGGTACTTCTTGGCGAGGTCCGCGCCGATCTGGACGTGGCTGCCCTCGACCTCGTGGTCGATCGACTTGCCGATATCGTGCAGAAGACCTGCGCGCTTGGCGAGCGTCACGTTCGCGCCGAGCTCCGCCGCCATGATGCCGGCCAGATGCGCGACCTCGATCGAGTGCCGCAAAACGTTCTGCCCGTAGCTGGTGCGGTACCGCATTCTGCCGAGGTAACGGACCAGTTCGTGATGAATCCCGTGAACGCCGACTTCGAGCACGGCGGCTTCGCCCGCTTCGCGAATCTGCGTATCGACTTCCTTCTTCGCCTTCTCGACCATCTCTTCGATGCGGGCGGGGTGAATCCGGCCGTCCATGATCAGCTTTTCGAGGCTGATCCGCGCGATCTCACGCCGGACCGGATCGAACGAGGACAGGATCACGGCTTCCGGCGTATCGTCGATGATCAGATCGACGCCGGTTGCGGTCTCCAGCGCGCGGATGTTGCGCCCCTCGCGGCCGATGATGCGGCCCTTCATTTCATCGTTCGGCAGCGCGACGACCGATACCGTCGCCTCCGCCACCTGATCGGCTGCGCAGCGCTGAATCGCCAGCGAGACGATGTTGCGCGCGCGCTTTTCGGCTTCTTCTTTCGTTTTCTGTTCGATGTCGCGAAGCAGAACCGCCGCGTCGTGCCGCGCGTCCTGTTCCACGCTTTCGATCAGGATCGCTTTCGCTTCCTCGGCGGTCATGCCCGAAACCCGTTCGAGTTCCGCTGCGGTCTGCCGGTGCATTTCGTTGATTTCGTCTTCGATCCTGTCGATTTCGGCAAGCCGCTTGTTCATCGCCTGCTCGCGCGCTTCCACGGTTTCGAGCTTTTTATCGAGCGATTCTTCCCGCTGGAAGAGGCGGCGCTCGGTGCGCTGCACTTCCGCTCTGCGGTCGCGGATTTCCTTGTCCGCTTCGGAGCGGATGCGAATCGTTTCTTCCTTTGCTTCGAGGAGCTTTTCCTTCTGAATTTCTTCGGCCTTCTTCTCGGCCTCTTCGTACAAACGCTTTACGGTTTCCTCTGCCTTCCCGATCTTACTTTCGGCGATGTGTTTGCGGACCAAATAACCGACCAAAACGCCGACGAGCAGGCAGGCGGCCATAATCGCGTAGGCCCACCATTCCATATGCTTCTCCTATCTATATCAATATAACCGAGCATTTCTGCCCGGTTAGTACGCAAAACAAAACAAAACGGATTTATATGCAAAAGGTTGTGCGTGCCGCAGGGGCACAATATTCCGCAAACCGAATCGAACATGTATCAGAACCGCACTTTGGGCAGTGCAGGATTACTCATGTTCATTTTAACGGCTGCGCGAACAAAAGTCAAGCGCACATTGCGAAATAGCGACCGGTTTTTATCGTTTTTTACGACATTCGTCCGTTTTCGCCGGACTTGTCCGCAGGTTCGTCTCAAAAATCGAACAGGCTGATCTGCTTCTTTTTCGGCATGCCACGGAAGCATCCGAGCGCTTCGAGCGATGCGATCACGCCGGTGTTCGCGCCGGTCTGGGCGGCAAAGTCCTCGACCGTCGGATAGACCGCGCCGGGTTTCCGCCGCGCCACGATGTCCTCCGCCGCCGTGCTGCCGACGCCGGGGATTGCGTTGAACGGCGGACGGATGCCGCCCTCCTCGATCAGAAACCGCGTCGCCGCGCTTTTGTAGATATCGACGTTCAGCATCGGAATCCCGCGCAGGTTCATTTCGTACACGAGCTCGAGGATCGTCTGCAGTTCCTTGTCCTTCTTGCGCTCGCTGTCCGTTTTCTGGTTGCCGCCCTCCTCGAGCAGCCGGATCTGGTGCAGAACGGCTTCCGGCCCGCCCGTGGACTTCGTGATGTCGAACGCGTCGGCGCGCACCGTGTAGTAGACCGCGTAGAACTCGCGCGGGTAATGCACCTTGTAGTACGCAACGCGGAACGACATCATCGTATACGCCGCCGCGTGGCCGCGCGGGAACATGTACTTGATCTTCTTGCAGGACGAGATGAACCACTCGGGGATCTTGCCCTCGACCATCGCCTGCTCCATATCGTCGGTGAGGCCCTTGCCCTTCCGGACGCGCTCCATGATCTTGAATGAAAGCGACGCTTCCATCCCGTGCGCGATCAGGTAGTTCATGATATCGTCGCGCGTGCAGAGCACTTCGTTCAGCTTGGCGATCCCGCCCATGACGAGCGGTTCCGCATTGTTCAGCCAGACGTCCGTGCCGTGCGTGAGGCCCGCGATCCGAACAAGCTCCTCGATCGTCGTCGGGCGCGTGTTCTCCAAAACCTGCCGCACGAACCCGGTGCCGAATTCCGGCACGCCGAGCGTCCCGAGCGAACAGCCGATGCCGCTTAGGTCAATGTGCAGCGAATCGGTCGACCAGAACAGCTCCCGCGTATCCGGGTCGTCCAGCGGAATCGACCGCGGGTTCAGTCCCGTGATGTCCTCCAGCATGCGCAGCGCGGTCGGATCGTCGTGGCCGAGAATGTCGAGCTTGACGAGCCGGTCGTCCATCGCGTGGAAGTCGAAATGCGTCGTGATCGTGTTCTTGTCGACCTTGTCCGCCGGATACTGCACCGGCGTATAATCGTAAATCTCAACGAACTCGTCGTTGTCCTTCGGCACGATGACGATGCCGCCCGGGTGCTGCCCGGTCGTGACCTTGACGTTCAGGCAGCCCTTGCAGAGCCGTTCGATTTCGGCGCTGCCGTAGGTGCGGCCGGTCGCCTCCTGGAACGAATACACGCACTCGTAGCCCTTCTTTTCCGCAATGCCGGAAATCGTGCCGGCGCGGAACGCATGGCCCTTGCCGAACATTTCCTCGACGTACTTATGCGCGACCGGCTGGTACTCGCCGGAGAAGTTCAGGTCGATATCCGGCGTTTTGTCGCCGTGGAAGCCCAAAAAGACCTCGAACGGAATCTCGAACCCGTCCTTCTTCAGATTCGTGCCGCAGACCGGACAGGCGCGGTTCGGCAGATCGGCGCCGATCGTGTACACCGTATGGTCCACGTTGAAGTCCGAGAATTTGCACTTCGGGCAGACGTAATGTGCCGGGAGCGCGTTGACCTCGGTGATGCCCGCCATCGTCGCGACGAACGACGAGCCGACCGATCCGCGCGAGCCGACCAGATACCCGTCCGACAGCGACTTTTGCACAAGCCGCTGCGCCATCAGGTACAGCGACGAGAAATCGTTGCCGATAATGGATTTCAGTTCCTTGTCCAGCCGCGCCTGCACGATGTCCGGCAGCGGATCGCCGTAGACCTCGTGCGCCCTGTTCACGGCCATCGAACGCAGTTCCTCCGCCGCGTTCGGAATCTTCGGCGCGTGCGTGCCGTCCGGGAACGGTTTCAGCACGTCGCACCGGTCCGCGATGCGGTTCGGAACGTCGATCACGACCTCGCGCGCTTTTGCTTCGCCGAGGTAGGCAAACTCTGCCAGCATCTCGTCGGTCGGCTTGAAATACAGCGGCGCCTGCTGCTGCGCGTCCTCAAAGCCGAGCTTGCTCATCAGGATCGCGCGGTAAATCGAATCCTCCGGCTCGAGGAAATGCACGTCGCCCGTCGCCGCAACCGGCAGCCCGAGCTTGTCCCCGAGCGCGACGATTCTACGGTTCAGGTCGCGCAGCCCTTCGTCGTCCTTTACCTTGCCCTCGCGCACCAGAAACGCGTTGTTGCCGATCGGCTGAATTTCAAGATAGTCATAGAACCGCGCGATCTTCTCGATCTTCTCCTCCGGTTCGTTCTCTAAGATTGCGCGGAACAGCTCGCCCGCTTCGCACGCGGAGCCGAGGATCAGATCGCCGCGGAACACGGACAGCATACTGCGCGGGATCATCGGTTTGCCGTGCAGATGGTCGAGGTGGGAATAGCTGATCAGACGGTACAGGTTTTTCATGCCCTTCTGCGTACTGGCCAGCAGAATGATATGGTTCGAGCGGTGCTTTTCCTTCGTCGTCAGCTGCCGCCGGTACGCTTCGTCCGCGTTCGGGATGACCGGCAGCGTATGCACGTCCCGTTCCCGCAGCATGTCTAAAAACCGCAGCAGGATCATCGCGCAGGTATTCGCATCGTCGTCCGCGCGGTGGTGGCTGCCCATGTCAATTTTGAACCAGTCGGAAATCGTGTCCAGCTTATGGTTCGGCAGCTCGTCGTGCAGCAGATAGCGGGACAGCATCAGCGTGTCCGCGTACGGCATCGGGAACGCGATATGGAACCGCGCGCCGTGGTGCGTGATGAACCCGACGTCGAACGACGCGTTATGCGCCACAAGCGTCGTCCCCTCCGCAAACGCGCGGAACCGTTCGAGCGCTTCGCGGGACGTCGGCGCGTCGGCGATCATCGCTTCGGTGATGCCGGTCAGTTCGGTGATCTGCTTCGGAATCGTTTCGCCGTCGTTCACGAACGTTTGGAACCGCTGCGTCACGACGCCGTTTTCGACGCGCACCGCGCCGATCTCAATGATCTCGTTCCGCTCGGCTTTCAGACCGGTCGTTTCGATATCGAACACGGTATAGACCGCGCCGTCGATCGGCTGCAGATCGGTATCGGGCACGAGATAGCCCTCCACGCCGAAAATCGCCTTGACGCCGGTCGCTTTCGCCGCCTTCGCTGCTTCCGGGAACGCCTGCACGACGCCGTGATCCGTGATCGCGAGCGCCTTGTGGCCCCACCGCTTCGCGGTTTTGAACGCGTCGGTCAGGTTCGTGATGCCGTCCATCGTGCTCATGCGCGAATGGAGATGCAGCTCCACGCGCTTTTCTTCGGCTTCGTCCATGCGCAGCCGCCGGTCGGACAGCTCGATCGCATCGGTAAAGAACGCGCGCTCGCCGGTCTTGCGCTTGACCTTGCAAACGCCCTTGACCTTCAGGTCCTTGCCGGCCTTGTCCGCGGCGGTCAGCCAGTTCTGCAGCCGGATCGCCTGCCACTCCTCGTTCAGATTGATCGAGCAGTAGATCGAATCCGTAAAGTCCGTCAGGTTCAGCTGCACGCGGCAGTTCGGCTTTTTGCCCTCGCGCGTCCATTCGTCGCGCAGTTCGACCGAAACGACGCGCCCGATGAGCACGGTGTCGTTCTCGTTCTCCTCGACCGAGCAGATCTGCGTGACTTCGTTCTTCTTGATCGGCTTCCCGTACAGCACGCCGTTTTCCGGGATCGGCGCTTCCACGTCGTTCGTTTTCGGCTTCGGCTGCACGACCGGCTTCGGCTCCTCCGCCGGTGCGGTATACGCAAACGTCGCCTCCCAGTCGGAAAGCAGCTCGCGCATGAGCGCTTCCCAACGCAGCAGACGTTCGTCCTCAATCATTCCGTTTTTGCGTTCGCATTCGATCCGGATCTGCAGCGTGCCGCGCACCGCCTGCACGCGCGTAATGTGCAGATGGCTTTCGGCAATCCCCGCCTGATCGTAAATGTCACGCAACTCTTCTTTCATACCTTGCTCTGTTGTTCCAGGAGTTCGTTCGCGACTTCCGTGACCCGCCGCAGCATGGTCTCGTAGGAGCCGCTTTCGATGATTTCGCCCTTGCGGAACAGGACGCCCTTGCCGTCGCCGAACGCGACGCCGAGGTCCGCCGCCCGCGCTTCGCCGGGCCCGTTCACCGCGCAGCCCATGACCGCGACCTTCAGATAGCCCGCGTTGTGCTTCACATGCGCGTTGACGTACGCCACGGCCTCCTCCACGTTGCAGCGCGTGCGCCCGCAGGTCGGGCAGGAGACGATCTCCACGTCGTCCTTCCGCACGCCGACCGCGCGCAGGATCATGAGGCCGGTTTCGACCTCGCGCACGGGGTCGCAGGTCAGCGAGACGCGGATCGTATCGCCGATGCCGTCCAGCAGCAGCGCGCCGACGCCCGCGGCGGACTTGATGATCCCGCCCTCGACCGGGCCGGTTTCCGTAATCCCGACGTGCAGCGGATAGTCCGATTTTTCATGCGCGAGCCGGTAGGCCGCGACCGTCGCCGCGACCGTCGTGCACTTCAACGACAGCACGATATCGTCGAACCCGCAGTCCTCGAGCAGCTTTGCGTGGCCGAGCGCGCTTTGCAGCATCGCTTCGGCCGGATCGACCGCGTACAGCGGCAGCAGGTTCTTTTCGAGCGAACCGCCGTTGACGCCGATCCGGATCGGCACATGATGCGCCTTGCAGCAGTCCGCCACCATGCGGACGCGGTCGCTGCCGCCGATATTGCCCGGGTTGATGCGCAGCTTATCGACGCCGTTTTCGACGGCCCGCAGCGCGAGCCGGTAATCGAAATGCACGTCCGCAACGAGCGGAATCGAAATCTGCTCGCGGATCGGACGGATCGCTTCCGCCGCAGCCATGTCGAACACGGCGACGCGGATGATCTCGCACCCCGCCGCTTCAAGCCGGTGAATCTGCTCCACCGTCGCCGCGACGTTTCGCGTGTCCGTATTGCACATCGACTGCACCGAGACCGGCGCGCCGCCGCCGATGCGCCGGTTCCCAACCGTTACCTGTTTTGTCATATCAACCTCGGAAACAATTCATCACGTCGCTGACCATCAGCACGACGAACAGCCCCAGCAGCAGAACCATGCCGACAAAATGCACGATGCCTTCCTTTTCGGGCGGAATCGGCTTGCGGCGGATCATCTCGATCACCACGAACACGAGCCGTCCCCCGTCGAGCGCCGGAATCGGCAGCAGATTGATGACCGCGAGGTTCGCGGAAATCAGCGTGCAGAGGTACAGCAGCGTGTAGAGAACGCTCGAAACGCCGTAGCTGCTCGCCGTTTCCATGGCCTCGGACATGATCGAAACCGTGCCGATCGCGCCGGACATTTCGTTGATGCACGCTTTGCCCGTGAACAGCGCAAACAGCGATTCATAAACCATGCGGACGATATCGCCGCAGAACGCGAACGAGCCGGTCGCCGCAGTCAGCACGTTGTACTTCGTTTCCGAATACGACTTCGCGACGATGTACATGCTCACGCCGAGCCGGTTGTTTCCGGTGTGCTTATCGCGAATCTCCTCCGCGCGGAGCACAATCGTTTCGCCGCCCGCAAGGTGCGTTTCGGTCACCGTCGTATCGCCCTGCACCGTCTGCTCCGCCGCGGTCGAAGCGCCGCGCACCACCGTAATCTCCGCTTCGTTTTCGCGCACGGCGGCGAGCCGCTCGGCAAACGCGTCGTACGTTTCAAACGCTTCCCCGTTCAGCGCGACGAGCACGTCGCCCGCCTCGATCCCGGCCGCTTCGGCGGCGCTGCCGGCTTCCACCTCGGTCACGAGCAGATACTGCTCCGTGCCGATCGTCGTATTCGACCCGTACGCAAGCAGCAGAATGAACGCGAGCGCGAGCGCGGTCAGAAAGTTCATCAGCGGGCCGGCCGCGAGCACCAGCAGCCGCTTCCACGGCTTTTGCGCGTTGAACCGCGTCTCGGGCGGAAACTCCCGCTCGGTAATCGTGTTCTGCCCGATGCGCGCCGGCTTCGCGTCTTCGTCGTCCGCGTCCTGCTTCTCGTCCCCTGCGGCGCTTTCGTCCTCGCCGTAGAACTTGCAGGAGCCGCCGATCAGAAACGCGCGCAGCGCAAAGTCGCATTTTTTGCCGCGAATCCGAAACAGCGTCGGTCCCATGCCGACCGCAAATTCGTAGATGCCGAAGCCGAGCAGTCGGCCCATCAGGAAGTGTCCGAGCTCGTGCAGCACGATCAGCAGCGACAGCGCCAGAATCGCAAGAAGTATATACAGTACAGATGTCATTCTTTTATCCTTTCGGCGTAGGAACGCACGAACGCGCGCGCCGTTTCGTCCGCGTCCCGGATCGCCTCTGTCGTTTCCATCGGATGCGGAACGTAAGCGTCGAGCGCCGCCTCCACGCAGCGTTCGATGTCCGTGAATCCGATCTTGTTTGCAAAATACAGCTCCGCCGCCTGCTCGTTCGCGCCGTTGTAGACGATCGGGCAGCCGCCCTCGGTGCGCAGCGCGTCATACGCGAGCCGCAGCGCCGTGAACCGCTCCGGGTCCGCCGCATAAAATTCGAGATCGTGCGCGGCCGCGAGGTCCAGCGGCTGCGCGGGCGACGCGATCCGCTCCGGGTACGTCAGCGCGTACTGGATCGGAAGCCGCATATCCGGCACGGCAAGGTTCGCGATCACCGACCCGTCGCAGTACTCGACCATCGAATGGACGATCGACTGCGGATGAATCAGCACGCCGATTTCGTCCGCGCCGAAATCGAACAGGCGCGCGGCCTCGATGATCTCCAGCCCCTTGTTGAACAGCGTCGCGGAATCGAGCGTGATCTTGCGCCCCATGTTCCACGTCGGGTGGCGCAGCACGTCGGCCAGCGTCACGTGCTCGAGCTCCGCGCGCGAGCGGCGGAAAAACGGCCCGCCGGACGCGGTCAAAATCAGCCGCCGCACTTCGCTTTTGCGCCCGTTCTGCAGACACTGGAACAGCGCGCTTTGCTCGCTGTCGATCGGAACGAGCGTCGCGCCGTGCTTTTTGAGCGCGGTTTTGACGAGGTCGCCGCCGCAGACAAGACTTTCCTTGTTCGCGATCGCGATGCGTCCCCCGTTCGGGATTGCCGAAAGCAGCGGTTTCAGCGCCGCAAAGCCGGAAATTGCGAGCACGAGCGTATCGCAGGCGATCGCCGCCAGCCGTTCGGACGCGTCCTCGCCGCAAATGAGTTCGGTACCCGCCGGGTACGCCGCAGGGTCCGCTTTTTCACGGCACGCGACATAGCGCGGGTTCCATGCCGCGGCCTCGGCGCGCAGCACGTCGGAATCGCGGTTGGCCGAAATGCCGAGCAGCGTGAACCGGTCGCGGTGCATTTCCAATACGTCGAGCGTTTGCCGGCCGATCGAGCCGGTGCTCCCGAGTACGATTACAGTTTGTTTCATTCCGTATACCTTATGCGCGGCGGGTCGCGGAAAGTCCGCCGAATCGGCGCGAGCGCCCCGCAAACGCCGTCAGCGCCCTGATGTACTCCGCCCGGGTAAAGTCCGGCCAGTACACGTCCGTAAAATACAGCTCCGCATACGCGAGCTGATACAGCAAAAAGTTCGAGATGCGCTCCTCGCCGCTCGTTCGAATCAGCAAATCCACCGGCGGCAGCCCGGCCGTATACAGGTTCGCTTCGAAATCGGCCTGCGTCGGCGCGCGCCCTTCGGCGGCGGCGGATGCGGCGGCAAGCTGCATCGCGCGGACGATCTCCGCCTGCGAGCCGTAGTTCAGCGCGATATTGAGCTTGAGGCCCTCGTTCTTCGCGGTGCGCGCTTCGGCGTTTTTGACCGCTTCCTGCACCGCCTGCGGGAACCACGATAAATCGCCGATCGACCGGATGCGGACGCGATTTTCGTCCAGCTCGTCGATCTCCTTGCGGAAATACTCGATCAGAAGGCCGCACAAAACGCCGATCTCCTCCGGCGGGCGCTTCTGGTTCTCGGTCGAGAACGCATAGACCGTCAGCGCTTCGACGCCCGCGTCGCTCGAAAACCGGATGATGTCGCGCAGCGCGTTCACCCCCGCGCGATGACCGGCGCTCCGCATCTGCCCGCGCGCCTTTGCCCAGCGCCCGTTGCCGTCCATGATGATCGCCACATGGCGCGGAATCGTTTCCCGCCCAAGGCCGAACGTTTCCAGTTCCGCATCGGTATACCGCATCCGTCTTTCCTCCGTACATCAAGAGGGTGCAAAGCAAAGCGCCTTGCACCGCTCCCGGGCGAATGGCCCGTTATTCCTTCGTTTCGGTTTGGAACCGCGCATAGCGGAGCACCGTTTTGCCCGCGACGCGTTCCGCCCGGATCACGCGCGCATCGGTTCCCGTGGATCCCTTGCGGGACGAGACCTCGACGCACACGACCTGTTCTCCCGCCGCTTCGAGCCGGCGTACGGCCTCCGCAAGCGGCAATCCCAAGAGCTCCGTCACACCGAAAGAATCTCCTTCTCCTTGGCGGACAGGATCGCGTCGATCTCCTTGATGAAGTCGTCTGTCTGCTTCTGGAGCTTGGTCTCCATCTGCTTCTGATCGTCCTCGGTGATGTCGCCGTCCTTCTTCTGCTTCTTGATCTGCTCCATCGTGTCGCGGCGGATCGCGCGGATCGCGACCTTGCTCTCCTCGCCCTTTTTGCGCACGGTCTTGACGAGATCCTTTCTGCGCTCCTCGGTCAGTTCCGGGAAGATCAGACGAATCACCTTGCCGTCGTTGGCGGGGTTGATTCCGAGGTCGGACTTCTGGATCGCCTTCTCGACCGGGCCGATCATCTTCGTATCCCACAGGGCGAGAATCAGCATCCGGGGTTCCGGCGTGGCAACGTTGCCGAGCTGCGTGATCGGCGTTTGGGAACCGTAGTAATCCACGGTGATCCGATCCAGCACCTGCGGGTTCGCGCGGCCGGCGCGCAGGCTCGACAGCTCCGACTTTAAGACATTGATGGTTTTGTTCATGCGCTCCTTCGCGTCATCCAATAACTCTTTCGGCATACGGGGTTCCTCCTGTTCGATGTTAATGAAAGAATCATGAAAGCTGAAGAATGAATATGGAAGAATTCAGGTGGATTTTCCGCAGGAAAATCATCGAAAAATTTTCATTCTTCATTTTTCAGTCTTTCGATGTTAATGAAAGAATCATGAAAGCTGAAGAATGAATATGGAAGAATTCAGGTGGATTTTCCGCAGGAAAAACATCGAAAATTTTTCATTCTTCATTTTTCAGTCTTAAGTATTCTTTTTGTTGTTGCTTATGCTTCGATCCCGTCGATCCGCGTTCCGACGGCTTCGCCGGCCGCGACGCGCCCGATTTCCTTCAGGGCAAAGACAAGGATCGGCAAATTCTGTTCCCGGCAGAGCGTGATCGCCGTCAGATCGGTCGCCTGCAGGTTGTCCGCCAGCACCTTCGAATACGTCAGGTGCGAATAGCGCTTCGCGTTCGGGTCCTTTTTCGGATCGGCCGAATACACCGCGTCGACGTTCTTGGCGAGCAGCAGCGCGTCGGCCTTGATCTCCAGCGCGCGCAGGGCCGCCGCCGTATCCGTCGAAAAATACGGGCAGCCGGAACCGGCCGCAAACAGCACGACCTTTCCGCTCTCGAGCGCTTCCGCCGCGCCGCGGGCCGTGAACTCCTCGCAGAACCGGTGCATCGCGACGGCGCTCATCACGACCGTCGGCACGCCGAGGCGGATCAGGCAGTCCTGCAGCGCCAGCGCGTTGATCGCGGTTGCGAGCATGCCCATGTTGTCCATCCGGCTGCGATCCTGCGCTTCGGCGTCCCGCCCGCGCATGATGTTTCCGCCGCCGGTCACGATCCCGACCTGAATGCCGGCGTCGTGCAGCATCTTGACGTCCGCCGCCGTCTTTTCGATCTTCTCGAAGCAAACGGGGCGCTCCGCGCTCGAAAGCGCTTCGCCGCTGATTTTCAGCAAAACTCGTTTATCCATTGCACCACTCCCCAAATACTCTTTGTTCAGTATAGCACATCCCCCCGAAAAAGGGAAGTCCGAAAAGCAAACGAACCGTGAAAAATCCGTCGCGGTTTGCGCTTGCGCGCCGTTTTCCGGTATGGTATACTGCCTCTATGGATGTATTCGAACAGCTTTCGGCCTATACGCCGTATAACGAACAGGAGGCCGCCGACAAGGCGGTCATGCTGGACGCGCTTTCCCGCTGCCCCGACGTCGCCCTGCGCTCGAACCTTGTGCTGCATCTGACCGCGTCGGCGTGGATCACGAACCGCGCGCGCGACCGCGTGCTGATGATCTATCACAACATCTACGATTCGTGGGCGTGGACGGGCGGCCATGCGGACGGCGAAACCGACCTGCTTGCCGTCGCGCTGCGCGAAGCAAAGGAGGAAACCGGACTAAGAGAAATCCGCCCGGTCACCGAAGCGCTGTTTTCGATCGAAACGCTGACCGTGAACCCGCACCGGCGGCGCGGCGCCTTCGTCCCGGCGCACCTGCACCTGAACGCGACCTACCTGCTCGAAGCCGACGACTTAGCGCCGCTTTGCCATAACCCCGCGGAAAACAGCGCCGCGGCATGGTTCGCGCTTTCCGACGCGGTCGAGGCCTGCTCCGAGCCGTGGATGCGGCCGGTCTACCGGAAGCTGAACGAAAAGCTAAAGGCGTTTGGCGAAAAACAGCAGATTCGTTCCCCGCATCCGACCTCGGTGCGCTCGGCCGCCTGCCTCCCCTGTGCAAGGGGAGGTGGATCGGCGCAGCCGAGACGGTAGGGTTGTAATATGCCTCCCCTGTGCAAGGGGAGGTGGATCGGCGCAGCCGAGACGGTAGGGTTGTAATATGCCTCCCCCCTGTGCAAGGGGAGGTGGATCGGCGCAGCCGAGACGGTAGGGTTGTAGGGAAACGCTCTCATTCTTTCCCCGCACGTCCAACCTTCCAACCCCACCCTGCCCTCCCCTTACACAGGGGAGGCTGCCAACCCTCATTCAAGCAAAAAGAGGATGTTGAGAAATTGGTTTCTCAGCGTCCTCTGTTTTAATTCTTGTCCTCTGTTTTATTCCTTTTCGCTTGCGATTCTGGCGAGCGTCTCGCCGGAAAGCCATTTCAGAAGATCCTTCGGCGTGGCGGGCAGGTCGACGGTCAGAAACTCGGTGTGCTTTGGCACCATCTGCGTCGGGTCGTCGCTCGTCGCCCAGTTTACACGCGTCAAAACGGGCGCGTCGCAGTCCCGGATGTCCCCGTCCGGCAGCTCGGTATGCTGCAGCAGGATCGTCGCTTCGCGGTTGTCCGAAATCCAGCGGCCGAAATTCGTCGTCGGACTTTTCCAGATCCACGTCGTCGTGCCGTCCTTGGTTTTGCCGCGCTTGAGGTAGCCGTTGTACACGTCCTGCGTGCAGCGCATCAGCCAGACCACATGGTAGCCCGCCTTCTGGAAATGCTCGCAGACCGGGAAAAACGACGCTTCCATCAAAAGGCCGTCCTGCAGCATCACGGCAAAATGATTCATCAGAATAAACGCGACGACGCTTTCGCCGTCCGCGGCGACCGGCACGTTTCGGCATTCGGGCGGCACGAGGCTGCGCCAGCGATCGCGCCAGTCCTCCGGCGCGGACTGCTCATACGGGGGTTTTCCCCGGAAAAACGAAAACATGAAAATGCTCCTTCTGTCTGTTCAATGCACGTCAGTATAGCAGATTCGCTCCTTCCGTGCAAGCCCCGTTTTCGCCCAAAATACAAGGCTTTTCGCCCGCTTTCGCAAAAGTTGTGTAAGGCCCGAAACGGCGCGCGCCGCAATACACAAAACGGGGTTCCGTTTGGCGTGAAAAAGCGGCCGTTCATCCCGTGCCGCTTGCGGCGAACGGGCGCGGTTGCTATCATCATGCCGAACTGCGGCGACGACGCGGCGGCCGGCGACGCTTCCTCCGCAGGCGACGCTTCCTCGCAGGGCGGCGAAGGACAAGGCAACGGACAATAAGAGATTGAATGGGGGCTGTTCAGAAACTCTGAACGGCCCCAGTGATAGAAAGCCCTGCGGGCTTTGTGATATGCCTCCTTCGGAGACGTGATATAGCTTCGCTGTGATATGTCCTGCGGGACGCAAGGGCTTTTGATCCTATCACATGGCCGAACATCGGCCATCTATCACGTTTTTGCGGCAGCATAAAACATATCACGCCGCAAAGCGGCATATCACGACCGCACAGCGGCCATCTATCACGTTTTTGCGGCAGCATAAAACATATCACGCCGCGAAGCGGCATATCACGACCGCATAAGCGGTCAATTCACGGCGCAGCCTATTCACTCAAAAAGAGGGGTTCGGAGCGGTTCCGAATCCCTCTTTCTCTTTTGATTCCCTCTTTTTATTCCGGACGGCTGCGGAACGAACGGCCCGGCTGCAGGCCGGTCTGGGTTCCCTCGAACAGCTCGCTGACCGTCACGAGGTCGTAGCCCTGTTCGAGCAGCCACGGGATCATTTCGTCGAGCGCGTCCAGCGTCGGCTGATGATGGTCGTGGCACAGGATGATCGCGCCGTCGTGCGTCTTCTTTTTCACGACCTCCATGATCTTCTGCACGTTCTTCGACTGCCAGTCCGCCGTGTCCACCGACCACAGAATCTGCGCCATGTTCGCGGCCTTGGCGCCGTACAGCACGTCGCTGTTGTAGGAGCCTCCCGGCGGACGCATGATCTTCGGCGTATAGCCGCCTTCGATCCAGCTCGAAATCTCCGCCGCTGCGCTCATCAGCCGCCGGTAGTTCTGGCTGCCGGAAAAGTTGATCATCTTGTCGTGGTTCAGTCCGTGCACGCCGATCTCGCAGCCGAGGTCGATCATGCGCTGCAGCATCGGCCCGGTCGTGTCGTTGATCGCGGACGCGAGCACAAAGAACGTCGCGTGCACGCCGTACTCCTCCAGCTTGTCCAGCACCGGCATGGTCAGCGTCAGGTTCGGCCCGTCGTCGAACGTCAGGGCGACCATTTTCCGGTTCGGATCCTTCGTCGGCTCGGGCGTGGGCGTCGGCTCCGGCGTCGGCGTCGGTTCCGGCGTGGGCGTCGGCGACGGGGTCGGAATCGCCGTCGCCCGGACGGCGGTTTCCAAGGGCTCCGGCGTCGCAAGCTGCACCGCGACCACCTGCCGCGGTTCGTCGGTCGGCGCAAGCGTCGCCGCAATCGTTTCCGGCAGCGTCGTCGGCGCGGCGGTTTCGCACGCGCAGGTCAGCGCCAGCACAAGGCATAAGCAGATTGTCAGTACTCGTTTCATACGCTTAGGATACCACAATTCGACGAAAAATGCAAGATCGGTGAAAACGGCGCAAAAACCGGATTTTTACAGTTTTCTTTCCGTGCGGTCTTGAATCCTTTCGTTTTTTCGTATATAATAGAACAAAAACGGAGGATCCCCAATGAGCCGTATTTTTGTGTATTACAGCGACACCGGCAACGGCGACGCGGTCGCGTCGTACCTCAAAGACAAGGGCTTTGCCGTCCGCAAGGTCATTCCGAAAAAGCCGCTTGCCAAGTCCTTCTTTTGGAAAATCCTGCAGGGCGGGTTCCTCGCCGGGATCGGCGCAAAGTCGCCGCTGAACGGCTTCGACCCGGACGTAAGCGCGTTCGACGAGGTCGTAATCGGTTCGCCGATCTGGAACGGCCGGCTTGCCTGCCCGATCAACACCGTGCTGGAGCAGACCGATCTCAGTGAGAAAAAACTCACGTTCCTGCTGTATTCCGGCAGCGGCGCCGCGCCGCAGGCGGAAAGCAAGATTCAATCGCAATTCCAAAGCGCAGCCGTGCTGCACCTGAAGCAGCCGCTGGACAACCCGGCCGAGCTTACAAAACTGGCCGCGCTCTGACGATCCATCATCAGGAAGTAAGAAACGATGGAAACGAAACCGAACCGACCGACCGCCGTTCTGTATGTGCACGGCATGGGCGGCAGCCCGACGGAAAGCGAGCATTACCGCGCGCTGTTCCCGAACTGTGATATCGTGGGGCTCAACTATCAGACGTTCTGCCCCGAGGAAACCGGCATCGGGCTTTACTGGAAGGACGTCGTCTATATTCGCGAAAAACCGTACCGCTGGCACGTCCCGACGCATATTCTGTACGGCGCCGCCGACCGGCTGATCCCGTACGACGCGATCACGACGTTTGCCGACGCGCACGGCGCGGACGTCACCGTCCTTGAGGACGGCAAGCACTGGTTCCACACCGACGAGCAGATGGCCTTCCTCGACGGCTGGATTCGCTCGCTGCAGCGGTAAACCGGGTGAGCGGCGTGCGGCAAGCCCTCCTCCATCCCCCATCAGACCAACAGCATCCCCAGGAGAGGAAACAGAATGGATCAGCAAGGCTATTGCGCATTTATCAGTTACCGGCATCAGTCTCCGGATCAGGAGATCGCAAAGATGCTGCACACCGCGATCGAAACGTATGGCATTCCGGCGGCGATTAAAAAACAAACCGGCAGAAAGACGATGGGAAAGGTCTTTCGCGATCAGGAGGAGCTGCCGCTGTCGGCCGACCTCGGCGGGGACATCGAAGCCGCGCTGGATCGGAGCGAGTGGTTCATCGCGATCTGCTCGCCGCGCTATCCGGAAAGCAAATGGTGCATGCGCGAGCTGGAATACTTCATCGCGCGCAAAGGGCGCGATCACGTGCTGACCCTGCTCGTGGAGGGCGAGCCGGAGGACAGCTTCCCCGAAGTCCTTCGTCTGCTGCGGAACGAAGACGGCACCGAAACCGAAATCGAACCGCTTGCAGCGGACGTGCGCGGCTCGACGTTTTCGGAAAGCGCAAAGAAGCTGAAAAGCGAAAAGCTGCGGATCCTTGCGCCGATGCTGGGGCTCGGCTTTGACGATCTCAAGCGCCGTGCGCGGCAAAGAAGAATCCGGCTCGCAGTCACAGCGGCGGCGGCCGTATTCGTTGCGGCGGCGGCTTTTACGACGTACCTTGTCGTCAACCACATGCGCAACGAGGCGCTGAAGCGTGAAGCAGCAGAACAGCAGCGCATTGCGGAGGAGCAGGCGGCGCTGGCCGCCGAGCGGCAGAAGCTGGCCGAGGAAGAACAGCGCCGCGCCGAAGAGGAGCGGAGGAACGCGATCTACAACGACCTCGGCGAACGGATGGAACGCGCGGCCGCCGCGCTCAACGCGGGCGAAAAGCGCGAAGCGGCCAAGATTCTGATCGACGCATACGCGATCAGCGAGGAAAACGAGCAGATGCGGCACAATGAACTCCTTGCCCTGCTGCGCCGCGCGATGTATATCGAGCCGTTCACGATCGTTTCGAGCTTCAACAATCAGAACATGCAGCTGCTCGACATCAAGGCGTCGCCGGACGGCACGCGCGCGGTCGGCGTCGTCAACAACAATTCGATCGCGATGGTCGACCTGCTCCAAAACGAGATTCTTTATACGGTGACCGCGGACAACGCGCTGATGATGTACCCCTGCTTCTCCGACGACGGCGCGCGCTTTCTGGCGTACTGCGACTACGGCCGGTTCGTGGCGGTCTGGAACACCGAGGACGGTTCCGAAGCGTTCCGCTACACGAGCAAAAAGGATGCGGCGTACGAGATCAGCAACGCCGTCTTCTGGAAGGGCAGCGATACGATTCTCGTGCAGGATGCGGACAAGCTCCTGCTTGTCGACGCCGACGGCACGGAAACGCTGTTCTATACCTACGGCGAGCAGATGCCGGACTACAACCCTGACGACAATATCATGACGCGCATCAGCGGTATGCCGCTTGACGAACTGTACACGAACGTCGCAGACGGATATGCGATGGATGTTCTCGTGACCGCCGATTGTGAACGCGTCGTGATCACCGGCAAGGCCGGCGAAACGGGTGTAATCGTGCTGGACGGACAGGGCAAGCGGGTATTTATGCCGACCGTGCCCGGCGACCCAACGTGCATGATGCCGGGCACGTTTGGCGAAAAATGGTCGATTTCGCCCGACGGCAAGACGCTTTGCTGCCTGTCCCTGCTCTCCTTTATCGCCGGGTGGGATATGGACACCGGTGAAATGATCTTTATCGAAGCCGTCGAGAGCAATTCCGGGGATATGCCGTCGACGCCGATCTTTACGCCCGATTCCGGGATTCTTGCCTATACGTTCGGTTCCACGCTGTACGTCTGCGACGCCGGTACTGCGACGCCGTTCCTGGTCGCGAACCTTGATGAAACGAACTATATTCCGTCGATCCGGTTCACCTCGGACGGCAAATACCTGCTGATGACGAACGAAGCCATGTTCATCATCAACGCCGAAACGTGGGCGGCGGAGCTGATCGTTTCGGCGGAGGGCACGAACTACAACGGCATGGTTCCGATGGAAAACATGGTGCTCTGCTCGCGCTACGACGGCGTAATCTACTTCTACAGCATGCCGGCTTTGGCGTCGGTTACGACTGCGGACAGCTTTTCGGGGCCGCTCATGGACCCATATGATCCGCAGCGCGCGGTCGCGTGCGTGCCGCTGATCCGTCAGCACGAGCTTTCGGCGACGTTCCTGCAAACGAATTTCTATAAGGATTACCCGTCGAAGCTCTGCTTCTCGCGCGACGGGAGCGTCGCCGCCATTGCGTATCCGGACGGCACGATCGAGCTTTTCGACACGCAGGGCGACGGCACGGTCCGCGATACGATCGGGCAGCTCTATACCTATATCAACGCGCTCGCGATCTCGGAGGACCGGCTCATCGCGATCGACATGAATACGCGCATGATGGTCTATAACCTGAACACGCACTCTGTCGAGACGATTCAGAAGAACGGCACGCAGTATACATCCTTTGCGTTCAACGGGGACGGCTCGCTGATGATGGCGCTGTGCGAAGGGCTGACGCGGATCGACGTGTTCGATCTCGATGACGGCTGCCGGCTTCTGTTCTCGCTGCAATCGTCGCTGACCTTCTCGGATATGGCGTTCTCGGCGGACGGCGCGTACGCGGTCGGCGTCACCGCCTCCGGCACGTATGTGATCGGCGACCTGTTCGCCGACGAAGCCGCCCTGATCGCCCGTGCGGAGTCGTTCGCGTCGGATCGGTAAATCGAAGTTGATTTCACCATGAAACAGGGACTGTTCAAAGCGGGTTTGAACAGTCCCTGCATTGTTTGCGCCGCACGATCACGGAAAACGGTTGCGTTCGGTGCGGAATATGGTATAATGGCGGAAAGAAGCGAAGGAGCAAGACCCGATGAAGATTCTGGTTCTGAACGGAAGCCCGAAGGGCGAACGCAGCGACACGCTGCACATCACGCGCGCATTCCTTGACGGCATGCAGTCGGCCGCGCCGCAGGACGTTCAATTGATCCACGTCAACGCGCAGCACATCGACTACTGCATCGGCTGCTTTGCCTGCAAAAAGAACGGCGGCGTCTGCGTGCTCGACGACGATATGCGCGAAATCTTAGACGCGATGCTCGACGCCGACCTTCTGATTTTCAGCTTCCCGCTGTATTCCTACGGGATGCCCGGCGCGCTCAAGAACCTGATCGACCGCATGATGCCGCTCTCGTCGTGGAACATGGTCAAAAACGCCGAGGGCAAGTACGGCCACCGGATGCAGTACGACGTCGAAAAGCTGCACTACATGATGATCTGCGGCTGCGGCTTCCCGAACTCCAAACACAATTTCGAGGGCGCGGTGCGGCAGTTCTCGCTCAAGTTCCCCGAACGCAGCACGATCGTGACCGTTCCCGAAAGCCCGATGTTCAACATTCCGCAGGCGGCGGCGTTCGTCGCGCCGCGGCTCAAGGCGTTTCGCGCCGCGGGCTGTGAATACGCGGCGACCGGCGCGCTGTCCGAACAGACGCTTGCCGCGATCTGTTCGCCGATGATCCCCGAAGAAATCTACGCCCAGTTCGCCAACGGCGAACGGCGCTGACCGAAACCATTCCGAAAGAGGTGCGGACATGAAAAAGCTGTTGTTGATTCTCGGCATCCTGTTTCTCGTCGCCGCGGCGCTGTCGCTGCTGTTTGCCGCGCTGCAGCTGTTCGGCTACTATCACGTCCTCGACGGGTCGGCCGCGCTGTACGCGCGCCTGTTTCGCCGCGCGATCCTGTTCTTCTCGATCGGCGGCGGCCTCGCGCTGCTCGGCGTCCTCGGCCTGATCCTCCGCGCAAAGGTCTGATTCTCCGCCAAAAAGAAGTTTCACCCGCTCTGCACTGCAGAACGGGTGGTTTTGCGTTGTACAGGCGCTTGTTCCGGCGGTTCAATGAAACCCGATAAACGCGCGGAATTTTTCTTCCGAATTGTTGAGGATCAGCGCTTCGTCGAAGCCGAAGTCGTCGAGCAGCGCGATCGCCGCGCCGAAGTCCCCGACCTGCGACGGGTCGTGCGCGTCGGAGCCGACAAAGACCGGCGTCCCGTACTCCATGCAGAACCCGAGGTAGGTGCGGATATTCTCTATGCAATTCTTGCGCCACGGGTGCTTCACATGCGCGTTGTTGACCTCGAGCGCGACGCCGTATGCCTTCGCCGCCTGCACGATCTGCCGGTAATCGAGCGGGAACCAGCCGTCATCCGGGTGCGACACGAAGAACGTTTTCGGATGCGCCATGCACCGGATCAGGTTGTCCGTGTTCCGCACAATGCCCTGATCCTCGTAGCACGGACCGCCGTGGATGCCGACCATGTTGTAATCGAGCCGGTCCAGGTACGGCTGATCGAGCGCCATGCTGCCGTCGATCTGCAGATTGTTTTCCACGCCGAAATAGATCGAAACGCCGCAGAGCGTCCGCGGAATCGCATGCAGATTCCCGAAATAGATCGGGTCGCACGTCCCGGGAACGCCCGGCGCGTGATCGCTGACGCCGAGCCCGACGAGCCCGCGCTCCTTTGCCCCAAGCGCGTTTTCACGCACCGTCCCGTAGGCGTGCCCCGAAGCGATCGTGTGCGTATGGATATCCAATACCGGCTTTTGCTGCATCTTGCTCCCCCTGTCCCCGTAAACCTTCCGATTTTTCTTCATTATACGCTTTCTTCCCCCGAATGTCACGCTTTTTCGTGCAGTTTCCGCTGGCTCACCGCACACTCAAAAAAAGGCTCTCCGCGCGGAGAACCTTTGAATCGTTCCATTTGTGCTTCAGATCTCCAGCAGCTCGCTGTAGGCGCGGAGCGCGCCGTCGGTCTCGTGCGCGAGAACCTTCTTGGCGAGCACCTTGCCGAGCTGGACGCCTTCCTGATCGAAGCTGTTGACGTTCCAGACAAACCCCTGGAACATGACCTTGTTCTCAAAGTGGGCGAGCAGCGCGCCGAGCGATTCCGGCGTCAGCTGATCCCCGACGATGATGCCGGACGGCCGTCCGCCGGCAAACGTCTTATTGGGGTTGGCGTCCTCTTTGCCGCACGCAAACGCCATGATCTGCGCCGCGACGTTGGCGCACAGCTTCTGCTGGCTGCTGCTGCCCTGAATCATGAGGTCCATGCCGGCCTGATTCTGCCGGAAGCCGATGAACTGCAGCGGAACGATATCGGTTCCCTGATGCAGCAGCTGATAGAACGAATGCTGGCCATTGGTTCCCGGTTCGCCGAAGATAACCGGACCGGTCGGATAATCGACCTTTTCGCCGAACCGGTTCACGGATTTGCCGTTGGACTCCATATCGAGCTGCTGGAGATGCGCCGGGAAGCGGGACAGCGCCTGCGAATACGGCAGAACCGCCGTGTACGGATACCCGAGCACATTCCGCTCGTAGACGCCGATCAGCGCGTCCAGCATATCCGGGTTCTTCATGGGGTCCGGTTCACAGGCAAGACGGTCCTGCTGCGCTGCGCCGTCGAGGAACCGTTGGAAGATTTCCGCGCCGAACGCGAGTGACAGAACGACGCCGCCGACGCAGGACGTCGAGGAATACCGGCCGCCGATGAAGTCGTCCATAAAGAACGCTTCAAGATAATCGCTGCTGTGCGCGAGCGGCGACGTCTCGCTGGTGACCGCAACCATGTGCCGCGACGGATCGAGGCCCGCTTTCCGGAGCGTCTCTTTCACGAACGTCTCATTGGTCAGCGTTTCGAGCGTCGTGCCCGATTTGGAAACCAGAACGAACAGGGAACGGCCAAGGTCGATGTCCATCAGGACGGACGCGGCGTCGTCCGGGTCGACGTTGCTGATGAACCGCGCGCCCATGCGGAAGCAGCCGTTGACCTTCGCCCAGTTCTCGAGGGCCAGATACATCGCGCGCGGGCCGAGGTCGCTGCCGCCGATGCCGATCTGCACCACCGTCGTGAACGATTCGCCTTTTTCGTTTACGATCTGCCCGCTGTGCACCTTCGAGGCAAACAGCGCAGCTTTCTTCTGCTCGCGGACGTAGAATTCCCGCTTGTCGACGCCGTTCACGACGACCGGATCGCCGAGCTGTCCGCGCGTGAGCTGATGCAGCACGAGCCGCTTTTCACCCGTATTCACGACGGCGCCGTTATACAGCTCGCGATACTTTTCGACGAGCTCCGCTTCCTTCGCAAGCTCGACCAGATCGCACAGCACCGCGTCGTCCACCGCTTTTGCGGCATAGTTGAACACCAATCCGTTGGTCATCGGAACCTGATAAGCGGCAACGCGGGAAGCGCCCGCTTCCCCGGACATCGCTTTTGCAAGATCGAACTGCCCCTTGTGCGCCTGCAGCTTCGGATATACAGGCAGTTTATCCAAATTCTTCCATTCCGGCATCGTAAAAATCCTCCCTATTCGATTGATCTGCATACCAGATACAAACAGTATACCACTTCCGCGCCCGTACAGGAATCCCCTTTTTGAAAATTTGTGCAACAAAAAAGTCGCCGTAAGCTAAGGAACGCTTACGGCGATGTGGCGTGCCTGACACGATTTGAACGTGCGACCTACAGAGTCGGAGTGGCGGACCAATATGTCTGAAAACCTCAGTAAATTAGGCAAAAATGCCGAAATTCAGGGCTTTTCCTCGCAACTTGAAATGTTCAATACATGTCAGTCAGTGCAGGTTCCGGCTGCAATAACAATCTAATGTGTAGTCGAATTGTAGTCAAGTGAACGCTTTCGAATCGAGGAACGATTAGAGGGGGCATTCTGTGTCTGCCGGCCTTATTTCATTCCCACGCAAAATTATCTTTTCCTGCTCCAAGCTCAAAATGGTATTTCACAAGGCCGGTATCCACCCCGGTAAAGATTCCATTATCACAGGAAATGGAAACCTTGCTTTCTTTTCCGCTTATAGTAAATGCCTGCTTTGCCAACGCCGTAGGTGCCAGAAGTGCTGCATCCACACCATTCTTAAACCACTCGGGCACTTCTCCGTCATAAGTACTGACATCGGATGCCTTCTTAGACTTATGCGGCACCCCCTGTGTCTGACCATAACCTACAGCAATGATCCCCACCGGTTTTGCTCCCTCTGCCTTCTCCTGTGCTCCCTTCCTGTTAAAGGTTCCACCGACCCACCATGTATTCAGCCCCAGTGTCTGCGCATACAGCATAAGGTCTGCGCCGCAATAGCCACATAGTTCATCAGCACCTTCCGGACCCGCCATAATGAAAAAATTGTTCACGCCCTTGGCCAGGATCAGCTTGATCACGCCCGGAACCGCAGTATTATCATTTGTCATGAGCTTAATGGATAGTCCAAACTGCTCATTATTTTCTCTTACGCGGTCATTCAGTTTCGTCACGACATCCTCCGGGATAGCTTTATCCGTGTATTTACGCACCATATGCCGTTCTAACATTGCCTGTTTCATATCCATATGAAATCCCTCCATTTACTGATTGATTTCCTTTGCCCGCTGCGACATCTTCTTTAACTGAGCAGCAAAGACTTCTGCTTCCTTTTGCGTCATGTCCTGTGTAATAAAATCCACCCATTTCTTCTGAAGCTCACGGATCCGCGGCTCTGCGTTCTTCGCCTTATCAGTCAGATACACCCTTTTTGCCCGGTAATTTTCTTCGTGCGCTTCCCTGCGGACAAGCCCTTTCTTCTCCATTCCCTGGATAGTTCTTGTCGTTGCCGCCTTATCTACGGTAATCACAGCTGCCATCTCCTCTTGGGTAATTCCGTCTCTATTATACAGCTGTGAAAGGTACATCAGCTCCGATGCTGTAATCTCAACATCAGATAGTTCATGACCAAAGAACAAATTCAGCTGACGCATCAACACAGATATATATGTTCCTGCTTTTAACATTTTAATTCCTCCATCTCAGTTGACAAGTCAATTGTACTAAAATTGTATTGACTTGTCAACTGAAAATTCAAAAAAAGGCAGCTGACAGACAAAACTCCATCAGCCGCAATTATTACACTCTCTGGCAGAAATCCAAACTCAGCCAGCCAATCCCGCTTTTCAGTTTCCCCCAAAGAGAAGCCCACGCACCACTGGAAGTAGTCACAATGGTATAAATACCCGGAGGACAGAACTGAACCCTATAATATTAAGACTTTTCGAACAACGATATGACGCTAAGTTTATGTTGTTTCTGAATAATGTAGTCAGCATGTAGTCAATGCGCAAAACAACTGAAGCCCCGAAAACGTAGTGTTTTCGGGGCTTTCCTGGCGTGCCTGACACGATTCGAACGTGCGACCTACAGAGTCGGAGTCTGTCACTCTATCCAGCTGAGCTACAGGCACATTTTTGGGGGAACGCGGCGAGGCCGGACTCGCTCCCCGTCTTTCGACGAACCGTATTATAACACAGTCCCCCGCGGTTGGCAAGAGTCAAAATTTTTCCGTTTCGGATGGTTCAGACCTTGCTTTCGTCAAAGTCGATCACGACGCTGTCGCGCTGCGGTTCGAGCTTGGTCAGCTTCACGCCGGCGGACAGGAACATGCGCTTCGACGCGCGCGTCATCGGCGTATTGGCGTACTTGTCCGAAAGGTACACGACCTCGCGGATGCCGCTCTGGATGATCGCCTTTGCGCACTCGTTGCACGGGAACAGCGCGACATAGATGCGGCAGCCCTGCAGCGAAGCGCCGGCGTTGTTCAAAATCGCGTTCAGTTCGGCGTGGCAAACGTACGGATACTTCGTATCGTACGGCTCGCCCTCGCGGTCCCACGGAAACTCGTCGTCGCTGCAGCCGATCGGGAACCCGTTGTAGCCGACCGACATGATCTTGTTGTTCTCATTGACGATGCACGCGCCGACCTGCGTATTCGGGTCCTTGCTGCGATAGGAGGACAGCAGCGCGATCCCCATGAAGTATTCGTCCCAGGAAAGATAATCCGTCCGTTTGGTCATAGCGGTCTCCTTTTGCGCCTTTTGGGGGGCTTCCGACGGGGCGGGATGCCGGACAATCAGGAGATCAGGTCGCCCTGATGCGCGATCAGCGTCGCGTCATACACGCCGTCGACGCGGAGGAACTTATCGACAAAGCCGGTTTCGCTCGACTTCACGCGGAGCTCGACCGCCAGCTCGACGCCTTCGCGCTGGACGGTCTTGGACTTGACGCGCGCATACGGAATCTGCGCGACCATGGCCTTGACCTGCTTGGCTGCCCGATCCTCATAGTGCAGGATCAGAAGGTACGGCAGCGCGGCCTTCTTCTTCGACGAAGCGAGCAGCAGCATCAGAACGCCGATCAGGATTGCGCCGAAGATGCCGGCGACGATAAAGCCCGCGCCGATCGCGATGCCGGTGCCGATCGCCCAGAACATAAAGACGGTGTCGATCGGGTCCTTGATCGCGGTACGGAAACGGACGATCGACAGCGCGCCGACCATGCCGAGCGTCAGCTTCATGTTGTTCGACATGAACAGAATGACCATCGTGCTGACCATCGTGAGCATGACGAGGGACATATTGAACGTCTTGCTGTACACGACGCCGGAGAACGTGAGCCGATAGATCAGGTAGATGAACAGGCCGAGCGCGAACGCGAGCAGGATGCTTGCGATCATCGGGACGAGCTGATTGGTCTTCAGATCAAACAGGCTCAAGAACGCGGACTTCAAAGTGTCAAAGTAACTCGTTGTTTCCATAATTCCTCCAAAGCTTTTATCCTTTTATGTTAACAGTCGTATTGTCTGCAATACAGGTACTTGCTTGCCGCGCTTCGCTGGGCGGCGTTCAGCTGCAAAAGCTCCATGACGTACGATTCAAGGTACGCGTTGAACTTGACCTCCAGGATGCACTGCCCGGCGAACTCCGTCGCGGGATAGGTGATCGTATCCGGACGGAACAGATCGACCGAATACAGACCGGTGCGGATGTTCCGATCCAGCGTCACGCGCACGTCCTCGACCGGATACACGAACGGCTCGCGGTCGTAGTCGACGATGACCTTCGGACGAAGATGCTTCGTGACCATCTCGCCGTACGCTTCGCGCGCGAAGGGCTCCTTGCGGTGGAGCAGAAAGCCGTAAACGCCGGCGCACAGCGCGTTGCACTCGCGGCGGGACAGCGAAAGACTGTCCTTTTTGATGAACTGGCCGTTCTTGTGCTTGCGCTCGAGCTTGATGACCTTGTCGGAGAGGTTATAGATGCGGATGCGCCACTTGTCGCGGTACTCCACGCCGTCCACCTTCTCGGTCACCGCCGTATTGAACGGGTCCTCGAAGTAGAGACTGCGGATGAAGTAGCCGCCCTCCTCCGCGTACGGATCGGGCCGCAGCGCATTGCGCAGCCGGATCGCCAGCAGCGCGGCGTCCGCTTCCGAAATAATGAACTTCAGTTCGTGCCGATACCCTTTCGAATTCGGTTTCAGCTTGAAAAGCGTATTGTTCACAGGTTGCTTACCCTCCCGAACAGCTGAATCATTTTCTCGTCCGTCAGCTTGTAGTGCGTATTGTTGTTGATGAAGTTCTGGCAGTACTTCAGGAAGTAGTCCTGATAGTTGTTCGCATAGTTGCGGATGTTGTTCACATGCGAGTTCCAGCCCTTCACCGACAGATGGATGTACGGCTGCCAACGGGTCAGATCGTAGTTTTCCATCTCGTACCGGATGTTCTCCTGCAGCTCGGTCACCTTCGCGTTGATCTTCTCCGGCGAATAGACGTTGTTGAAGAAGTCCGCGCAGTAGTAGAGGAAAATCTCCACGAACTGGTTATTCGACAGCAGCGAACGGCCGAGCGTCGTATCGAAGCCGTTGCCCGCGCCGTGCCCGGCCGGGTTGAAATACTTGCTGAAGAAGTCCCTGCGATAGCCGGACGTCTTGGTGATATCGGAGTTCGGGTCCTCGCGGTTGAACGCCCAGCAGAAGTCGTACGCGACCCAGCGCCACTTGTTGTCGAGCTCGGTCGAACGCCACCACTTGATGTTGCCGGTGTCCGTATTGCCGACGATGATCTCGAACGCGCAGTACTGCGCAAAGTTCCGCACGTCCACGCGGTCGCA
Organism: Clostridia bacterium; assembly: GCA_017448545.1. Taxonomy (GTDB): domain Bacteria; phylum Bacillota; class Clostridia; order Christensenellales; family CAG-138; genus UBA3792. The sequence continues at coordinate 119,592 of JAFSLH010000012.1, forward strand.
GACGTACTGGTAGTCCGCGTCGTTCGACAGGTCGCAGTTCTTGCTCTGGCAGAACGCGATCAGGTCCTGGTAATCCTTCAGCGCGTCGCCGTTGACGTCCGCGACGACGTTGCCGGTCGCCTTGCCGTTGCCGACGAGGATATCGATCGAATCCGTATCCTCGATCCCGAAATGCTGTGCAAAGAAGAACTTGCTGATCTTCTCGCGCAGATTGTACACGCCCCAGTATTCCCCGTTCAGGTACACGATGCACTGGACGTACGCCTGGTTCGCCATGTCGATGTTGCCGTCGTTCAGAAGCCCGCACACCAGCACGTCGCGGATACGCGACAGCGCGCAGTCCTGCGCCGAAGCGCGCAGCACGAGCGATTTGTACCGGTCGAACGGCCGGTTGTCGAAGAACGGGTACTCGATCCACGACGAGCCGACGCCCTTCCGGCCGATCAGAGCGATGCCCTTCTGCGCCTTCTTGCGCGAGAACGCACCGAAAATGCGGATGTTCAGGTCGCCTTCATACAGGATGTTCTGCGCGTCCACATCGCACCAGGTGAACGTCGCCGGGCGCTCCCACATCTTGCCGCGCATGTTGAAGTTCGCCCAGGTGCCCATCGTCTCGCTGTCCTGGATGTAGATCTCGTTCGGGTCCTTGACCGCGCCCTTGCCGGTGTAGTCGTTGCCCTTGACGTAGATGCCCGTCGTCGTATCCCAGAGGTTGTCCGGGTCGGTCACGAGGAAGCAGACCGGCAGCGTCGTGTGATGCGCTTCGACCGTTTCGGTTTCGCCGACAATGATATAGGTATAGGATTTCGTATCGCTCGGGTACGAAGTCCCCTTCTGCGAGAACGTCCGCACGCGCAGCACCGTGTTCTGCGTGACCGGAATCGGGCCGGAAACGCGCGTGCTTTCGGTCGTCGGCGTCGTCGCGTCGGTCGTATACGTCGCATAGCACCCTTCCGGCACGCGGATGTTCACGGTCTGCACCGCGTCGTACACGCCGCTCGGCGTATCGGCTTCCGCCGCTTCGCAGTAGATGCCGTAGCCCTTCGCCGGATTTTGGGCCGCCTCGGTCGGCGTATCGAACAGCACCCACTCGCCGGACGCGTCGCGCCCGTAGGAAACGCAGGCGCGGCACTTCGGCACGGCGACGCGGTCGATCATCGTGCCGGCCGGATTGTAGAGGTAGATCGTTTCTCCCTCGGACGAGATATCGAAGTTCAGTTGGTAACGAAGCTGCTGCTCCGTGGCTTTCGTTTCCCCGTCGCGCGGGAGACTCCCTTTCAGCTGGAGAGCGAGATATCCTTTTGCGGCGATACTCGTTCCGTCAGGAAAAACCCATTTCGTAGGCCGCGCAAGATTGTTCGAGACCGAGTAGCCGCTTAGGTCGATCGCGGTATCCGCGCCGTTGTAAATCTCGATCCACGCGCCGTAGTCCGCGTCGAACGGGCGGTCGCCCTTCGTCGAGCTCGAATACTGATAGACGATGTGGTAGCCGTTGACCAGCACTTCGCTGAACATGATGTCGTGCACGCCCATCTCGCCGTTTTCCGCCTTGTCAAACAGCGTGTAGCCGGACTCGGTGTTCGGGTAGCCGGGCGTGATCTTCTCGGTCGGCGTGAACGCGGAATTCGGATCGAACGCGCCGTTCGGGAACGCGCGCGCCATCGAGTAGTTCTTTTCCTGCGCGCCGAACTCGATAAGGTCGATGATCTTATCCTCCGGCGACGTCAAAAGCAGCGTTTCGCCGCGCGAGGACAGGCCGAAGTCGATGCAGATCGCGCCCTCGGTGGGCTGTACCGTATTGTAGACGACGAGGAAGCCGTACGGCTCGATCGTCACGTTTTCGAACAGGAACTTTTTCGGCTTGGCAATGTCGTCCGAAAGGCCGTAGCCGGAGAGGTTCACCGCCGAGGAAGAATTGTTGTACAGCTCGATCCAGTCGCAGTACGTGCCGTCCGGCCCGAGATGCGCGGAGCTGTTGCTCGCCTGGAACTCGCTGATGCGCACCGCGCTCGACGCGACGGTCTCGACTGTGCCGATCTCCTGCGAGATCATCTTGGACTGCTCGTACGCCGCAATGCCCGCTTCGGTGTTCGGATAGCCCGGCGACGGCGCTTTGTTGTCCCAGGTGCCGGTCTGTGCGTCGTAGCAGTACGAAAGGCCCGCGTAGGTATCGGCGAGCGAAACGGTCACGGCCGGAACGCCGCTTGCGTCGATCAGGCGCAGCACGTCGTCCTTCGACAGCGCGAAGTCCGTCACGTTCGAAATTCCTGTATCCATGCCCGCGCACCAGACCACGTAGTACTGGCCCGGCTGCAGAATCGTGCCGTCCGGGAAAATCCACGCGCCGGTTTCGCTGTCGCTGAGGCCGTAGCCGGTCAGGTTGACGGCCGCCGAAGACGTGTTCAAAAGCTCGACGTAGTCGCTGTACGTCCCCATCGGGTCGCGCACGGCCTGCCGGTTGCTGACGAGAATCTCGCTGATGACCACCGGCGAGGTCTGCTGCGCGGTCGTCGTTTCCCGCGCCTCCTTCCCGGCGCAATTCATCGCCAGCGCAAAAATGAGCAGCACCACAAGCGCCGCCGCCAGCGCGGCGGCAAGCAGGATGCGTTTTTGTTTTTGTTTCTTATTCATCGCATTTCCTCGGTTCGGATGGAATCGTAACGAATCTATGATACCATACTTTATACGTTCTGAACAGCGTTCCCGAAAAAGTTAACACTTTTTACGCTTTTGGGCGGTACACCTCGCGTGCGGCGCGCCGCAGCCGGTCGGGCCGGTTGTCCTGCGGATACGCCGCGCAATGCAGCAGCAGCTTCCCCAGCACGTCCGCCACGGCGGGCGAAGGCCCAAGCCCGAGCTCCGCCATCACTTCATCGCCCGAAATCATGAGTTCCGAAACGCTCCACGGGCAGTTTTCCGCAAGCATCGCCGCGTAGATTCCGCGCCACCGCGTCGCCGTAAAGTCGGTCTGTACCCCGCTGCCGCGCATATCCGCTTCCCGCAGCGCGATCAGGTCCTCCGTCCCCTGCTTTCCGATCTGCACAAACCGCCGCCGCACCGTCGCCTCCCTGGCGGCGTCGTTCACGTCGAACATGTGCTCCTCCACCGCCCGCTTCACGCGCGCGATCAGGGCGTTCGGGTACCGCAGCCGCCGAAGAATCGTTTCGGTCATCGCCGCGCCGATCTGCTGATGCTGCCGGAAATTGCCGCTTTCCTGGTAACTCTGCGGCTTTCCGACGTCGTGCAGAAGGCCCATCAGCCGCAAAGGCAGCGCTTTCGGCGTCGCCGCGCAGGTACGGAACGCGTGCTCCAGCACGTCGTACCGGTGGTAATCGGCCCGCTGCGCCACGCCCTCGCCCGCACAGAGCTCCGGGATCAGATACCGCAGCGCGCCGGACAGCCGCAAAAGCTGCAGCGCGCGGAACACGTCGTCCAGCAGCAGGATGCGGCTCAGCTCATCCCGCCGCCGCTCCCATGCCACGTCGTCCAGCAGCGCGGCGTTCTCGACGGCGCAGTCGCGCGTTCTCGGCTCCACGCCGAAGCCGGTATCGACCGCGAACCGGATCAGCCGCAGAATCCGCAGCCCGTCGTCGCGCAAAATCTGCGCCGGGTCCTCGGTCGTCGTCCGGATGCGCCGCCGCCGGATGTCCTCCAGCCCGCCCGTCGGGTCGACGAGCGCGCCGGTACAAACGTCCTGATAGATCGCGTTGATCGAAAAATCCCTGCGCCGCGCGTCCTTCTCGATCGAATCCGTAAACGCCACCGCGTCCGGGGTATGCGCCCCGCCCGCCGGATAGGACTCGATCCGAAACGTCGTATGCTCGTATTGCCGATCCCCGATGCAGAGCAGCACGGTTCCGAGCCGCTCGTTCACGATCGGGCATTTCAGACCGGCCCGTTCGGCGCAGCGCTGCATCTGTTCGGGCAGCAGCGCGCTCGCAAGGTCCACGTCGTGCGCCGGCCGCCCCAAAAGGGCGTCGCGCACGCAGCCGCCGACCGCGTACAGCGGAACCGGCAGCTGCGCGGCAAACGATCGCAATGCTTCCGGGTATTCGTTCATATTATGCTTCGGTCAAAGGTTCCGGCTCGGTTGCTTCGGTCAAAGGTTCCGGCGCGGCGCTTTGCGCAGCAGGCACGTCCTCCGAAAGCTCCTCATCCGGCTCCGGGTCCTGATGCGGCAGCAGCGCGACGCAGGCGACCGAATTTGTTTCGCCGACGTTCATCAGCCGCACGCCCTGCGTGTTCCGCCCGATGATCGAAATCTGCTCGACCGGCGTCCGGATGATCACGCCGTCGTCCCGCACCAGGAGCACGTCTTCGCCCTCCTCGGTCATGCGCAGCGCGGCGAGCCCGCCGGTCTTTTCGGTGGCTTTCATCGCAACGATGCCCTTGCCGCCGCGGCCCTGAATGCCGTACTGTTCCTCCGGCGTGCGCTTGCCGAGACCCTTTTCGGTGACCGTCAGGAGGAGGCCGCCCTTACGCACCTTGACCATGTCGATCAGAACGTCCTCGCCGGTCAGGTTGATGCCGCGCACGCCCATGCCGCCGCGGCCGGTCGGCCGCACGCCGCCTTCGTGGAAGCGGATGCTCTTGCCTTCGCGCGAAGCGAGGATGAATTCTTCGTCGCCGGAGCTCATCTCGCAGGAAATCAGCTCGTCGCCCTCGCGGATCGTCTGCAGCAGCAGACCGCCCTTGCGGATATTGCCGCAGTCCGCGATGCGCGTCTTTTTGATCAGGCCCTGCCGCGTCGCGGTCACGAGGTAGCCGTGCTCCTCGACCTCACGCGGGACGACGAACATCGCCGTCACCTTTTCGCCGGTTTGCAATTGCAGGAAGTTCACGACCGGGATGCCCTTCGACGTGCGGCTGGCCTCCGGAATCGCGTAGCACTTGATGCGGTAGACGCGGCCGAAGTTCGTGAAGAACATGATCGGCGCGTGCGTGCTCGAAACGAGCATGCGCTCCACATAGTCCTCATCGCGCGTCGCCTGCCCCTTGACGCCCTTTCCGCCGCGGTTCTGCGCCTTGAACGCGTCGGTCGACGTACGCTTGATGTAGCCGAAATGCGTCATCGTGACGGTCATCTGCTCTTCCTGGATGATGTCGTCCAGTTCGATGTCGTCCGGCATCGGCGCGATTTCGGTGCGCCGCGCGTCGCCGAGCCGCGCTTTGACGTCCAGCGCTTCTTCCTTGATGACTTCCATGAGCCGGTGCTCGTCGGCGAGGATCGCCTCAAGATACGCGACGCGCTCCTGAAGCTGCCGGTTCTCCTCCTCCAGCTTGTCGCGCTCCAGTCCGGTCAGGCGCTGGAGACGCATGTCGAGAATGGCCTGCGCCTGCCGCTCGGAAAAGCCGAACCGTTCGCACAGCCGATCCTTTGCGATCGCGCCGGTCTCGCTGCCGCGGATGATGCGGATGACTTCGTCGATATGGTCGAGCGCTTTCAGAAGGCCCTCGATGATGTGCAGCCGTTCCTTCGCCCGATTCAGGTCGAACCGCGTGCGCCGCGTGACGACTTCCTTCTGGTGCTCGAGGTAGTAATACAGGATCTGCTTCAGCGTCAGGATCTTCGGCTCGCCGTCGACGAGCGCGAGGTTGATCACGCCGAACGTCGTCTGCAGGTCGGTATGCTTATACAGATTGTTCAGCACGACGGACGCGTTCACGTCCTTCTTCAGCTCGATCACGATGCGCGTGCCGTTGCGGTCGGTTTCGTCGCGCAAATCGCTGATGCCGTCGATCCGCTTTTCGTGCACGAGGTCGGCGATCCGGCTCACCAGACTCGCCTTGTTGACCTGATACGGAATCTCCGTCACGATGATGCGGCTCTTCGACGCGTTCATCTGCTCGATCTCCGTCCGCGCGCGGACATAGACCTTGCCGCGGCCGGTGCGGTACGCCTGCGCGATGCCGAGCTTGCCGAGGATGATCGCGCCGGTCGGGAAGTCCGGGCCGGGAATGTAGTTCATCAGCTCGTCGACCGTAATGTCCGGGTTGTCGATCATCGCGACAAGGCCGTCGATCGTTTCGCCGAGGTTGTGCGGCGGCATGTTCGTCGCCATGCCGACCGCGATGCCGTTGCTGCCGTTGACCAGCAGGTTCGGGAACCGCGCCGGCAGCACGACCGGCTCCTGCTGCGTGCCGTCAAAGTTCGGCGTGAAATCGACGGTGTCCTTGTCGATATCGCGCAGAAGGTCGAGCGCCATTTTACTGAGGCGCGCTTCGGTATAACGCATGGCGGCCGCGCCGTCGCCGTCGACCGAGCCGAAGTTGCCCTGGCCCTCGACGAGCGGATACCGCGTATTGAAGTCCTGCGCAAGGCGCACCATCGCGTCGTACACCGAACTGTCGCCGTGCGGATGGTATTTACCCATGCAGTCGCCGACGATACGCGCGCTCTTACGCGTCGGTTTGTCGGGCGTGACGCCGAGCTCCTCCATCGTGTGCATGATGCGCCGGTGCACCGGCTTCATGCCGTCGCGGACGTCGGGGAGCGCGCGGCTCGTGATGACCGACATCGCGTACGCGATGAAGCTCTTTTGCATTTCGTGTTCCAGATTGATCGGACGAATCGTTTCGCTCATACGATTACCTCATACTCAAATATCCAGATCGGTGACGAGCTTCGCGTTCTGCTCGATGAACTCGCGCCGCGGCTCGACCTTGTCGCCCATCAGCAGCGTAAACAGCCGGTCGGCCTCGATCGCGTCCTCGACGGTGACCTGCAGCATGATCCGGTTGTCCGGGTCCATCGTCGTCTCCCAAAGCTGCTCCGGGTTCATCTCGCCGAGGCCCTTGTACCGCTGAATGTCCGGCTTCGGGTCCTGCCCGATCTCCTGCAGCGTCGCTTCCAGCTCCTCGTCGGAATAGACGTACCGCAAAAACTTGTTGCGCTTGACCTTGTAGAGCGGCGGCAGCGCGATATAGACGTAGCCGTTTTCGACCAAAGGCCGCATGTGGCGATAGAAGAACGTCAAAAGCAGGATGCGGATATGGCTTCCGTCGACGTCGGCATCCGTCATGCAGACGATCTTGTGGTAGCGGAGCTTCGTTTCGTCGAACTCGGAGTCGATGCCCGCGCCGAACGCGGTGATCATCGAGCGGATCGTTTCGGACGACAGCATCCGGTCGAGCCGCGCCTTTTCGACGTTCAGAATCTTGCCGCGCAGCGGCAGGATCGCCTGATACTTCGGGTTCCGGCCCATTTTGGCCGAACCGCCTGCGGAATCGCCCTCGACGAGGAAGATTTCGCACTTGGACGCATCCTTCTCCTGGCAGTCCGCCAGCTTACCGGGCAGCGCCGTCGAATCGAGCAGCGTTTTGCGCCGCGTGAGGTCGCGCGCCTTGCGCGCCGCTTCGCGCGCGCGGGACGCCATCAGGCACTTATCGACGATGATCCGGCCGATCGCCGGGTTTTCGTCGAGGAACTGGCCCAGTCCCTGCGACACCGCGCCGGACACCAGCGGACGGATATCCGCGTTGCCGAGCTTCGTTTTGGTCTGTCCCTCGAACTGCGGCTCCTGCAGCTTCACGGAGATCACGGCGGTCAGACCTTCGCGGATGTCCTCGCCGGACAGCGTGCCGTCCTTGTCCTTCACGAGGTTCGCGCGCTTCGCGTAGTCGTTCACGGTGCGCGTCAGCGCCAGCTTGAAGCCGTCCAGATGCGCGCCGCCCTCGTGCGTGTTGATGTTGTTCGCGTAAGTATAAATATCTTCGTTGTACCCGTCGTTCCACTGCATGGCGATCTCGACCGTCGCGGTCTCCTCGCCGTCCTGCATGCGCTTCGCCGTGAAGTACATCGGCTCCGGGTGCAGCGTTTCCTTGTTCTTGTTGTAATGCGTCACGAACGACCGGATGCCGCCCTCGAAGCAGTAGTCGCGCTCGGCCTTGCTCGCTTCGCGCTCGTCGATCGCGATGATCCGGACGCCCGCGTTTAAGAAAGCGAGCTCACGCAGACGCGATTTCAGCTTGTCGAAGTCAAACTTGACCTCGTCGAAGATTTCGGGATCGGGATGGAACGAAACGCTCGTGCCGGTCTCCGCCGGGTCGCACGTGCCGACGACCTCGACCGCGCTCGTCGGGATGCCGCGGGAATACGTCTGCCGATGCACCTTCCCGTCGCGCCGCACTTCGACGCGCAGTTCGTCCGACAGCGCGTTCACGCAGGACAGGCCGACGCCGTGCAGACCGCCGGAAACCTTGTAGCCCCCGCCGCCGAACTTGCCGCCGGCGTGCAGGATCGTCAGCGTGACCTCCAGCGCGTCCTTGCCGGTTTTTTCGTGGTAGCCGACCGGGATGCCGCGCCCGTTGTCGCGCACGGTGACGATTTCGCCGTCGTGGATCGTGATCGTGACGCAGTCGCAGTAGCCCGCCATCGCCTCGTCGATCGAGTTGTCGACAAGCTCATAGACGAGGTGGTGCAGACCGCGCGAATCGGTCGAGCCGATGTACATGCCGGGACGGCGGCGAACCGCCTCCAGCCCTTCCAGAACCTGAATCTGCGATGCGTCGTAATTGCCTTGCACTTCGCGTTGAATATCTTCCATTTCGTTTCTCCGTTTCTTACTCTGCCCGATGGGCGATTCCATTCTTGCTTTCTTTGATGCGTTCCCGCAGCGTTTCCATGCCCGTGGCGGCGGCGTACACGAACGTTTCCGTGCCGCGCGCCGTGATCACGTACGCTTTCGGCCGCGCGTACGACGGGTAGTAATGCCCGATCTCCACGCAGTCGCGGATCAGGCGCTCCGTATCGCGCGAGACGTTCTCCGCCGGGACGATCGCAACGATCGCTTCCCCCGGCACAAACCGGTTTTCTCCGATATGCAGCAGCATCCTATACCTCCGCTATGCGACCGTTTTCCACATGCCATACCTGCATGGCAAGCTGCTCGATCGCGGCAAATTCCTCGAGGTGCGTACAGGTCACAAACGCCTGACAGTCGGAAACGACTTCCAGAAGCCGCGCCTGCCGCGCCGCGTCCAGCTCGGAAAACACGTCGTCGAGCAGCAGCACCGGCCGTTCGCCGCGGATGCGCCGGATCAGCTCGATTTCCGAGAGCTTCAGCGACAGCGCCACGGTTCGCTGCTGCCCCTGCGACCCGAACACGCGCACGTCGTGGCCATTCAGATGCAGCCCGAGGTCGTCCCGGTGCGGCCCGACCGAAGTGAAGCCGCGGAAAATGTCCCGCTCCAGCCGGTCGGTCAGCTGCTCCTGCAGCGTTTCCATGAGCCGGTCCTCGTCCGCAAACGGCACCGACGGCTCGTACGCGACGCGCAGCGATTCTTTGCCGCCGCTCATCTTTGCGTGCAGCGCCGCTGCGGTTCCGGACAGATCGGAAACGAACCGTGCGCGCTCGACCATGATCCGGCTCCCGAGCCGCGCCAGCTGTTCGTCCCAAAGCTCGATCATGTCGTACCGGATCGGCGTTTCCTTCAATAACAGATTGCGGCTTTTCAGCGCGCCGTTGTACTGCTGCAGATTGTAATAGTACGACGGCTTGAGCTGACTCAGCTCCATATCGAGGAAGCGGCGGCGCTCCGCCGGGCCTTCCTTGACCAGCGCGAGGTCCTCCGGCGAGAACATGACGACGTTCAGACAGCCCATCAGTTCGCCGGAACGCGACGTGACGGCCCCGTCGATCAGTACGCGTTTCCGCTCGCCCTCGATCAGCTCGATCCGGATCGACCGCGACCCGCCGCGCGTTTCCAATTCGAGCGCGACGGAGCCGAACGGCTCGTGCTCACGGAGCAGTTCCGCGTCCCGCGCGGTACGGTGACTGCGGCCGAGGGCGCACAAAAACACCGCCTCAAGCACATTCGTCTTCCCGGCGGCGTTCGCTCCTTCCAACACGTTCAACCCCGGATCGGGCGCAAGCGCAAGCTCGCTGTAATTTCGAAAATTGTGCAGCTCCAGACTTCGGACGCGCAAGCCGATTCCCTCCCACTTTTCTCCGGTACAGTATACCATATCCGGCGGCTTGTGTAAATAATAATACAGTAGAACCTCCCGATTTTGCAGAAAAGTTACATGCGCGCACGCGCGCACACGCGCGCGCGAGGAAAGGCACCTCAAAAGCGGCGTTGTCTCAAAACTCTTTGAGCGTTGTAAGGGGCTGTTGATAAGGCAGGCAGAATTCGCGTTTTCGTCCCGAAGGCTATACTGACGCTATGCCGAGGGCGAAAACGCGGATAATTTGCGGCATATAATCAAAGAAAAGGCGGATTTTTCCGCCTTTTCCACATACAAGTTAAAACAATTCCAATTTGCCGCAAATGGTCTGGCGCCTTTGATCTGAACCCAAAAAGTTAGACACGAGATTCAAATTAAGCAGCATCGAGGGCTTGCTTTCTGTGAACAGCAGGAGGTAAGCCCTTTAGCTTTGCCTTGATCCTACGGTTATTGTAGTAATCAAG
>JAFSLH010000036.1 GCA_017448545.1 Clostridia bacterium
CCGCTATACCGCGTTTGAGAGTCTCAATCGCCCGATTGTTGAAACGCTGATCGATTATGTTCGCATCGGCAGGCGGGTTCCCAAAACATCCGAACAATTGATCGAAATTCACTGGAACTTCTGAAAATGTGCACGAAAAGCTCCAAAATGTAGCGCATCGCAAGGTGCAGCCGATGCTGAAACCTTCTATTCGCTGCAAACTTCAAAATCCCTAAACCACCGGTTTTTCGGATCATGAAAAACCGGCGGAGAAGGGTACGATGCGACCAGATCAGAACGCCATGGATAAAAAGAATATGGGACAAACTCGCACACATTCTCTGCTCGAAAATGTCGGTACGAAGCATCCGTGAAAAGCAATAAGGTATCGATTTGGAATGGTTTTGATATAGTTCAGTGCTGCATGAACCATTCCTTTTTCAGTTCGTTTGTCGGCGGAAGACAGGTAACCCCGCGGCAGATATAATAGGTTTGTCTGTTGTTCTGAAGCGGGTACTCCGCAGTTTGTTCCTCGAGCAGGAGCACGTTTGCGCCGAGCGGAGCAAGAAGAGGAATCGTTTTTTTGTCCTGTGCGCCGACGGCGATGATCTTTGCAGGCGGCTGTTCTTGATCCGAAAGCGCCGTGAGAAACGCTGTGTGCGCCACCGGCTGCAGCGCCGCCTGGGACTTCATGTATGCGAACTGTTTTTCCATAATGCCGTCCGACAGCGCATCCGGCGCAAGAACGGACAGTCTCAAAAGCACATAGCTCATGATCGAATTGCCGCTCGGCAGCGCGTTGTCGGCGGTTTCTTTGGAGCGAAACAGCAATGCTTCGTTACCCATACCGGTAAAGAAGAAGCCGCCGATATCCGAATCGAAGAATTCCTTGACCGCAATTTCCGCCTGCTTCGCCGCCGCGTCAAGGAACGTGCGATCAAGCGTCGCGTCATACAGCGCAAGCTTTGCAAGCACAAGTCCTGCGCGATCGTCCAAAAACGCGCGGCTGCCTGTTTTGCCGTCCTTTACGCTTGTGAACAGGTTTTCACCGCGTATCGCATGGACCTCGAGAAATGCATCCGTTGAAAGTGCGATGTTAAGATAGTCGTCTTTGCCGCTGACGCGGTACAGCGCGCAGAATGCCGTGATCGCAAGCGCATTCCAGAAGGTCAGCGCCTTGTCGTCCGTCATCAGGTGCGCACGCGCTTTTCGATACGCAAGCAGCGCCTGCTTTTCAGCTTCGAAACGTTCCGGCTCTCTCGGATGTTCCAAAAGGTTCGGAATGCTTTTGCCTTCAAAGTTACCTTCATTTGTGATGTCAAAACAGGCATTAAACGCGTCTCCCGCCTCTTTGCCGAGCACGGCGACGGTTTCTTCCGGCGTAAACACATAATAGAGTCCTTCCTGTCCCTCGCTGTCCGCGTCCTGCGCGCTGTAAAAACCGCCGTTATTTGACCGCATTTCACGCAGCAGATATGCTGCCGTCCGTTCGGCTACGTCCAAGTAGAATCGATCATCGGTCAATTCATATGCCTTTGCATAGGTAAGGATCAGAAGCGCGTTGTCGTAGAGCATCTTTTCAAAGTGCGGAACAAGGAAGCGTCGGTCGGTCGAATAGCGGCAGAATCCGCCGCCGATATGGTCGAACATACCGCCTGCATACATGCGCTCAAGCGTGAACGTCGCCATATGAAGCGCATGAGCGTCGCCGTATTTCTCATACCGCTGCAGCAAAAACAGAAAATTCTGCGGCGCAGGGAACTTCGGTGCACGCCCGAACCCGCCGTTGACGCGATCGAAGCTGTTTACCAATGCGGAAAGCCCGCGTTCGATCGGATTCTCTTTTTCGGATAGAAACGTGCGATTCTGCTGCGTCGCCAATACGGTTGTCAGCGTATCCGCAGAGCGGATCAGGTTCTCCCGTTCATGTGCCCATGCTTCAAGGATCGCATGCAGCAGGTTGCTAAAACTCGGCATGCCGTACTGTGCTGTTTTCGGAAAATACGTTCCCACATAAAACGGCTTCTTTTCCGGCGTTAAAAAGACACTCAAAGGCCATCCGCCGCTGCCCGTCATCGCCTGACAGGCCGCCATATACACGTTATCGATATCCGGTCGTTCCTCCCGATCCACCTTAATCGAAACAAAGCCGCGATTCAGGAGCGCGGCAGTCTCTGCATCTTCAAAGCTCTCGTGCGCCATCACATGGCACCAATGACAGGTGGAATATCCGATGCTGAGAAAGATCGGTTTGTCCTCGTCGCGCGCCTTCATAAAGGCCTCCTCGCCCCACGGATACCATTCAACCGGATTTTCGGCATGCTGCAAGAGGTAGGGACTTGTTTCATTCCTGAGATGATTGCTCATTTTTGCACCCCCTTGAGATCGCCCGTTGCGGGGTTGTCGATCAGTTTTCCGTCCTCCGTGAAGCGTGAACCGTGGCAGGGACAGTCCCAGCTATGCTCCGCCTCGTTCCAATGCAGCGCACACCCGAGATGCGGGCAGCGCGGCACGGTCGGCGTAATCAGTCCGAGAACGGCTTCCGCCGCGTTCGAAAGCAGTGCCGGACGCAGCATGGTTCTCGACGGAGAAAACAACTCCTCATACGGGTTTTCGTTGCCGGTCAACAAATCAGAAAGCAGCTTTGCTGCGATCATCGAGCCGGTCATGCCCCATTTGTTGAAGCCCGTCGCCACATAAAGACCTTCCGTTCCCGCAGAATACCGTCCGATATACGGAACGGAATCGAGCGTCATGCAATCCTGCGCCGCCCACGCATACTTGACGGTCGCTTCGGGAAAGTACCGTTCGGCAGCCGCTTTGAGGTCCCGATACCCGCCGCCGTTCTTTCCCGTTCGATGACTGCCGCCGCCGATAAACAGATAACCGCCGTAGTTTCGGAAGGAAAGTCCCTTCTCGTCATCGTCCAGATACATGCCGTCGAGCTGCGGCGCGTTCTCCAGCGCGATCACATAGGAGCGGTGCTGGTATTGTTTGATGAAATACACGCCGTGCTTGTTCAAAAACGGAAAATGTGTGGCGACGATCACGCGATCGGCAAAAACCGTTCCGCCGCTTGTCACCGCAGCGACGCCGGTTTTCGTTTTTTTCAATTCCCGCACGCGCGTGTGTTCATAGATATGAAGTCCGTCGGAGATTCCCGAAAGGAATCGAAGCGGATGAAACTGCGCCTGCTCGGAAAACCGTATTGCACCCGCAACGTCAAACGGCAGCGGAAGCGTATTCGTCCGTTCGGCAGGTATACCGAGTTGCTTCAATGCGCGCATCTCTTTTTCGATTTGCTTCGCGTCATTGAGCGTATAGATATAATTGTCCTTCTGCTCAAAATTGCAGTCGATCGTTTCGCACAGCGTACGATAGAGATACAGGGCTTCCTGATTTGCGCCGTAGTATTGGACGGCCTTTTGCTCTCCGAATTCACGAATCAGCTTGTTATAGATCAGCCCGTGCTGACTGGTGATCTTGGCGGTCGTGTTCTTCGTTGTGCCGCTGCCGAGCGTTTCCGCTTCGCAAAGCGCGTAATCGACGCCCTCACGTCCCAGCATATACGCCGTCAGAACGCCCGCCATGCCGCCGCCGATGATCAGCACGTCGACATGCAAGTCCCTTTCAAGCTTCGCAAACGATCTCATATTGACCGTATCGTTCCAAACAGAACCCATTGTTTGCCTCCTGCATACATAATGCTTTATTCTTCCGCAAAATGGATGGTTTCATCCGGAAAAATGCGAAACGGCATGTTATAAACGCATGTATTGCGTTCTCCGTGCTAAAAAGCATCGGCGTTTCATATGGATTACTGTCAATTCATGGAAAAGGAGTCCGCGCATGAAGCAGGAAGCAAAAACCACGAACCAACCTCGCAGCATTTTTAAAAGCCCGGATGATAATGGAATCAAAAAACAGTACCTTCTGGAAGTATTTTGCGATTGCCGATATGCTGACAAATGAAATCTACATCGGAAACATGGTACAGGGAAAATACGGCAGCGTTTCCTACAAGACGAAACAAAACAAGCCGAGACCGAGGGATCAATGGTATGTGGTGGAAGGCACACATGAACCGATCATCGACCGTGAACTGTGGGATACCGTGCAGTTGATGCTGAAAGCAAAGGCAAAGCCATTCTCCGGCGGTCAGATCGGACTGTTCGCAAAGAAGGCACGATGCGCATATTGCGGTTATACTCTGCGATCTCATAAGTGTCACGGAATGTATTATTTGGAGTGCCCGAACCATCATGTTGCGCAGGATTCCTGTCCGGGAACCTTTGTATCGGTCAAGAAAGTGGAGCAAGCCGTATTGGATGAACTGCATCGCCTGTCCGACGCCTATCTTGACAAAGATGAATTGCTGCAGAAGGTGGAGTTTCAACAAGATCTGAAGCGGCAAAGAGAACGTCTGCAGTCCGACCTCGAAACATATCAAAAGCGAGTCGAGGAGTACAGCAAAGGTTTGCGCAATCTCTATATGGATAAGGTGCGCGGATATCTTTCCGATCCGGATTTTGCGGAATTGGTAAAGGGACTTTCGGATGATCGCAGTCGCGCGGAAAAGCAGATTCAAAATCTGACAAAGCAGCTTGATTTTCTGGATCAGCAAGCGATCGAAGGAGATCATCGAAAGGAACTGATTGACCGCTATACCGCGTTTGAGAGTCTCAATCGCCCGATTGTTGAAACGCTGATCGATTATGTTCGCATCGGCAGGCGGGTTCCCAAAACATCCGAACAATTGATCGAAATTCACTGGAACTTCTGAAAATGTGCACGAAAA
>JAFSLH010000037.1 GCA_017448545.1 Clostridia bacterium
GGGCGCGTTGCAAAATAGCGCGTTGAAAAAAGATGAGGTTAGGAGCCCAAAAGGGTTTCCTAACCTCGTCTTTTGCGTTAAGCTGTAAGTATGATGAACCAGTCAAAAACGCAAGATCACTATACGACGTATGAGCGGAACGGTCAAGTGGTACTTGCCCTGAACAACGAAATAATATTACCGGAGAACGCACCCGTCCGGCTGACAAGCGCCCAGCTTGAGGAACTGGACTACAGGAAACTGCATCGCGCCTATTCGCCCAAAGGGCGGAAATCGGCAGCCGATCCGCGGGTGACGTTCAAGGTAATGATCTACGGATACCAGTGCGGGATATATTCCAGCCGAGGCTGGGAGGAAGCGTGCCGGTATCGGGTGGACTTCATGTGGCTGTTGGAGGATGAACCCATTCCGGACCATGCCACCTTTGCGCGGTTTCGGAAGCGCTGCGCCAATGAGATTGAGGACCTGTTTTACCAGTATGCCCGCTTGCTGGAGAAACAGGGCGAGACCGACCATGAGACCGTGTTTATCGACGGTACGAAGCTGGAAAGCGCCGCCGGACGGTATACGTTTGTCTGGCGCAAGAGCGTGGAAAAGCAGCTTGCCAGGGTGAAAGAAAAGGTGAACGCCGCCCTACCGGTGGACACGTTGGCGGAGCTGGAAGCGTATCTTTCGCGAACCGCGGAGCAGATCGTTTTCGTCCACGGAACCGGCAGACGAAAGAGCGGCGAGCAGAAGGAATGGGAAAAGCTGGACGAGCTGCGCCGCCGCTGGGCAGAGTACGAAGAAAAACTCGCCGTCATGGGTGACAGGCGCAACAGTTATTCCAAGACGGACACAGACGCCACGTTCATGCGGATGAAGGAAGACCACATGCGCAACGGACAGCTCAAGCCCGCGTATAATGTGCAGATCGCGGTGAACAGCGAGTATATCACCGGCATCGACGTTTTCTCAGACCGTACGGACTTCGGCACGTTGGTTCCGTTCCTCAAAACACTGCAAAGGGAACACGGCAGAAAGTACGCATCCGTGACGGCGGACGCCGGGTATGAGCGGCTCGGCAACTATCTGTTTCTTGAAGCCAACGGGCAAATGAGCTTTATCAAGCCCGCAAACTATGAGCAGCGGAAAAGCGCGAAGTACAAGAAGCAGCTCGGACGGATGGAGAACATGATCTACGACGCCGACGAGGATTGCTATATTTGCGCCAACGGACGGAGACTGCCACTTCGTAAGGAATGTACGGAACTGCAAAACGGGCGGGAAGTGACGACGGCGTGGTATCGCTGCGAGGACTGCAAGGGCTGCCCGATGCGGGAAAAGTGCTGTCAGGCAAAGGATGCGGAGCAGCCGAAGGAACTGCGCGCGAACAAGACGCTGCAAGAACTGCGCAGGGCCTCTCAGGAGAACATTACCACGGAGCGCGGCGTCTATCTGCGCCTGTGCCGTTCGATTCAGGTAGAGGGCGCGTTTGGCCTGCTGAAGAACGACTTTGGCTTCCGTCGGTTCCTGACACGCGGCAAGGCGAACGTGAGAACGGAGCTGTTTTTGCTCGCGCTGGCGTTTGATCTGAAAAAGCTGTGGATGAAGCGGGAAAACGGACGGCTGCAAACGCATCTTTCACAGCTCAACAGCGCATAGCCTGAAAAACCGAATATTTTCCACAGTTGGCGTCGGAAAATGCTCCGGGGCTTGCTTTGCTATACCCTTTTCAGTGAATTTTTGCGTGAATTATCCACAACCTATTCGTTTTTGACCGAAAAAAGCGTGCCCCAGAACTTTTCATTCTGCGACACGCCC
>JAFSLH010000013.1 GCA_017448545.1 Clostridia bacterium
CCGGTACACAACTGGGGCAAGGTGTACGGCGAACTGGCGATCATGTATGACGGCCGGCTGCCGGACTGATACCAGAACCGATCCGATCCGTCAAGGGTAAATGCACGCCCGCACTGCGGGCGCCCTTGACAGATCGCCCTGCTTCTGGTAGAAATGTAGTCAAGAGCCGAACGGCAGCTTCTGCCATTCGGCCCAACCAATTACGGTCATATCACAGAAGACCGCTATTTACAGAAAAGATTTCACAGTGCCTCACGCCCGCCTGCCTGAATGTTCAGATAATGCATATACGAGTTCCATGAGGTCGTCCACGCCGTATTGGTCATCATGCTGCCGTCCGCCGCGGGGCAAACGTATAAGGATTTGTTCTGCTTCGCTTCCTTGAAGATCGGCAGAAGCTGTGCGGGGAACGGCACGATCCGATTGCCCGCGGCAGTCTTCGGTCGCTTGATCTTGGGCTGGTTCTGCCCGCAGGTTGCCGCTTTGGTAACGGAAATCGTCATTGTGTTAAAGTCCACGTCGTTCCAGGTCAGTGCGACGATCTCCCCGCGGCGCAGTCCGCAATACAGCATGACCAGAACGGCAACACCCATTCTATGCCCTCGCCATGTACGAAGAATCAGATCCTTTTGTTCCTCGGTGATCGGTTGACGCTCAGCTTTGCCGCGTTTCGGAACGGAAACACGCGCAAACACATTCCGGAACAGAAGATCGTTGTCCATAGCGAAATTCAAAACGGCAGAGGCGATGATCTTGGCGTCACGCATCATATTATCGGAAAGCCCGTTGTCGTACATCTCTTTCAGAACCGACTGCAAATGCAGCGGCTTCAGCTTTTTCAGCTCAATGTGGTGTAGCAGCTTCAGGTGCTTGTCGATCATGGTGTGATAGGAGCGCCGGGTGTGGGGCATGATGTCCGGATGTGCCACATCCACCCATCTATGGGCGATATCGATGAAGGTCATGGTATCATCCGGGGTGAACATGCCGTTCTCTATGTCCAGCTTGGCCTTTGCGACCTTCAGATCGACCTCTTTTTTCGTCTTCCCATAAAAGTATTTCCGCTTCAAAGACCCATCAGGGTTTCGCCCGATGGCCAGTGTGGCCGTGTAGCGCTTATCGTTTCTCTTTGTAACCATACTACACCTCGATCAGCTCTGCGCGGACGATCTCGTCTGCGCGGTTGCGGATGTTGTTCATGGCTCCCACCCATGCCATCTGATCGCGGCGCTTCAGGGCTTCGGTTACGCCTTCGGCTTTCGCCATCTGCTTGACCAGTGTTTCCATCATGTCTAATGCCGCTTCGTTCGTGTCGATCAAATGCTGCGTCAGCGTGTCGTTCATCAGCAGGGCGTTGTAGGTGCCTTTGCGGTGCTCTTTCAGGAAGCGCTTCCGACGCCAGCCCCATACGCCGATCTCGCCGTCCGGCTGCGGATCCATGACAAGGTCCGGGATCAAATAATTACCTGTTTTTGTGTACGTCAGTTCCATAGTTTTTCTCCTTTCGATTTTCGGTCAGTTTAACGAATAGTACGTTTCGCATCGTCTTACAAGGAAGTCTCGCCGCGCTGTTTTTCAGCGCGGCGAGAAGCTCCTCCTTCGTGATCGTTGCGTCTACGTACGGTTCGTCGGAGAAATAGATGCAGATGATTCCATCGTCCATATCATGTCCCTCTTCGTGCGTCACCGTTCCATCTCCCGGGAACGCTTCCGTTCCTGCCTGTGTTGGTAATCCGTCAGGATCCGGAACAGCGCTTCCTCGATTTCGCGCGGCGTACTGTCCGGAGGGAAGAATCCGGCGAAGCGATCCATCGGAAGCGTCAGGACTTCCTTGCGCTTGCCTTTTCCGGCGAGCATAATTTCAAGCGGGGTGTCGAAGGTGAAAGCACCGCGAGCGAATGCTTCCTTCATTTCTTTCGTCTGTGCAAGCGTGGGCGAACTCTGTTCGGACTGGATCGCCGCCAGCACATAGGTCTGTTCCATTGTCGGAAGGTAAGACAGCTCGACAGTGGGATTCATCGCAAGCTTTCCGCTGTCGACCATATCGCGCAATTCCGGAATTAAGTACGTCAGCCGGATATAGCGCTGGATCTGGTTGCGGCTCTCTCCGACATCCCGCGCAAGACGGTCCGCGGACTTTTCGCCGGACTTGTACCCAACTTGGGTACCGACGGATGCCGTCCGCTTTCCCTGCCGCTTCATGGCTTCCAGCCGCATTTTGTAGGCGAACGCCTTTTCGCTCGGCAGAACGGTTTCCCTCTGCTGATTGGCGTCGATCATCATGAGGATTGCGGTATCATCGTCCATGTCCCGCACGATCGCCGGGATCGTTTCGATTCCCGCCAACCGACATGCTTCCACACGGTTGTGACCGGATACGATCTCATACCCGCCGGACGCAAGCGGACGGACAAGGATCGGAGAAATGACGCCGTTCTCCCGTATGCTCTCCGAAAGCTCTAAGAGCTTCTCTTCGGAATACATACGGAACGGATGGTTTTTTTAACGGCTGCAGCGTGTCTACGGCAAGCTGACGCAATCCGAAAGATATCGTATCGGATCGCTGCCGTCCTTATAGTTGCTCCAAATGCAGTTTCCGCCTTGAAAATACAGTCGAAATATCATATAATATGGTCAAATCATTATTTTAGGGAATCATAAGCCATGACAGACGCACAGCAGCGGGAAGCCGCCCGGCAATTTTATTACAGATGGAAGGATCACGGCAACGAGGATGAGGACGCTCGTTCCTATTGGCTTGAATTTCTGACAAACATTCTCGGCGTCGAACGGGCGACCGAGCGCGTCAGCTTCGAAAAGAAGGTGATCGGCGCGGACGGCAATACAAAGCGCATCGACGTATATATCCCGGAAACCCGCGTGCTGATCGAACAGAAATCGTTCGGCATTGCGCTCGATAAGCCGCAAGCGGGACACGGCGGAAAAACGCCCTATGAACAGGCAAAAGAGTATGACAATGGGCTTCCCTTCGACGAAAAAGCCCGCTGGATTGTCACGTCCAATTTTGCCGAGATCTGGGTCTACGACATGAATACACGTCGCCCGGAGCCCGTCAAGCTCGCGCTTTCGGACCTTCCGGCGAAGTACCATATGCTCGACTTCCTTGTCAACAAGGAGACAAAAAAGGTCACCGACGAGATGAAGCTCTCGCTGGACGCGGGAAGATTGGTCGGGCAGATTTACGACGCTTTTCTGAAACAGTACAAAAACCCTGACGATCCCGAAACGCTGAAATCCCTGAACAAGCTGTGTGTCCGTATCGTGTTCTGCCTTTACGGCGAGGATGCGGGCATCTTCGGCAAAAAGAACATGTTCCATGACTACATGGCGCAGTTCGACGCCGCCCACGCAAGGAAGGGACTGCGCGATCTGTTCCGCGTGCTCGATCAAAAGCCCTCTGAGCGCGATCCGTATCTAAAAGACGACGACCCGCTGCTTGCGGCGTTTCCGTACGTCAATGGCGGTTTATTCTCCGACGAGGATATCGAGATCCCGCCGCTGACCGATGAGATCATGGCGCTGATTCTGCGCAACGCGTCCGACAGCTTCGACTGGTCCGAGATCAGTCCCACGATCTTCGGCGCGGTGTTCGAAAGCACCCTAAACCCCGAAACCCGCCGCAGCGGCGGCATGCACTATACGTCCATCGAGAACATTCACAAGGTTATCGACCCGCTGTTTTTGGACGATCTCAAAGCGGAATTGGAGGAGATCAAAGGAATTGCGGTGCTGAAGGCCAAAGAGAAACGCCTCAAAGGATTTCAGGATAAGCTCGCCTCGCTCACGTTCCTTGACCCCGCGGCGGGCAGCGGTAACTTTTTAACCGAAAGCTACCTAAGCCTCAGAAAGCTCGAAAACGAGGCGCTGCGGCTGCTGCTTTCGGGCAAGATGGTTGGACTGGACGTGGATCAGTCTCAGTTTATTCGAGTGGACATTTCGCAGTTCTACGGCATCGAGATCAACGACTTTGCCGTCACCGTCGCGCGGACGGCGCTGTGGATCGCGGAAAACCAGATGATGAAGGCGACCGAGGACATTGTGCATACGTCCCTTGATTTTTTGCCGCTCAAAACCAACGCGCACATCGTGGAGGGCAACGCCCTGCGCATCGACTGGAACGACGTTGTGCCGAAGGACAAGCTGAACTACATCATGGGCAACCCGCCGTTTGTGGGGGCGAGGTTGATGGATCAAGGAAGCCAACAAAAGATGGAAGTACAGGATACTTTCGGAAACATTAAAGATGTTCAAGATCTTGATTATGTGACCTGTTGGTATAAAATTGCTGCGCAGTATATTCAACAAACAAGAATCGAGGTCTGCTTTGTTTCGACCAATTCGATTTGTCAGGGATCGCAGGTGCCCGTTTTATGGGATGTGTTGCTGAATGATTTGCACGTTCATATCAATTTCGCTTATCAAACCTTCCGATGGGATAGTGAATCTTCTGATCAGGCAGCCGTTCATTGCGTTATTGTGTGTTTCGCTATGTTTAATCGAAGCCAGAAGTTTCTGTATCCTATTGGGTCGGATAGAAAAATCGTCAAAAATATTAGTCCTTATTTGGCAGAAGGCAACGATGCTTTCGTAACTGCAGCAAAAGAAGCGCTATGGGATGTTCCCAAAATGAACTTTGGGAATCAGCCGCGTGATGGTGGCTACTTCGTCATTTCACCGGAAGAGCGCGAGGAAATCTTGGCAAAAGAACCTGAACTCGGAAAATGGCTTCATCCCTATATCGGCGCAGATGAGTTCATCAAAGGTAAGAAGAGATATTGCCTTTGGCTTGTTCATGCCACTCCGATGGATATCAAAAAGAGCAAAGTGCTTTACGAAAAGGTGGAGGCAGTCAGAGCTTTTCGCTTGGCATCGAAAGCAAAAACAACGAACGGATATGCGAAAGTTCCGAACTGTTTCGCCCAAATGACACAACCGGAAGACGTATATTATTTAATCATTCCGAGAGTTTCGTCTGAAAACCGAATCTATATTCCCATTGGGTTTATGTCTCCAGACAATATATCTTCAGATGCAGTACAAATTGTTCCGAACGCATCTGTCTATCATTTCGGTATTTTGACCTCAAATGTACACATGGCGTGGATGCGGGCTGTATGTGGTCGACTGGAAATGCGTTATCGATATAGCAAAGAGATTGTCTATAATACTTTCCCATGGCCGAAACCAACAGAAATGCAGCGACATAGAATAGAGGAAACAGCACAAGGAATAATAGACGCTCGTGCGAAATACCCAGATACACCATTATCAGTTTTGTATGATCGAAATCTTATGCCGAACGATCTCCAAAAGGCACATCAAGCCAACGATCGCGCGGTCATGCAGGCGTACGGCATGCCGATCAAGGAAACGGACGAGGCGGCTTGCGTGGCGTGGCTGATGCGGCTCTATCAGGAAAAGGTTAACGGAGAAAAAGCAGATGGAACAATCCATTGAAAAACACATAGGAGAGACGTTATATAAACAGTTTTTCTATCCATGCAGGACATTGGAGTTATACTCCAAGCAAGGAAATGTAAGAACATTTGTAGAGTACGCCACGGCATCAGATTATGGTTTTCAAGTTTGTCCCAATAAAGAGGAGCAGGAAGTTGCAGCGGGTAATGCAGTTCTGAGACTGATTGCGGAAAACAACGATGATTTCTTTTTCGGGAAGACCGATGAGAAGAAATATGTTTCCGGTGTCAATTGTTCGGCGGCGTTTGCGTATGAGGAGATGATGGCGGTCAAGCACAAATACGGCGAGCGCGGCAAGGTGATCGCCTACCACGGCTATCAGTCGTTCAGGACGGACGAGCTGACGCCGGAGGAATGTCATGCGATCGGGATAGAGACCGCAAGGAAGATGTGGGGCAAGGACTACCAAGTCCTTGTCACCACACACCTCAATACCGATAACCTGCACAATCATTTTGTAGTGAATTCTGTATCCTTCCGCGACGGCAGGAAGTTTCGCAACAGTATCGAGCAACACTATGAACTGCGGGAGATCTCGGACGCGATCTGTAAGGAACACGGCTTGTCTGTATTGGATAATACAGCGATTTCTCGTGAACAATCCAAAGGTGCGTACTGGCGTGAACAGCGTGGGCAGCCGACGCACCGGGCGCAATTGAAACAGGACATCGCATACTGTCTGAAATACAGCACGGATTGGCAGACCTTCATGGATCAGCTACAGGCAAAGGGATATACCATAGATCCCGTCCGCATGTCGGTTAAAGCCGACGGCTGGCAGAGAGCCATTTGTCTGGATCGGCTCGGCTTTACAGACGATGTGATGTACGAACATTGGGATCAGAACGAAGCCGATCCGGATTTTCGGTACAAGTACCAAAATCACAAACCGCGTATTAGCGACAGCGCGGTATTGATCACGACGGTTGTGGAGATGAAGTATCAAAAGCGAATCCGGACGCCGTGGAATGTGCTCTACCAACAGGAGGAATATGAGCGCACGCATCCGCCAAAGCAACCGCGCTCGGAGATCGACAAGTATCTGGACGGGCTTGTATACGAGATGAACCATACCAACGACACGGTTACGATCCTTGTCGATGCGATCTTTGCGATCCTGATCGCGCTGATCGAGCTTGCAAGCCATTACACCAAAGAAGTGATCCTCTCCGCCGATTTGCGGCACGAATTAAAGGATATAGCGCAAATCGAATCCGACAGACGGTTTCTGAAGGAGAACAAACTGCACACGCCGGACGATCTGGACCGGGACATTGCGCAAACGGAGGCGCAAATCGCCGCATTGGAGACCAAACGCGGTAAGGTACGCAATCAGATCCGGCACGAGACCGATCCGACCGTGCTTGCAGAAAACAAGGAACAGCGTGCCGCAATCACCAAAGAGATCACGGCATTGCGAAACCGCGTCAAGCGCGTCAAACGCATACGAAAGGACGCGCCGCGACTGTTGAACCTTTTGAGAACCGAGTTGCAGCGCGAATACGAGCGCAAGCATCCGATCAAAGAGCAGCAGAAACAGCGCACACACAGAAACGAGCCGGAACGGTAATCCCGTTTCGGCTCATTTTGTTACAGCATTTTGTTTTCACAGAAATAACATTTTGTTTACAACGATGTCGAACGAAATTGTGTGAAATATGGTACACTTAAAATGGGCTCTTCAACGAAAGTTGTGGAAACGTTTTCTTACAGAAGACAGCGACAAGTATTTGATCAAGGTGAAAAAGTAGTCATTGCTTTCGGATATCGCAATTTCAAGAACTTTCGGCAACGCATTCTTCTGATCAACTGCTCCACATGACCCCCGGACGCGGCGAACCCGCTCCTCGGGCAGCGGGTTCCATACCATGATTTCTTTCTACAAGCTCAACCCCAACTATTGACATTGAGCCAAAAAAAGCCGTCTCTAAACGGCGATTTCAGCCATATTGAGACAGCTCCCTTTCGTATTCCGTTCGGGGTGTGCCAAGGGGACAGTTCTCTTAACACACTTGCTTGAGGATGCCGAATTCCGGCATATTTTCCTGTCTTTCTTGCAGATTTTTCCTTGCATATTGATTACACAACGCAAACGGTCTCATGTCAACCCGCAACGCCGCGTTTTGCGCGGCGGACTGCCAGGCTTGCCGTCTGAAAACCGCCCGGGTCCGGCTTGTCCGTCCGGATCATTCCTCCTGCCCCAACTGTTCGAGGTCGATATCGAGCAGCTTGCAGGTCAGGGCGATCACGTCCGGGTCGGCGTTGCGGTCGATGACCTGCTGAAAGTCCGCCGTCGCCTTCTCCGCCTGATCCAAATACATATAGCACACGGCGCGGTTGTACAGACATTCGTCCAGCAGCGATTCCTCGGTCATTGCGTCGGTAAAATCCTGCGCCGCAGATTCATACTGCTCCTGCGCCAACCGGCAGAGCCCCCGCAGGAACAACCCTTCGGCGGTCGGTTCGGTATGCTCCAAAAACACCGTCAGATACGTTTCCGCCTCCGCGTAGCGTTCCGATTCCAGCAGCGACACGCCGAGCCACTTAAAGAACTCGATCTTCTGCTCGTCCACCGTTTCCGGCGCTTCCGCAGCGTCCTCCGGCAGGCCCAGCACCTTGCGGCACAGCTCGGCAACAGCTTCATAGTCCCCCGCAAGGTACGCGCATTCCACCGATTGCCGGTAAAGGTCCTGCGAGCCCTGCCCTTCGTTCAGCAGCTCCCGATACAGCTTCAACGCGCCGGTATAGTCCCCTGCCGCGTGCCGTCCCGCCGCCGCAAGCAGCTTCACGTCCGAATCGGCGTTGCCCGCCGCTATGCTGCTTTCCGCGTCCAAAGCGGCTTTTTCGGCGTCGCCGAGCGCAAGCCAAGCCTGCGACCGGATGCTGTACAGGGTTGCCGCGTTCGCATCTGGCAGCGCAAGCGCCTTATCGCACGTCTCGATCGCCTCCGCGCAGCATTCCTGCTGAAGCTGCATCACCGCGATCGCTTCATACTGCGATCCTGTCAACTCCGCCATTTCGCCGTAAACCGCCATCGCGTCGAGCGCCGCGGCGTAGTCCTCCGCCTGCAGGCAGGATTCCGCCAGCATCAGCCATGCGTCCGCGTTCGAAGCGTCCCGCTTCGTGGCGGTTTCAAACCGGCTGCGCGCCGTTTCCCAGTCCGACTGCAGCACATACACGCAGCCAAGCTTCACATACAGCGCGGCAAGATCCTCCGGCTCGCCCTCGAACAGCCGAATCGCGTTTTCCAGATCTCTCGCCGCGTCCTCATATTTCTCGTCGGCAATCGCGCGCGAAGCCGCAAGGTTATAGTCATCGAACGTCTTCGGCGTGCCGACGCTGCGCAGCACTGCCTGCATACGCTCCAGCCGGTCCGCCGTCAGGTATTCGTCGTTTTCGTTCACATAGTTTGCCGCCGTTTCCAGTTCGCTGTCGGCGTAATCGTCCTTCCGAAAGCGAATGGCGCTTGCGTTCAGCAGCACCAGCTCCAGCACCATCAGCGTTGCCAGAACCGCCGCCGTAATACGGATGATGTACGGGCGCGCTTTGCCCGCGTCCTTCTTGGATTCCCCGTTCTTTTTGGATTCTTCGTTCTTCTTGATTTCTTCGTCCATTTCGGTCTCCCGGTCTCATTGTGAAAATTTGCAGGGGAGGAGTTACCCTCCCCTGCAAGTGTCGTTTTTGCCTCAACCGCTTACGCTTCGGTCGATTCTTCGGCTGCCTTTACGATCAGCTCCAGGAACTTCGCGACGTAATCCGAACGTCTTTCGACAAGCTCCGCTACGTTGCGCCCGAGCAGCAGTTTGCTCAGGTGATCCTGCGCTGCATCCTCCGGCGTGAGCCCAAGCTCCGCAAGCGCTTCTTCGGTGACAACGACGAAGTTGGAGTTCTCCTGCGTTGCCAGACCGTCGGTGAAGAAGATGACGTAGCCTTCCCAATAGATACCCTTGAGAAGCTCAAATTCTCCGTCGCGGCTGTGCAGGATGTACACCGCCTGGCCATCCTCGAGCATCGGCTCGCCCTCCGCCAGCTTCAGGATCAAGAGCACCGGATTCGTGTTGCCGCGATAGGTGATGTTCCCGTTGCTGTTGAAGATGCCAACGCTGCGTGCCATGATCTTGCCGCTGCTTGCAAGCGCTCTGCTGAGCAGCTCGTCCGCTGCGTTGCCTGTGCTGAGCCGGATGTCCGTGATGACCAGCACATCCGTAAGATTCAGCAGACCCAGTGCACCGCCGACCTCGTTGTAGATGTACACGAGCTGCTGCAGGCGTACATTGGCCATACCGTAGATCGAATGTACCGTGAACTTGGAGCCGAGCGAAGCAACGAAGCCGTTGTTCGGCGTGCCCACGTTGCCGAGCGCGTACAGCGCCACGGGGTTGCCGCTTTGGACGTTCTTTCCGGGCATAAGGTTGCCGACGGCGGTCACTTCGATGCCGTCCTTGCCGGAAGCGTCCAGAACCGTCTCGGGAGCGATGCTGTAGACGTGTACCTCGGAGCCGCTGACGTTCAGCTTGCCCGCGTTGATCGTCAAGGAGCCTTCCGGCTTCTCGATGCCCGTCGGCGTTTCAATGCCGTCGGTGTACTCGTACGTCGGTTCGCCGTCCATCGCCGTGCCGATCGCACCGCCCGCCTTCAGGGTCATGGTATCCGCCGCCGCAACCGCGCCGGGCTCCTGCGTTACGCTTCCGCCGAACGAAAGCGCGGCATTGCCCTGTGCCGTTACGTTGTCCAGTACCGTGTTGCCCTTGTTGGCGTTGTTCACGTACATATTGTCGGCCTTTGCGCCGAAGCCCGTTGCATTGATGTTCAGCGGCTTATCTTTGCTGCCGAGATCGCTGCCGTTGCCTTCCGATCCGGTAATCGCGTTGAGCGTTACCTTTTCGCCGGAAATCATCGTACCGTTGTTCCCGGAAGCGTTCCGGATGCTGCCGTTTGCGGAAAGATCAACGTCTCCGTTTCCCTTCGCCTGAACGATATCCAGATCCTTGCCGGAATGTACTCCGATTTCACCGCCGGACGTGAGATCCAGCGTACCGCCGATTTCAGCGCTCATCGCGTTATCCGCAGTACCGAAGTCGCCGCCAGTGCGGATCACAGCGTTGCCGCTGACGTTGAGGTTGGAGTTGTTCGCCGTATCGTCTGCCGTCGGCAGCGCCTGCGTGGTAACGCCGCTGTTGTCCGCGGGTGCGCCGTTGGTCGAAATGACCTGCGCCTGCGTGTTCTTCGCGTCGTTCACAGCCGTCTGCGCGCCGGGCAGAGCGCTGCTCAGCGATTCAACCTGCGACTGCGCTTCATCGCGCTCGCGCTGAACTTCCGCTTCATCGGTTCTCGCATCGTAGTACGCGGCAAGCTTTTCGCTGACCGTGGTCAATGCGTTCTGGATGTCGTCGCTCAACACGTTCTGCGCCTCGAGGCGTGCCGCCAGCTCCGCCGTAATGGCATCAACACTGTCGGTCGAATTGGTCAGAGCGCCGTTCTGCGCCGCAGCGGGGAGCGCCCGCAGAGCGTTTGCGCGGAGCAAGCTCTGTCCGTTCTGTTCGATCAGCGCCGCCGCCGCATTCACGGCAGTCTGCAGATCCTGCATCGCCGCAGCAGTCCGGTTGGACGCCGCAGTCAGTTCGTCGTTCAGCGCATTGCGCTGCGCCGTCGCTTCTGCAAGTCCGTCGCGGATCGCGTCACGCTCTGCGATTGCTTCGTTGGTCGGAGCGATCGCAGCCATGGTGCTTTCCTTGACCGCAAGCTCTGCGTTGGCGTCTGCCAATGCCTGTTCCTGCTGATCGAACGCGTTCTTCGCCTGGATCAGCGCTTCGTTCGCGTCGAGCAGCTCCTGACGAGCCTGTTTGATCCTGTCGTCGGTTGCGCCGCGCTTTGTCACATCCAGCTCGGTCTGGTTCTGGTTGGACTGCATGATCTTGTCCCAGGCTTCCTGCGCCTTCTGCTGACGCTCGGTTGCTGCGGCAAGCTGCTGTGTCTTTTCGATCAGCGTAACCTGTTCCTGGTACGCGTTTTCTGCGGATTCGAACCGCTCTCTCGCCGCGGCGAGGGTGGTTCTTGCCTGCGCAAGATGCTCCGCATCCTCCGCGTTTCCGTACAGCGCGATGGCTTCGAGTACTTCGAGCGCCGCTTCCTGCTGCTGCACCGCAGCCTTCAGCGCGTCAAGCGCGGTGGCGTCGTCGCCGAGGCCCGCCTGCGCCGCATACGCTTCATCGCCGTTTGCGAGGAAGTTCTCGCCGCGTTCGAGCGTTTCGATCACGGTCAGGGCTTCCGCCAGCGCGCCGGCTGCCAGCGCCTTCTGTTCGTCGGTACCGTTCTGTACGTTCTCTACGTTGCTGTACGCCGCAAGCAGGTACTTGCGCGCCTGCAGCATTCCGGCCGCCAGCGCCGCTTTCTGCGCCGCCGCCGGATCCGTCGGATCTTCGCTTGCAGCGCGTGCCGCGTCGTCCGCAGCCTTCTGCGCGTCGTTCACGGCGACCTGCGCTTCCAGCGTTGCCTTCGCGTTGTCAAGCGCTTCGGCTGCCTTGTCGCGCGCGGCCTGTGCCGCGTCAATGCGCCGCTGTGCTTCTGCCAGCACCGCAACCATTTCGGCTGCCTGTGCCGCGTAAGCATCCTGCGCATCCGTGAGCGCGTCTCCCGCATCCGCGAGGACTGCGTTCGCATCCGTCAGCGCCGCATTCGCCGCTTCCAGCGCCGCTTCGGCGTTCGTAACCGCGGCTTCGGCTGCCGCTCTGGTCTGCTCGTCCGCATCCGCGGGCAGTGCAGCCAATGCTTCGTTCGCCTGATCGAGCGTCGCCTGCGCCGCGTCCGCATTCGCCTGCGCCGCATCCGCATTCGCCTGCGCCGCATCTACGGCCGCCTGTGCCGCGTCCACTTTCTTCTGCTCCGCAACAAGCACGCGCGTCGCATAGTCGTGGTTCGTGTTCCAGTTGCTCTGCGCGGCGCTCAGCTCGGCGTTCGCTTTCGCCAGTTCGGCGTTCACTGCTGCCGCTTCCTGCCGTGCCTCGGCAAGGGTCTTCTCCGCCGCGCTGATGCGGATGAGCTGTTCGTCCAGCGCATCCAGCGTCACGGTCGGATCCTTTGCCATTTGCTTGAACTCGGTTACGAGCTGTGCAAGCTCCGCGTTGGCTTCGGCGAGCGCAGCGTTCTTGATCGCCGCAACGTCTGCCGCCGCTTCCTGGATTGCAAGCGCGTCGTCGAGTCTTGCCTTTGCAGCCATGTTGTCTACCGCCGCAAGCAGAGCGTTTGCCTTATCCAGCTCGTTCTGCGCAGCATTGTAAGCAGCCTGCTTGTCAATGAGATCCTGCACGAGCTCGTCGTACCGTCCGTTGTTGGCGTTGTAAACGCTTCCTTCGGTGTTCAGCACCAGGTCGCCCTTGACGACGCTGTCGCTCAGTACGAACGAATCCGGATCACTGTCGTTGATGTACGTATTGTTGCCCTCGAAGGAGACCACTGCCATATCGGCGGTGGCGATATCGAACGGGTTGGACGCCGTGCCGATGTCGCGTTCCGTATACAGCTTTACGCCGCCGTTCTCGGAATAGACATAGCCGCTGAGCGTCTTGACGTTCGGATCTTCGTTGCCGTCACGCAGCGTAACGCCGCCTTCACTGTGGATCTCGTAGTGCGAATCCGGGCTGGTGCCGTTCAGAACCAGCCGCTCGCCGGTCGCCTCGATGTACGTACTGTTGCTTTTGCCGAAGGTCAGCTCGCCGTCTACGTGTACGAGGATCGGATCGTCCTTCGAGCCGATCGCGCCGTTGCCGTTCTCTGCAATCAGCGCCGCGTTGCCGCCGGCTTCGATATCCGCGTGTGCGATATCGCCGGTTGCTTCGCTGACGTACAGATCGCCGGTCTGGGCGTGCGCAATGATCGACATACCCTTCTCGAAGTCGGGCGTCCGTACCCAGTCGTGCCGTACCGTAAAGTCAAGACCCAGAGCAGTGAACGTGTTGCCCTGCGCATCCGTGTAGGTGAACCGCGTCAGATGCACGGGCTCCTCGGGCAGAACCGCCGCGCCGGACTGAATGCCGGTGAGGTTCCGTCCTGCGATCAATGCCAGCACCTTCTGTCCCGACACGGTTTCAACGCCGCGCTCCTCGCCCAGCATATCCAGCTTACCGCTGTAAAGCGGCAGCAGCACCGTACGGAAGTAGTTGGTTCCGGTGAGCTGATCGTAGATGTTCTGCACCGCGTCGTCGAACCGCTTGCCATTGCCGATGTGGAACGGATCCGGATTCATTCCGATGTTCGCGACCTTCGTCGGTACGATCTCACGCGTTTCCGTCGTGAGCGGCTGCTGTTCGCTGCCGATCGCTCCGAAGGCGTCGAGCTTCAGGTTGCCGCAGTAAATGTGGACCTTCTCGAAGTTCTTCTTCAGCAAATCGGCGTTCTCGCCCGTCGTGAACCAGCTTCTTGCGAAGCTGCCGTCCATCGTCGGAACCGTCCGCCATCCGGCAACGCCCTGCTGAGATGCGTCGTACGCATTCTCGTAGTCCGCGCCGTCGTTGATGTAGATCCACTCCTGATCGGCGTATGCCGCGTTGCCGTCGTCCAGCGCCGCCGCAAGGATGCTGCCGTCCAGGTTGGTGATCGTGACGTCTCCGCGCTCACTGCGGATGTTGCCCACGGTGATATCGCTGGAGTGGTCGTCATGCAGGGTGATTTCACCGCTCTCGGCGCGCCGCTGGATGCTCTCGTAGAGCGTGCCCCATGCCTGCGCCTTGTTCACGGTGATCGTGATGTCGTCCGTGTTATACAGGAACGCGCTGCCGTACATTTCTCCGATCGTCATCGTGAAGTCGCGTCCGGTCTGGTCGAAATGCGTGTTCGCGAGACGGTAGATCCGGTTGTACAGATCCGCCGCCGCCTGATCGGCTTCGTAGTACCGCTCCAGCGCCGCCGTTACCGCTTCGCGTGCCGCCGCCAGCTCCGCCGCGTAGGCTTCCGCCTCCGCCTTGGGCTGCGATGCGCCGTACACCACGTTGCGGATTGCTTCGTACGCTGCCTCCGCTTCCGTCAAAGCAGTCTTCGCCGCTTCGAGTTCCGCGACGGCGCGATCCCACGGGCCGCCGTCCGCAAGCAGGACGTCCAGTTCACGTGCAACTTCCACTGCGGTCGTTTCTTCGGTGTACTCGTCGTTCAGCTCATAGTACCGCTGCGCCGCCGCACGATCGAGATCGCGCTGCGCGATCGTATCGTTGTAGCGAGCGTCGCGCTCATTGCGAGCGTTGTACAGAGTCCGTCCAAGCGTCGCCAGCTTCGTTGCGCTGTCTTTTGCCGCAGTCTGCGCAACATAGTCCTTGTTGCTGTTCTGCAGCGCCTTCAGCTCGTTGGTCAGAGCCGTCTGCAGCGCGGTTTCGGCATTGCGCAGCGCCTGCGTCCGATCTTTCTCGTTCGTCAGCGCCATTGCATCGCCATACGCCTGCATGTAGGTCTCGACCATGCCGTAAACGGCAAGGTACGCTTCGTCGTACGCCGCCGCGTCGGGCAGGTTCTTTTCGTCCACCAGACGGGCGAAGATTTCTTCAGCCGTCTGCTCGCTGCGCTTCGCTTCGTTCTGTGCCTGCCGGAACAGAGCGTCCGTCACGGTGGTGCGGAGCAGCAGTGCGCTCGAAATGCCGCTGTACAGCGCTTCCTGTGCATTCATCAGCGAGTTGAGAGCGTTCGCATACGCCGTATGCGAAGCCGCAGTCGCCGCTTCCTGCTGCGCCTTGTTCTCGGCTGCCGCCGCCGGGCTTTCGTTCGCCTTCTGCAAAGCCTTCTCCCACAGTGCGCGGTAGTCGGCTTCGTAGTAGTCGCTCGTGCGGAACAGTTCGTCGATCAGACCGTAGAGGTCGTCGTCGCCCTGAACCTTTCCGCCGTCAAGCAGCACCTCGAGCACCTTCAGCGCTTCCGCGTCGCTGATCGGCGTGTCGCCGTTCAGAGCTTCCCGGAACGCCTCATGGAACGCGTTCAGTGCGTTGTAGTGGATCGGATCCGCTTGATTCGCTTCCTTCATCTCGTTGGAAATGAAGTCCGCAAGCGCCTCGGAGCCGAGCAGCGGATTCTTCAGCAGGTTCGTAAGATCCCGCTCGGTGATTTGTTCGTCGTTCTTGCCGGTCAGCCACGACGCAAGCTCGTTCACCGCCACATAATTCACGAAGGAATTCTTGCTGTGGTTCACGTTGTCGGCGCGCTGCATGATCCATTCGGCAAGCGCGGCGTTGTCCGCGATATCCAGCAGGCTGTAGAAGAACTGGAGATCGCTGTAGCTCAGGTAGTTCAGTCTCGTCTCGTTATCGAACGCGACGTTCACCTTGTCCACACCGTGACCGGACTTCACCCAGTAGGTGTACAGATCCCAGTCGATGGTGTGCTGCGCCTGCGCGTCGATGTAGAAGTTCGTGACGAGCTGGATGACCGGATGCACGTTGCTCGGAACGTTCACATACAGCCAGCGTCCCGCTTCACCGATGTTTCCGCCTGCGCGCAGAATGAGCTGCGTGCCGGTTTCCACTTCCTCGGCCGTCGTCACGCCGTTGCCGTCGTAACGCTCGCCCTCGTACGCCCGATCGGGCATCGTGATCAGCGGATGCGTGTCTTCGCCATTCGCATCGGTGATGTGATAGACGATGATGTTGCCGTTTGCCGCGAGCGTAACGGAGCACGCTGCGTCTACGACGTCGAACAGCAGATCGCCGCCGGTGCTTTCGAGCGATGCGCTTGCGGAATGCTCCGCCGTATCGCGCACGATCAGCTTCGGCACAATCACGTTTCTACCCGCCTGCGCAACGATTTCGGAGCCTTCCGCAATCCATGTGCGCTGGTCGTCGTCATACAGCTTCTGCGTTGTATCCGCTTCCGTGTATCCGACGCGGTAGATACCGCCGTTTGCGCTCAGCAGCGTCGCCTTGGAGCCGTTCAGCACCTTCAGCGGCGTCGTGTCAACCGCCCGGCCGATCAGGATGTCGCCGGTCACGTTGACCGTGAGGTCGCTTTCGTCCACGTTTACGTTGTTCGCCGTGAAGCCGCCTTCGCAGGTCAGCATATCGGCGGTCGTGCCCGTCACCTTGAGTTCGTCGATCTTGATATCTCCGGACTTCGCCGTAGACTGCACCTCGCAGTTCGTGAACTCCCACGTTTCGCCGGTCATGTCGCCGTCGTCAATCTGAACGGTGAACTTGCCGGTGCTCGTCAGGGTCGGGATCGTCACGTCGTGATCCGCATCGAGCAGGACGGTGCCGTCCAGCGTCGCCGTATCGGTCACGTCGATCTTGCCCGTACCATGCGCGATCATCGTCACTTCCGAACCGTTCTGCACCTTCAGCGTGTCTGTCTGAATGCTGCCGTTCTGCAGCGCAGCGGTAAGGCTGCCGTTGCTGATGGTCCAGGTCTCGCCGGTAAAGTCGCCCTTGCCGATCGTGACCGTTTCCGTGCCGGTTGCATTCAGCGTCGTGATCTCCACGTCGCCCGTCTGTACGGTGACGTCGAGCTTGTCGCTGACCGTCCAGGTCTCGCCGGATACGTCGCCCGTTCCGATGACAATCTTGTCCTTGCCTGTACTGGTCAGGGTCGTGACGTCCATGTCGCCGGTCGTGATGGCGATATCCAGCTTGCCGCCGGTCTTGGTCCACGTTTCACCGGTCAGGCCGCCGTTGGCGATCCGTACAATGACGTCGCCGCTGCCGACGAGCGTCGGGATCGTCACGTCGTGATCGGCTTTCATGGTCACCTCGCCGTTCAGCGTGGTGGTGCCGGTCAGTTCGATGTTGCCTTCCGTTTCGGCCGTTCCGTGTGCCGTCAGCGTAACGTCCGCGCCGCTCTGAACCGTCAGGTCCTTCGCGTAGATATTGCCCTTCTGGACGATGATGTCAACGACAGAACCGTCGAGAATGAGCGTGCTCGGGCGGAACTCGTAATCGCCGGCGCCGGCTCTTACGTTCTGGTACTGTTCGCCGCTGATGACATACGCGCCGTTGCGGTTGCGGGAAACGATCTGTCCGCCTTCACCGAGCTTGTAGTTCAGGTGCACGCTCGTCGTGCCCTTATCCAGCTTGGTGTTGTTGTAGATGGTTTCGTAGATGTTTCCGGTGCTCTTGATGTTCTCGGCGTTCGCATTGCCGTTGATCAGCTTGTACGTGCCGGAACCGAACCAGAGCCAGAGCTCGTCGGAGGTGCTTTCCACGGTACGGATCTCGAACCGGAACGTCTCGTTCGGCGCCGCTTCGCCGGTCAGCCGCTTGACCGAAATGGTCTTCGGCCCGGAGAAGTGCTTCTGGAACGTGCCATCCTCATAGATGGTGAACATTCTGGTGCCGTTCTGATACGTCTCGTAGTATCCGTTTCCGATCTTCAATACGGTTCTGCCGCCGTAGCTGACAGTGCCGTTCGAATAGGAAGCTTCCACCCAACTGCCGTTGTTCAGGTAGTAGTACTTGCCGGCGGCGGTGCGCGCCACGGAGCCGGTCAGCGCTTCGAGACGAAGCTTGCTGTTGTTCAGCTCTGCCGCGCCGTTGCGGTAACGTACGGTTGCGCCGTTAGCAGTGAACGCATGCACGTTGGTCACCGGGTTGGACGAGAAGGTCTCGCTGCCATACTTTTTGGTAACCGTGCCGTCGTTCGATACCTTCAGGGTGTCGGTAACGGTATACGCGCCGTTGTGGTACGTAAGACGGACCGTTTTGTCGCGGAACGTGTTCCGCTCCTGCGTCGTGCCGTCCTCCAGCGTAACCGTCGTCGTATCGGCGATTGCGGCGATATCCACCCAGCCGCCGAAAATAGTTCCGGTTTCATTGCCTTCGGAATCCAGCTCCATATCCTCGGAAACATCGAAATGCTCGGTGCCGACGATTAAGAACGGGGAACGTCCGGTGGTGAACCGGTAGCTGTTGTTGATGAAGTAGCAGAAGACTCTCTCGTAGATGTCGTTGCCTTCTTCATCCTGACCGACGTTCATGCTGTAGTAGCTGTACTGTGCGCGAACGCCGCCGTCGCTGGTAACCGCTTCGCCTTCCTGTTCAAAGATCCCGAGGAGCTTTTCGCCTTCCTCCGCTTCCTTGATAACCAGGCCATAACGCGAGGTCGAGATGGAAATCGCGTTGCCGTTGGCGTCCTTATACGGTTTGCCTTCGGAATCCACGATCGCGTTGCCGTCCTTATCCACCGCGGGGTTGCCATTGGCGTCGAAGGACGGAACCGTCACGTTGTACGTCTCGGTCACGAAGCCGAACACGCCGAGGAACTCGATACCGTCGTACGTGGCGAGAACCATATCCTTCTTATTGCCGAAGGCATAGAAGACGATGTGATCCGCCGCCTGCGCCGCCGTCTGCGAACCCTTCAGACCGCTTCTGTTGATCGCCGCCTGAACGAGCGAGTTGTTCAGGAGCAGGCTGCGTGTGTTAACATACGACCGGGTCGCTACGTTCCAAACGCCGTCGCTGCTGCTGAGGATCAGGCTGTCGTCCAGCGTGGACGGGTTCCAGCCGCCCTCGTTGACTTCGGTGTCGAAGCCTTCCACGTATACGACTTTTCCGCCAACGGTAGCAATGTATCCGTTTGAGTACTCGAGGTAGATCGAATACGAACCGGAGTAGCCGGCCTCAACGGTCAGATCGCCCGTACGGTAGTTCAGCGTGACGTAGTGCGTATTGCCATCCTCGTCGATCTGAGAATCCAGCACGATCAGGTTCGTGTTGCCCGGAACCGTCTCATACGGAGCCCAGCCGCCGATTGCGGTCAGCTTGCCATTCTCCACGGTGAGAACCGTGCCGTCCGGCAGCTCGTAGGTCTTTCTGCCTTCTTCGTCTTCCGTCAGGTACTTCTCCAGATCAGCCGCGCTGATCGTGGCGGTACCGTTCACGGTGTTCGTGAGGAACAGAACCGAGAAGTTCACGCTCTCCACCGTGGTGCCGGAAGCGTTCGGCAGGTAGTTCAGTGCGATATCCTGCCCGAAGGCAATATCCAGCAGTCCGCCGGCAATAACGTTGTTCAGAACAACCGTGCCGTCCACCGGACCGCTTGCCGCGCCGAGAGAGTTCGTGCGCGTGACCTTCGCCATGACCGGCTCGAAGTAGACGCTGCCCTTTGCGTTGATGTTCACAACCGGGTCTGCGCTGCCGAGTCTGGTCAGCAGGATCTGGAAGTAGGTATTCAGCTCCTGCTCGGCGTCTTTGGTTCCTTCCTCGTCCGCCGGATAGGTGTTCAGGGTGGAACCGATGTTGTTTACATTGTCGATCGTGAGGTTGTGCGTCCAGACCGGAGCATGCGTGATGCCGTCGTTCTCGATGCGCGTCCCGCCGATCAGGTTGCCTGCCTCGCCAACCCAGCGAATGTTCATATCGCCGTTTTCGTTTGCGACCACGTTGCCGAACTGAATATCGCCGCCGTTGTAGGACGTGATATTGATCGTGTACGTCGGATTGCTGACGCCGTCCGCGTGCATATCAATGCTCGGAAGCACCGTGATGCCTTCGAAGTAGTTGGTCAGATCCAGGATGTAGTTGCTGCTCGTGACAGTTCTCGCATTGCCCTTGTTGCTGACAGAGCCGCCGGTTGCCGGACGGATCCGACCGGAAACGGTGGTCTTGCCCGCAGACTGGCTTGCATAGACATTGCCGCCGGAAGAACCGGCTACCCAAACGTTGCCGAGCACGTCGATCTCTACCCGAATGGGCAACGCCGCGCCGGAAACGTCGAAGGAACTGCTGCTGTCAATGGACACAGTACCCGCCGGCAGACCGATGTTGTTGCCGCCGTGGTATTTTTTCTTGACAAACACACCCTTGCGCTTGGCGTCCTTATCGTAGGAAACCCGTCCGCCGAACCCGTAAGAGTTCAGGTTGAACGAATTGCCCTTGAAGCGGGTGTTGGTCACATTGACGGCCGTATTCAGCGAGCCGTCCAGGTTTGCCGTTGCCTCTACCTTGCCGGCGAGGCCCTTCAGTTCGGACATCGCATAGACGCGCACGTTCGTGCCGCCGTTGGTGGGCGACGCGCTGCTCCAGATGTTCGCCGTGGAGTACGCCTGCACATCGGAATTGCTGATGTCTACGCGCGTCGTGAGGTTCAGCGTCAAGTTGCTCGTCGCATACGCCGCGCCGCCTGCGCCCTTGATCTTCGCGATGCTCTCGTCGTTCAGGTACAGCTCCTTCACGCCGCCGAAAATGTTCACATAACTGCCGCGCACAAACGCGCCGTTCAGGTTCACCTTGCCGGACAATGTGATGTTCTGCTCGTACGCATAAGCTGACGGAGAACCGATCAGACCTGCGGCGGAATAATCGCCGATGGTGGTTACGTTGCCTTCCGCCACGTTTGCGTTCAAATTGATCGTACCGAAATCGGCGTAGATCGAACCGCCCGTAACGTTGAGGTTGACGCTGTTGCTGACGGACGTTCTCGCGTCCGCACCGCCGAGACCCGCAAGACCCTTGGCGCTGCCGTCTGCGCGCGTCGTGATGGAATCGTACCGACCACCCTCCGCCACCGCGTTGACGTTATAGTAACGGGACTTCACGGTTGCGCCGTTCAGAACCGAAAGTGTAACGTTGCGCGTAAGCTGCGAGATTGCACCGAGTGCGCCGGACGCGAACAGCCCGCCGGAGTTGGCGTTCGTGCGCGAATAGATGTTCGCGTTGTTGGAAAGGGCGTAGAGGGTGACCGTGCCGTAACCGATGACGTTTGCGTTGTTGTAAACCGCCACGTTCACGGTTTCGGTTACGTAGTTCCGCGCCTTCTTTGCGTCCGCACTGCCGAGCACGCCGACGCTGTTACCGCTGACCTGCGCGCTGGACTTCGGCTTCTCCTCTGCGCGGATCGTAACCGAGCCCTTGGTGCTTTCCACGTGTGCGCCGGAGCCGACGTATGCTTCCGTACGGTAGCTGCTGCTGGTCGTTACGTGGTTGGAACCGCCGGCGACGAGAGCTACCTTGAGACCCTGCGTCATGTTCGCAGTGACGTTGCCGATGTTCGTCGCGATCGCGTTGATGTTGCCGCCCGCATATACGCGCGCTCTGTCCTTAAAGAACGTGCGAACCGTCTGCGGTGTGCCGATGCCGACGCGCGCTTCAATGCTGCCGCCGCCGAAGCTTGCGAGCGAAACGCTGGTGCTGGATGCGCACTCCGTATAGGAGGTCGTATCGCTGTATGCGTTCACGTCCACAGAACCGGTGGTGTTCAGCGTAAAGGCGTTGCCGGTGCCGATGCCAGCCTCGGTCGTATCGCCCGTGTCGCTCTGGGCAAAGACGCCCTGTGCGCTGGCGACGCTGATCGAAACCGGCTTCAATGCGACTGCGTTCGCAATCGTCTTGGTATTCGCCGCAACGACGACGTTGTTCACGTTGATCGTTCCGCCGTTGCCCGCGAGGTACGCGCGGTTGACCGCCTTCGAGGTTGCATAGGCCATATCCAGCGCGCCGGAGAATGCCGAAACGGAGACGCCGCTCTTTCTGCCGACCTGCGAATCCGCTTTTCCTTCTTCGAGCGTGGAACGAACCGTGATGTTGCCTCGCACGTTCACGTTGCCGCCGATATCGGTGTACGCGTACTGCTCGGCGTTCTGTTCCGCCGTCAGGCGGTTCGTCACAAGCGACAGACCGGAGAAGGAAGCGACGGGCGTTTCCACTCTCGTCCACGCCAGCGACTTGCCGACGGTGATGACGTCGATGTTGCCGGAGATTTCCGCGCCGCCCTTGCCCTTCACATAGGAGCCTGCACGAGACTGCGTGTAGGACTTCGCTACGTTCACGTCCGCAGCGGCAAGACTTGCCGCAACGCCCAGCGAACCGGTCGTCGCGTCCGACTTGGACTGGAACGCGGTGGCGACGTAGATGTTCTTCGCCTTCAAGGAAGCGTTCGTGTTGTTACCGCTGTCAACACCTGCTTCATAGGTGCCCTTCGCCGAAGCCTTCAGCACCGCAACGTTGGCGTTCACCGCACCCAGGCTGACCGCCGGCGCGTTGATGCCCGCCTTCGCATACGAAGTGGCGTAGGTGTTGATGTAGAGGTTGCCGGAAAGGTCCGTGGAGAGATCGCCCACGAGCGCCTTGACCGTAGAGCTGCCGTACGCAAATGCGAGGTTCGCTCTGACGTTTGCCAGACCCGCGCTGACGAGCGATGCACCGACCTTCGCGATTGCACCCTTGCTTTCGTCCATCGAAGGAATGGACGGATTGGCGTTCGCACTGCCGCCGCTGACGTTGTAGAGCGAGAGCACCTTCACGTCTCTTGCGGTGATGTTGACGCCCTTGGCTTCCGCCGTCTGCTTGGCTTCCAGCGTGGACATAACGAAGCTCGCGCCGACCGTGAGAAGACCCGCGGTGACAAGACCGGGCTTGATTTCCGCATTGGAAACGGCAGTGCCGTTCGCGGTGACGTTGACGTCACGACCCGGAGCAACAATCGCGCCGGTTCCCGTGATGCCCGCGTACGCAACGGTGCGGACCTTCGCCATAACGACGTTCAGGGAGATGGAAGCCAGCATACCGAGGCTTGCCGGTACGGCGACCGCATTGACCTTCGCCGAATAATCGGTACGAACGTTGACCGCTCCGCCGATATTCAGGCTGCCCGTGCTGGTCAGCCGGGATTCCACAGTGCCCTTCGCGTAGGCGTAGATAACGATCGCGCCGACGCCGATTTCCGAAACGCTGATGCTGATGGTCTGCCCGTCGGCTTCCGTTCTGGCGTTGGACGTTACGTTGATCGCATTGTTGATCGTCAGGTTCGCGGCGGAAACGACCGCGCGGCAGGTGGCGTTCGCAATCGCAACGATTACGTCTACGCCGACGCCGATGGCGCCCGCTCTCGCGTTGAGCATGAAGACCTGAGCCATCTTGTTGAACGTGATCGACACAGTGCCGACCTTGTCGCCCAGATACAGATCGTACCGGAAGCCCGGATCGGTCATGTTCTGCGTGCAGCTTACGTTCAGATTGTCAATGTTAAGCTCGGCTGCGCTGTCCACCATAACCTGCATGGTCGCGGTGAGCAGAGCGATACCGACCGCTGCGCCAACGCTGACGCCGCCGAAGGAAGCAGTACCCATCGCCACGGTGGAATATGCATTGCCGTTCATGGTGATGTTGACGGTGCCTGCGTTCAGAATGCCGCCCGCAGTTCCGCCGAGCTTCGAGGTGAATTCCGCGTTGTTCAGCGCGATGCCGATATTGACTGCCACGGCTACGCCGCCGCCCGTGCCCGCGATCAGCGTGAGCAGAGCTTTGGACGAGACCGTTCCGTTACCGATCGTGAGCGTGTTGATGTCCATACGGCAGCCGTCCACGCTGACGATGTTGCGGCTGATTGCACCGACCTTTGCGATACCGACCGTTGCGCCGACTGCTACGCTGCCGCCCGCGATCGCCGTAAGGTTCAGGATGCTGTCGCCGAAGACCACGGAATCTACGAACACGCGATCGGCTCTGATGCCTTCTCCGCCGTTGTTGATGCTCATGCCGGTGATCGCCGCCGCCGTCTTGACCAGGTTGAGATTCAAGGCGACGATGCCGTTCACTGCCACAAGACCGCCGGAAATGCCGGTGCCGAGGACAGTCGCCTGACCGTGGATGTTGTTCTTCACATCGATCGTCTTCGCAGAGACCGTGCCGGCAGTGCCGCTGACCGATCCGAACGGATCATAACCGATGTAAGTAGAAGCGGTGAGAGAGTTGCTGACCACCGCAACCGTTGCGCCGACCGCTACGGAACCGAACGAACGCGCAATGACGTACGCCTTTGCTTCGGTGTTGAAATCGGTCGTGACCGAGACCGCGCCGTTCTTCGCATGGATCACAGCGCCGCGACGGATGGTGGTGGAGATGTTCGTCTTGTTGAAGGTCAGCGCCACGCCTGCCGCAACGCCTACGCCGCCCGCCGCAAGAGTGGTTGCGACGGAGATCGCCTTGGTAACGCCGTTCGTTTTCACGTTGACGCTGCCGACGTTGCTGCTGTTCGTTCCGATCACAGCGTTCGGACCGATCGCCGTGATAACCTTCCCTTCAAAGTACGCCATGCCGACGCTCGCGGCAATACCCGTGCCGCCTGCGCCGAAGCCCAGCGTAACCGTGAGTACCTGACCGAAGTCCATCACGCCTTCCACGTTGACTGCTCTCGCCTTCGTGACCGAGCCGTCCATCAGCGCATTGACCTCGCTGAACACGAGGAGTACGCCGACAGCCGCCGCGATGGCAGTGCCGCCTACGCCGCCGGAGATGGAGATTACGCGGACCGTGCCGCCGGATGCGCCGGTGATACCCGTTTCATCCAGCTTCGCGAGAACGCTGTACCGGTTCTTCGAAGCATCCGAACCCGCTTTGAACGGATCGCTCGCGTTGGAGCGCGTGTCGGAGCCCGTAGAGGCCTTCACGTTGACCGCGCCGCCGGCAGTCAGGACTGCGCCCGTACCGACTTCCGCGGTAATGTTGCTCTTGAGGACCGCAAGCGCAACGCCTACGCCGATGCCCGTGCCGCTAGCACCGATCGCGCCTGCGATCAGGTCGGAAACGAGCTTGTCGTTTGCGAGAACGGAGATGCTGCCTCTTTCCGCTGTCACGACCGTACCCTGACCGATCGAAGCCTGCGCGGAGTCGCTCTTATTGGACTTGCCGTTGTTCCAGCTCAGACCGCTCACGCTCGTGTCGCTGCCGAGACCCGCCGTCGGATCACTGTCGTTATCCTTGGTGGACTCGCTCGCGTTTTCGGCGGTGCTTGTGTTCATGCTCGCCGCGCCCGCGCCGAAGTCGCTGCCGGTATCCTGCCCGTAAGCATTCCATCCGGACGCGCCGTTCGCGCTGGAGTTCGGCTGCATATTCTGCGCCTTCTGTCCGTCGGTCGCCAGTTCGTCCATGAAGCCGTTGCCGCTTACCGTGGAGGGCTTGTGCGCATCCAGGTAGTGGCTCTGCTCGAACGCGTGGTTCACCTGCGCGCCCGGAACGATGTTGCCGCTTGCGAGCGCATCCGCCGCATCCTGCGGGAGATTGCCGCCTGCCACAACGACCGCCACGGAAGGCGCGATGCCGGTGGAGCCTACGCCTGCGCTGACCACGTACGTGTCAATCGCGCGGGACGAATCTGCGTCTACGAGTACGTCGTTCTTTGCAACAATGCTGTTGTTGTCGCCGAAAGCGGCAAACACGCCGTTCATGGCGACAATCACAAGCGCTGCCACGCCGACGCCCGCGGATGCACCCGCCGCAGCGGTGACCGCCATGCCGAGGAGCGTGAACGTATCCATCGACTGCACCTTGACGCTTCCCGCAAACGCGAGCATCGAAACGTTCGCGCCGGTGTACGCCTTGGTGGAAAGCGACGTGACGATGACGTCCGCCGTACCGCTGATGCCCGTCTTTGCGCTCGCCGCGATGCCCGCAGCGTCCGCCGTCACGAACTCATCAGACTTTGCCTGAACGGTGATATCGCCGTTCATTGCGGTGAGGACCGCGCCGGAAAGCACTTCGGCAACGGTGCTGCCCTGGAAATAAGTGACCAGCGCAACGGCCGCAACGCTCGGGCTTCCCGCAACGGAAACGCCCGCCGCGATGTCGTACAGATCGTTATCGGACGAAGCGAAGACTTCAATGCCCTTGCTTGCAATGACCGTACCGCCGATGACGGCATGGACGTTGTCCTTATAGACCAGTACGTTTACGTCGCCCGCGACTGCCGGGTTGGCGGAAGCGGCGAAGCCGAGCGCCAGAACATACAGATCGCTGACGTCGTCCGCCCGTACGGAGACCGTACCGGTAACGAAGATCTTCTTGGCGTTGCCGACCCTGGCTTCCACGGTCTTGGAGAAGACCACGGTCTCCACGGTTGCGCCCACGCCGGTCTTTGCGGAAGCCGCGATTGCGCCTGCAAATCCGAATACGAATGAGTGATCCTCCGCATCGTCGCTGAAGTCGCCTTCCTCGCCGGTGCCGCTTTCGGAGCCTGCCGTGACGTCCGCATTGTCGCCGATTTCGGTACGAACGGTGCCGCTGATGATCAGCGTCATGATCGTTCCGCCGATGCCGACGTTCTTGCCTACGCCCGCCGCAACGCCTGCGCCGACAACGGTTTCATTGCCGTGTGCGCCGACGATCACGCCGCGACGTCTTCTGCTGCGGTTGGAGGAACTGTCGATTCCCGTGCCGCCGCTCTTTACGTTTGCTTTGATGGTCGCGTTCTGCCCGACCATGCTTTCAACGATGTAGTTCAGCACGAGCGTGCCGACCGTTGCGCCGATGCCGAGCTTGCCGAGCGAGATGGTCACGCCGCCCGCAACCACGTACAGCTCGTTCTCGAGATCGCTCAGGATTCCGACCGAGTCGCCCGCCGTCGCCGTCAGGTTGTTTCCTGCGACAGTGCGGATCTTCGTCTTGGAAACGACCGCGGGAATCGTTCCGCTCACGCCGTTCCCGTCCGGCGAAGCCGCCGCCGCGAGACCGACGATCACATTGTAGTCCTTACCGGAGGAATCGAGCAGGATGTTGCCTTCTTCCGCCGTCACGGTCACGTTGTTGCCGAGCGTAACGCCCGCTTCACGCTTGAGCACGTTCACAAGGATCGTAGCTCCAACGGAGACGCTCTTGCCGCCGAAGCTGAACGATGCCGCCGCTTCGATCAGGTTTGCGTCGCCCTTGCTGCTGAGCGTAACGTCTTTCTTGGCATACAGCTTGACGTTGTCGCCGATCTGCGTCGAAGTGATCGTCTTGGAGACCATCACGCCGATCGTAGCGGCTACGCCGACCTTGCTGCTCGGCGCTGCCGAAGCGGATGCCAGCACGTTAACGCCGTTCTCGTTCGCTTCGCTTTCCAGCGTCATGCTGCCGTTTTCGCTGCGAAGCGTTGCGCCGTTGTCAACGATCGTCTTCGCGGTCGCCTTGTTTACAACAACCGCCACCGTACGGCCGACCGCAACCTTCGACTTTCCGCCGGAAGCGGACATCGAAATGAGCAGATTGTCTTCCTTCGCCGTCGTCGCAACGTTCAGATCGCCGTCGGAAATCACCGAGGTGTTCCTGCCGATGTAGGACTTTGCGGCGTTGAAAGCGGAGATTACGTTGACCGCACCGCCGATGTTCGCCTTGGACCTAGAGCCGGTTGCAATGGACGC
Organism: Clostridia bacterium; assembly: GCA_017448545.1. Classification (GTDB taxonomy): domain Bacteria; phylum Bacillota; class Clostridia; order Christensenellales; family CAG-138; genus UBA3792. The sequence continues at coordinate 27,575 of JAFSLH010000013.1, forward strand.
CGCCACCGTGACCAGCATGGTGTCGAAATCCGCTTCCGCGCTCTGGTGGAACGAACCGTTGGATACGGTGACGTCACTGTTGCTGCCGATCGACGCCTCAACGGTGTCGCGATTGTCGAGCCATGCAACGGTGATGCCTACGCCTGCCTTGGACGGTGCGACATTGACCGAACCCGCAAGCACGCGGATGTTCGCGTCGTCGATCGCCGCAAGGGTCATATCGCCTTCCGCGTCGTCTTCGCTCTGGAGCACAACGGTCACGTTGTCGCCCAGCGAAGCCTTCACTGTGTTCTTGAACAGAAGCAATGCGATGCTGCCCGGAACAGAAGCGGTGCTGCCGCCCTGCTTGCCGCTGCCCATGATGGAGCCGGCGATTGCTTCCATGTAGTAGTTGACCGAGGACAGAACATTCAGTGCATCGACGAGTCCGACCACATCTTCGCTCGAAGCGCCGATTTCGATCTCGTAAACGCCGTCGTCGTTCTTATCCAGGTTGACGATGCCCTTATCCGCATCTTCCTTCTGATCGTCCGGCAGATCGGAGGTATCGGTGGTGAACGTTGTCAGACCGATCGCGCTTTCAAAGTCACTGAAGCTGATCCGTGCTTTTTCCGCGCTGACTTCCAGAGCCGTGCCGTAGATCTCGGTGTTGTTCCCGATCAGCGTTTCCACGAGCGAACGCGCATACACCAGCGCGAACGCCGCGCCGACGCCGACGCTGGAACCCTTGGACGCGCTGACGCCGCCGGCACGAACGCCGATACGGCTGCGATCCAGTGAGGTAACGTGAATCTCATTGCCGGAAACCGTTACGCCCTGCGCGCCGCGCTCGTTGATGCGAACGGCGGTGACGGCCTTATCGGTAACCACAACGATGCTTCCCGCGATGGAGACCGTACCGTCCGCGCCGCTGACGCCGCCCGCAAGCGACTGCGCAGCCAGAAGGCCGCGATACTCGCCCGTGGTGTTCTGCGCCATGTTCGCGCTCGCGTTGACGTCTCCGTCCGTTGCTTCGAAGTTGTCCGCAATGACAACCACGCTCTCGTTCTTATCGACGGAGACGGAAACCGCCGCCGCGATGGAGTTCGACTTCTTCGCAACGCTGATGGCGAAGCCGCTGCCCTTGGTCAGGAAGTTCGAGGTGTTCGAAGCTTCCGCGTTCAGCGATTCCGCCGCAACCGGCGCCAGAATGTTGACCAGCACCTTGTGCTTGGTGATGTTCAGACCGACCGCAGCCGCAACCTGGAACTTGGATTCTACGGTGCTGTCTGCGTTTCCGGTCGCCGCATCGGCGCCCTGTGTTACGGATTCTTCCGCAGTGCCTTCGTCCGCCTTGTCTGCCGCGCCCTTGGTGGAGGTCTGCGAGACGCCCTGCGTGCGGAGTACGTTGGAGGAGAGCGGTGCGTTAGCGGACGTGTCATCGGCTTTCCCGCTGTCGGGCTTGTCGGTGTTCGTCTGCTCGCTGTCGGACTGCTCCTTCTTTTCGCCTTCGAGCTTTTCGTCCAGCTTCTGGGCGGTAGAGGTCTTCGGCTTGTTGTTGCTGTTCGAATCGAAGTACTCGCCATTGGTCAGCTTGTTCGCGGTTTCTTCGGTGGCTTTCACGCCGCCCGCAAGCTTGTTCAGGTAACGGTCCATGTCCGCGCCCATCGCCGTCGCGATCGCTTCGCTGCGATCCTCGCTCTCGTTGGAAGCGGCGAAGGAAGCCGCGCCGCCCGCGTTCAGGGGGCTGCCCATGTTGACTTGTACGTCGGAATCAATGATGTTCACCGTGACGCACGCGCCGACCGCCGTCTTCTTGCCGGCTGCGAACGCGCTTGCCTTGGTCAGGGTCTTCACCGACTGCGCAGCCGCAAGGTTGAAGCTTACGAACTCCGTATCGGGATCCTCTTCGTCCAAAGCGACGGTGTTTTCCTCGCCCGTTACGATGCTGCCGCCGTTGCCGACCGAAGCGACGACTTCGTCGTCGGTCACGGTGACCGCAGCGCTCGCGTCGATCGCGATCTTCTTGTCGGTCTTGGTGTTCTCGCCGCCCGTAGACGTCTCGATCGGATCGGTGCCCGCTGTGGCAGCGGTCTGGACCACATGCTCGCTCAAAGCGCGGATATCGACTGCGCCGGCTTCGACCATGCGGTTGTCGCCGATCGAAGCTCTCACAACGAGATCGCTGAGGCTCATTGCAAAGCCTGCGCCCACGCCGATGGAGTTGCCGGACTCGGTCTTGGCTTTTTCGTCTCCTTCCTCACCGTCTTCGAACACGGGCGTCAGCGTCGCGTTCGCGGCAGGCATATAGAACAGGTATGCCACGCCGTCTTCGTCCATCATGGACGGATCCTTGGTGGACAGCGTCTTGCTGTGCGCGCCCTCGTCGTCGGTGTAGGTCAGGGTCAGGGACTTCAGTCTGCGGCTGACGCCCGGGTTCACATACACAACAACGCGATCCTTCTCGGCTGCGCGAAGTACCTTGCCTTCGTTAACGGCCTTGAGCTTGACGATCTTGATCTCGTCTTCGCCATTCTCGTAGGTATGCGACCAGGTCTGCGTGTCGTCGTCCTCGTCTGCATCGGCTTCGCCCATACCGGAAACGGAGAGCGAGTACTTGCCGATGAACTCTGCGGAAACGAGCACTACGTCGCCGTCGATCTCCTTGGAAAAGCTGCCGACGGTCAGACGGTACTTGTCGTTCTCGCTGTCGTTCGGATCGACCTTCACGAGCTTCAGCGTGAGACCGCCGTTCGGATACGCGATCGAACCGCAATCGTCATCGTCCTCGCCCCATGTGATCAGGATGCGTCCGTTCGCAATTTCATAACTGTCGTCCGGATTGACCTTGATCGTGTAGGTTCCTTTTTCGGAGCCCTTTTCGAGCTTGATTTCGCCCTCGCCTTCCCACGAAGCATCCACGTTGCCGAGCGACACCGTTTCCTTCGTTACGAAGCGCACGGAGTATTCCAGTTCGCAGTCGTAAGGAACCGTGTAACCGTCGGAACCGATTTCTACGGAGTAGGTATGGGTTTCATCATTGTACTGAATTTCGGGGATCTGGAACGCTCCGTCCTCGTTCGGCTTCACCGCCAAAGTGACTTTCGTTCCGTCCGCCTTCTTGAACGTGAGGCTTACGTCGCGCAGACGGCGGGAATCATCCGCCTTCAGCGTGATCTTGTTGCCGTCCCGTTCGGCGGTGCCGCCTTCGCCCACATTCACAACCGCATAGACAAATCCGTTGTCGTCGGCAATCTCCAGCTCGCTTGCGGGCGTGGGGTCTTCTTTGCCGTTGACGTCTTCATCGTCGCCTGCGCCGAGGTTCGCGTTCGCTTCGTCCGCGTCTTCGGCTTCGGCAGCGGAAGCGGTGGTTTCTTCGATCTGGTTCGCAATCGCAAGAATCGTCAGCGCGTCGCCCACAGCAATGTCGGCGTCCTCGCCCGGCGTCTCGAGACCGCGGATCTTGGCGATCGTTTCGCCGTCGATGATGGAGATTGCTACAGAGCCCGCAACGGATACGCCGTCCGCGCTCGCGCCCGCAATCGCGGTGGTCTTGAAGCGGTGGCCCGGTTCGTCCGCCGATTCCTCGGTGATCTTCAGACCGAGCGCCTCAGTCGCCACGCCGATCATGCCGTTGGTAAACGCTTTGCCGGCCGCCATCAGGGCGTTCTTGAGATTGTCAACAATGTGATCTCCGAGCTTCTTTCCGAAGAATTCCTTCACGCTGTCAATGTCCGCAAGACCTTCCGTCATCGCATCCGCAGTGGAACGCACGATGGTCTTGAGCTTTACGCGCAGGATCTTCTTCAGATCGTCACGGAACTTCACGTCCGTAATTTCGTCCTCGAACGCATTGACAAAGTCTTCTGCGCTCAGCGCCAGATTGTCGAACTGGTCAACCGCTTTCTCAATGGCTTCTGGCAGCTTTTCGGCGTCGGTCACAACCGCAGAAATCTTGTCCGCGATCGCATCGACGATGTCCGCCTGAAGTTCGTTGAGCAGACCGGTCGCTTCGTTGACGAAGATATCCGTAATCTGATCGGGCAGATTCGCCAGACTCGGGAGTTCGAAAACCCAGCCGAACTTCTTCTCTACCATTTCCTTTGCCGACGAAATGAGGTTGTCCTTCATGTTGCCGAGGATTTCTTCCCATTTCTCGTCGCTCAGGTAAGTGGTAAGAGTCGTTTCAACGGTTTCTACCGTAGATTCGATGCTGCTCTGCAGATTGGTGAAATCTTCCTCGCTGAGGTTCGCTGTTTCGGCTGCCGATTCGATCGCGTCCTTCACGATGCCCGCCAGATCATCCGGCAGTGCGGTGAGCGGATTTTCAATCGCTTCGGTGAATGCAGCTTCCAGCCGATTCTGCGCGTCCTCTACGATTTCCCGAACGATTTCGGAGATTTCCTTATCCTCGAGCACATACTCCTCCAGCAGGCTTGCAAGCTTGCTCGCGGAGATGTTGTCGTTCAGATAGTTCTGAAGCGTGGACTTCGCTGTGTCCAGAGCGTTATCGTATACGGAGATGAGTTTTGCTTCAACGGCTTCCACGATCCGGTTGCGGAACGCTTTGCCGCTGACGATGGTGCCGAAGTCGATCGAATGCGTCAGCAGCGCTTCGGCGTTGTTCACCGTGGAGACGATCTTGGAAAGGATCGCGTCAACAACACTTTCGCGAAGCATATCCAGCGTGCCGGATACTTCGCTCGTGAACATTCCGCTGATCTCGCCCGCAAGCTCGCTCGGGGTAGGAAGCTCTGTCACGCCCTTCAGCTTGCTCAGCAGCAGGTCGGTCAGAGAATCGGTGATGTTATCGAGGATCTTCCGCTGTATTTCGACCCATGTCTCCGTCTTGAGATAGGTGCGAAGCACTCGTTCGATCTCTTTCTCGGCGTCCTTGAGGTCGGAGTCAATGGCTTCCAGCACTTCGGCGATTTCCGCAATGGAAGCTGCCGCGTCGGATGCCGTATCACCGAGATTCGACTTCTTCAACGCCTTGGTGAGCGCGTCGATCAACGCGTCCTCAATCGGCTCGGCCAGTTCGCCCGGAACGCTCATCAGAATGGCGACCAGGTTCGCTAAGTTCTTCTTCGCCTGCTCGTAAGGATTGTTCTGCAGGAGCTCTTCGAAACCGGTTCCCTCCAGAAGGGCGGTCGCGGCTTCGTTGATCGTTTCGGTCAGGACGGCGGCGATGGCTTCGGAATCGTCCAGTCCGATCGCGCTCGTGACTTTCTGCACAAGAGCAGTCATCGCGTCTTCGATCAGCTTTTCGAACCAGCTCGCCTCGTCTTCTTCTTCCTCTCCGTCTTCGCCGTCTTCTTCCTTTCCGTCTTCTTCTTCGACTTCCAGGATGCCGGCCTTCACGGTCAGGGTTTCGCAGACGACTTCGCTCGCAGCGACGATCGCGTCGTTGGTGTAATCCATCACGTTGATCGCAACCGCCACTCCGACGCCCACGTTGCCTGCGCTTGCGCTGCCGTTCGCAATGACGGTTACGTCGTTGCACGCCAGCGACTCAACAAGCACCGCACCGGGTTCCGGCGCTTCTTCTTCGTCTTCGCCCTCGTCCTCGTCTTCGGACGCGTCTTCGCCCTCTCCGGGTTCTTCTTCGTCCTCGGACGGTTCTTCCGCTTCTCCTTCCGCTTCTTCGGATGCGACGGCTTCGATCGTTACGCCTTCGCCGATTTCGGCGAGCACGTCGTTGCTCTGCACGTTCAGGGCAACCGCTGCCGCAACTGCGATGCCGCCCTCGGAAGTGGAAGCGCTCTTGCTGTCATTGTTCTTGTCTTTTTCGAGATTCTCGCTCGTCGTGCCGCCGGTCTGAACATGTCCCGCCAGAGAACCTGCTCCGCCGAGAATGCCGTCAACCTGCTTGTCTACGCCGTCGGAATCTCCGTCACCGTCTCCGTCACCGTCTCCGTCGCCGTCTCCGTCGCCGTCCTCGTCGTCCTTTGCCGGTGCGCCCTTTGCGCCCGCGCGGGAAACGGAACGGTTACGGTTGAGGGACTTTGCGGTTACGCTCACGGAGTTTGCTTTCGCGCTGCGGTTGAGCTGCGATTTGGCGGAATCGTGCAGCACGGAGATTCCAAAGGAACCGCCGACGCCGACGCTCTCGCCCGCCGCCTCTGCATCCGCTTCCAGCACGCGATTCAGCTCGGACTTGGCGCGAACGGAAAGGTCTCCCGCAAGGTCAAGCCCCGCGAAATTCACAGCCGCGCCGATCATTGCTTTCGTTTCGGTGCCGGCAACCATCAGTGCCAGAACCGGCATTACGGAAGTGCCGCCTTCAGCGCCGGCGACTGCCTTCGCGTTCTGCGTATCGGTGGTCTCTGCAGCCACGCTGACATTCTGCTGCGCGCTTACGCTGCCTTCCACCAGAGCGAAGTTTTCAACGCCGTTCACGGAAACCGCGATACCTGCGCCGACGCTGACGGAGTCGTTTCCTTCTTCGTCCTTGTCCTCGCCGTCTTCGCCTTCACCGTCGTCGTCCTTGCCTTCGCCGTCTTCTTCACCGTCGTCCTCGCCCTTTGCATCCGCAACGGTATTGAACTCGGTTTCGGAAGTCGCTTCGATGCTCAAATCGCCGGACAGCGTTGCAACCGCGTCCTTGGCAAGCAGAGAATGATTCTTCACGCTTGCTACCGCCACGGTGACCGCGCCTGCGATCCCCACGCTGCTGTCCTTGCTGTAGCCCGCCTTCGACTCCGCATTCACGGTCGTCTTGGCTGCGGCGTTCATTGCAAGGTTCTCCGCCTCGATCACGCCCTTGCGGAAGTACACGGCGTTCTCAACCGAGGTGTAAGAAACGGTTACGGCAGCGCCGATGCCAACAGAGCTTTCGTCGTCCTTGTTGTCATCGTCCTTGTTGTCATCGTCCTTGTTTTCGTCTCCGCCTTCGGGCTTGCCCTCGCCGGATTCGTTGTCCTTGTTATCGCCTTCGGATTCGGAGTCCTTGTTTTCTTCCTCATCCTCGCCGTCTTCGTTCTCGGCGGACGCGTCGGCCGTGATCTCGATCTCGACCTCGCTCTTTGCGTTCAGCGCAACTTCGCCGCCGGCATTTATCGTTACATCGTCATCGATTGCAATGCGGTTCGTAACTTCGTGCACGCCCACGGCAAGTGCGCCGGCAAGCTGCACGGAAGACGAGGATTCTTCTTCCTTGTCGTCCCCGTCGTTGTCCTTTTGTTCTTCATCCTCGTCATCGGTTCCCGCGAGCGCTTCGTCGAGAAGATCCGCAACGCCGAAGCTGTCTTCATCGTCCGGATCGCCTCCGGTGAGAATCCAGCCGATCGCGCCGATGACCGCGCCCTTCGTGCCGCCTACCTTTTCGCCGATGTAGCTCAGATCCGAGCCAACCGTTTTCAGCAGGTCGCCGACCGATGCGCCGTCTTCGTCGTCTTTGTCGTCTTCGTCGTTCGCGTTCTGTTCAGAGGCGTCTCCGTCCCCGGATTGCTCGGTCTCGTCTTCGCCGTCATCCTCGCCGTCATCCTTCTCCTCCTCGTCGTCCTCGCCGTTCAAGGCCACCGTCACGTTGCCTTTGAGCTCGGATTCGGATTCGATCGTGATGTCGCCGCCCGCTGTCACGGAAGCGGAATCCTTCAGTGTAACATCGGAATTCTGCTGTACAACGCTGACTGCCGCGTGGACGCCCACCGCGTATCCATCTTCGTCTTTTTCGTCGTCCTTGTCGTCACCTTCACCGTCTTCGGGCTTGTTCTCGCCTTCGCCGTCTTCGGGCTTGTTTTCGCCTTCGCCGCCTTCGGGTTTGTTCTCACCCTCGCCGCCTTCGGGTTTGTTCTCACCGTCACCGCCTTCAGGCTGTCCGTCTTCGGGCTTGTTTTCGCCTTCGCCGCCTTCGGGCTTGTCTTCGCCGTCCGGCTTGTCATCAGGCTTGTCTTCGCCGTCTTCTTCCTCGTCCTCGTCGCCGTCGCTCTTGCCCGCCTTGGCGGTCGTCTCCGTAGACGCAGCGCTCTTGATTTCAACGCTGCCGTCTTCCGCTTCCACAACGCTCGCGCCCTGAACCAGAACGTGCGCGTCGTTGACGCCGACCGTCACGGATACCGATCCGGGAATTTTCCCGTCGGCGGACTCCGCGCTCATGTTGACTTTGGATTCGGCATTCAGACGAATATCGCCCGTATGCGAAACGATGCTGCCGTCCTTCAATTCCACGCCGGCTTCGGTTACCGTTACAACGAACGCCGCCGGGATGTACAGACCCGCAACGCTTTCGTTCGATGCTTCCAGATTCGCTGCAACCTTCGCGATCAACTCGACGTCGCCTTCGGCAACGATGGATCCCAAAACGTTGATGTGCGCGTCCGCGACCACGACTCTGTAGAAGTTGACGCCTTCGTTTTCGTCCTCGTCTTCTTCCTTGTCCTCGTCGTCCTCGTCCCCGTCGTCTCCGTCTTCGTTTCCGTCTTCGCCGTCCTCGGCGTCTTCGTCCTCGCCCTCGTCGTCAGCTTCTTCGTCCCCGTCTTCTTCGTCAATGCTCGCGGCGACTTCAACGGTGATCGCAACGCTGCCAAGCGCTTCAATCTCCGTATCCTCCGCAATTGTGACGGAAGCGTCAGAGAACTGCAGATTCCCCGAATCGGACGCCTCGTCGTCGGATGCGTTCACGGTCAAAGAATTCAGCTTGAAGGTTCCCTCCAATGTGATTTCTGTGCCGCTGACCTCCATATCAAGGTCGTCCGCATCCACGAATCCGACTACGGTGTCTTCACCGGAGCCGAGATCAATTTTGGCGTTTCGTTCTTCGGAGTCTTCTTCCTGTTCGGCAAGTACCGTAACCGTATCGTCTCCGTCGCCGGTTTGAATTTCGGCTGAACTGTTTTCACCAAGCTGCACGGCAATGTTGTCGTCCTCTTCCGTGCCGTAAACGGTCACGGCAGAATTCTTCGCTTTCACGAGTCCGACGTATAAGCCCATGAGCGTTACGTTCAGGTCTTCGATCGAAATAATATCGATCACTACGTCGTCGACGTCGTCGTCCATGCTCTCGGTTGCTCCCTGCGCGCGAATGGTCAGGCTGAAGTTTTCACTCAGCGTGACGCCTTCTGCGAGCATAGTGGTGTCGATGCGAATTTCACCTTCGTAGGTGCCCGTCTCCAAGACGATCTCCGCATGCTCTGACTCGTCGGTCAGACTTCTCATTTTTTCGTCAACTCTGGCTTGAATCAGATTTGACGTTGGTCCAAGCGGGTCTTCCGGGTTCTGTTGGCCGTTGTTTTCGCCTCCGTCTCCCGAACCTTCCGCGTCCTGCTGATTCCCTGCATCCTGACCTCCATTGCCGCTGTTTTGGAGCATCGGAGCAGAGCGCAACAGATTGGTATCATCGGTCGTCCCGTTCGGATCGCCGGAGCCGGCGCCCGCTTCACCCGGCAAAGTTGGGCTTTGCCCCGGGGGATTCGGGTCGCTTTCGTCCGGGTTTCCCGACTCGCCTGCCGGACCGGCCTCAGCCGGATCCGACTCGCCTGCCGGACCGGCCTCAGCCGGATCCGACACGCCGGGTTGATTGCTGTCCGATTGCGACGACGGCATTCCCGTCGGGTCTTCCGAAACAACCGATGATTGCGTATCATCGGCGTATGCCGCAGGCGCGAATACAAGCGCCAGCAGGACGCATAGCGCAAGCGCTATCATCCATGGCAGCCGCAATCGCCGCGGTTTACGCGATGAACGCTGGGTCGTTGGTTTGTTCAAAAGCAGCTTCCTCCTTTCCGCACCCGATCGGCAAATATCGTGAACCGCCGAATGCAAATTTGGGATGTATACGAAAGGGCAGATTTCCCCCTTATACGTATACAGGGTAATTATAACGCCTACCCCCCCGATGTCAATAGTTTTTTTCGACCGGAATGCGGTCGCCCCCCTGTCATCCTGAGCGAGCGCAGCGAGTCGAAGGATCTTTCCGGATTCGGGGGCGATATGCATTTGCACGCGGCGTGCAGATGCTTGAGATATCCTTCGGATTCGATATGCCCTGCGGACTCGATATGCCGCCTGCGGCGGCATCAGGTTGTCGAAAAAGGTCCAGACCATTTTCGGCGAGTTTTATAACAATATACCAGTAGGAAGGCGTTGTCTCTTTCCAGCTCTTGAAGCTGTTTTGAGACAACGCCTTGTTTTATAGCGTCGGGGCAGCAAGAACGGGCGCGCAGCGTCCGTTCGGTAACGCGCCCGCGCCCTCGGCGCGGATCAGCGCGTTCGCGGAGAAATATCCTTGTTCAGCGCGCAGCGCCGTATCTGATCGGATTTCTCCGTATCGGATCGCCGCGTAGTATTGTTATATATGATAATGATAAATTTACAAATCTTTTTGTTGATATTCTTTCTTGATGTGATACTCTAAAAATGTATTATATAAATGCTTCTCATGTTATAGGTCATATTATCAAAAGGGGACAACGATAATGGCAAAAATGGAAGTAAAAACTGATCTCTGGGTTGCTTCTCAGTTGAATGACTGCGGGATAAAGTTTGACGCGCAGGGCAGCGAAGTGAAAGAGATAAATGATGCACTGAAGTCCGCTTCAAAACGGGGAACCGGAAAAATAGGATATCCAGAATATGTAGCAGTGATTCATGATTTTGTTCTTATTATCGAAGATAAATCAGACACAAATAAGCACTGCAAATATACAGAATCGGGTTTGATAGATACACAAACGAAAGCTGTTACCGACTATGCGATAAATGGGGCATACTTCTACGCAAAGCATATTGCACAGAATAGTACTTTCAAAAAGCTGTTTGCCATTGGCGTTTCAGGTGATGCAAAGCATCATAAGATTACTCCGGTATATGTGGATGACCGCGAGGGATACATAGAATTAGACCCTGTTGAGTCTTTCACAATGTTCAACCGCCAAAATATTCATGAGTATTATCTGCGGAATGTTTTGAAAGAACAAACACCGGAGGAAAAAACAACAGCGCAAATATTAAAAGATGCTGCAGATTTACATGAGTATTTACGTACATACGGATCTTTGAAAGATCAAGATAAGCCGTTGGTTGTTTCCGGAATATTGTTGGCATTGGATGAAATAAGCAGCGGTAGTTTCTCGATTGAATCCCTAACAGGGGATGATGTTGATACTGATGGCGACAAGATTTATGAAGCGATCAAAAAAAGAATGAAACGGTCAAATGTCGGACCGGATGCAAAGCGCGATAAGCTGATGAGCGAGTTTGCAATCATACGGACGAGTGCAAGGCTGAATGCGATTGACAACAAACTCGGCAAAACGCCGCTAAGATACTACGCAGAATTTCTCAAGACCAATGTATTTGATAACATCAAGTATCGGTCAGCTTCCGAGGATTTTATAGGCCGTTTTTATGGCGAGTTCATGAGTTACTCCGGCGGGGATGGACAGTCGCTTGGTATTGTATTGACACCGGCGCATATCTGTGATCTGTTTTGTGAATTGCTTGATGTACAGCCAAATGATATTGTTCTGGATCCATGCTGCGGTACGGCAGGATTTCTGGTTGCGGCAATGCATCACATGGTTTCTGCTGCTGATTCTGACGTAAAGAAAAAGAACATTCGCAAAAAGCAGCTTCATGGATATGAATTACAAAGCAATATGTTTGCGATCGCCTGTACAAACATGATTCTTCGCGACGACGGCAACAGCAACATTCAGTGTCAGGACTTCTTAAAACAAAATCCAGCGCAGGTACAGTTGAAAAGCGCTACGGTTGGCATGATGAACCCACCCTACTCTCAAGGGACGAAGAAAGACCCGTCACAGTACGAATTATCTTTCGTTGAGCATCTGCTTGACTCATTGACACCGGGAGCGCGGGCAGCGGTAATCGTTCCACAGTCCTCCATGACGGGTAAGACGAAAGACGAACAGAAGTTCAAGGAGAGCATTATGAAACACCATACATTGGAGGGTGTTATCACTTGCAATACTGATACTTTCTATGGTGTCGGAACAAATCCCGTAATTGCCGTGTTTACCGCTCATGAACCGCATCTGGCGGATAAAGTTTGTAAATTTATTGATTTCCGGGATGACGGATATGAGGTCAGAGCGCATGTAGGCCTTGTTGAGGGTGACTCCGCAAAAGATAAGAAACAGCATCTTCTTGATGTCTGGTTCGGTCGTACAGAGGCACCAAGTAAGTTTTGTGTCGAGTCAACAGCGCAATCCGATGACGAATGGCTGCACAGTTTTTATTACTTTAACGATGAAATACCGACGGAGTCAGATTTTGAGAAGGCCATCGGGGATTATCTCAGCTTTGAGTTCTCCATGGTGATGCAGAACCGTGAATATCTGTTTACAGGGGGTGATAAAGATGCTGAGGCTTGATGACCGCGAGTGGAAAGTTTTTTCGTTAACTGGTAATAGCGGGTTGTTTCCAATTCATGCCACTAGTACCGGTATTGATGGAATTAAACTAAAAGACGGTGAAGATGTTGTTGTACCATATATAACCAGAACCGAAACAAATAACGGCGTCGCTAAGTTTATATCAGCGAAAAATCTGGAATTTGGAAAAGATGATGGTTGGTGCATCACTATTGGTCTTGATACGCAAACGGCATATTGGCAACCATCAGATTTTGTTACAGGGCAGAACATTCATGTGCTTCGAAGCGACAAATTGACTTTTTACTCTTATCAGTTTTTAACAGTTATACTGCGTCAGCAGATGAAAAGTAAGTTTAACTGGGGCGGTAATGGGGCTACACTGGGGCGTTTGAAGAAATTGAAAATCATGCTTCCTGCTGCAAACGACGGCCAGCCTGATTATCTGTTCATGGAAGATTATGTTCGTGAATTGATGTCTGCCAAGAGAGAACAGTATCGACATTTTATTGAGGAACGACTGAAATCTATTGGGTTAGACGGTGCTAATCGGGGGGGGTACAGTGAAGCCCTGAAATCACATAAATGGCAGTCATTTCGCATTGACACTGTTTTCAATATCCTGCCGGGTAAGCGTTTGGTCGCTGCTGATTCCACCCCGGGCGACAGACCATTTATCGGAGCGCTGGATAACAGCAATGGAGTAGCCCGTTTTGTCAGTGACAAAAACGAGTCACTAGACAAGAATGTGCTTGGTGTGAATTACAATGGAAACGGTATGGTGATTGGATTTTATCATCCTTATGAGTGCATTTTCTCCGACGATGTAAAGCGTTTTCATCTAAAGGATTGGGAAGACGATCCGTTCGTTTTGTTGTTCATGAAAACCGCCATTCTGATGCAAAAGCAAAAGTTTGGATACCTCTATAAGTTCAATGCAGACAGAATGGCGCATACCAGTATCATGCTTCCTGTTAACGACGCAGGTAAGCCGGATTATGACTTTATGGAGATGTTCGGCAGAAAGATGATGTCGAGAAAATATAAGCAGTATTTGTCGTTTCTTTGCGACGTGCATATTGGCGCTTAGATTTAAGCCAAGGGAAATTAGAGCCTGTGAAAAAAAGTCTGTAAATAGATGAAAAGATCGGCCTTCTGTGATAAGATAAAAAACATCATAGGAGGCCGAAATATATGGCAAACAAGAAAAAAGAGTATTACAAGCCCGGACCCATGACGGAAGCTGAAAAACGAAAAAATATAAAACAAGATCGCAGAAAATGTTAAAACAAAAATACAGAAAAAACTAAAATAAAAGTTGCGAAATAATATTATTTGAAGCAGAAAAAGATAAAATAACGGTCGAATATCATCTGAATCTAACATTTAAGGAGCCGTTAAGAAACGCGAAAGGGAATCTTAACGGCTTCTTTTATTGCCGTCATATCACAGTTTCCAACATTTGTAAACAAATTATTGGTTCTTTACAATACAGTTTTCATGTGTTATAATACAAAAAAAGATCGTGGCGCGGTATCGGCGCACGAAAGGAACGTTTGATTGATCGGAGGACAGGAGCATGGCAAGAAGAAGCGCGGATTCATGGACGAGCGGGAAAAGCGGCTTGATCGATATGCGGACGGGCGAAGCGGCGAGCGCGCCGGCAATCCCCGTGATTTGCGAGCGCATCCGCTATTACCGGAAGCAGCGGAACCTGATGCAGAAGGAGCTCGGCGCGCGGATCGGCGTGTCCGGGAACGCGGTCGCGAATTGGGAAGCCGGGCGTACAAGGCCGGACATCTTTCTGATCCCCGCGATCTGTGACGCGCTCGGCATCTCGTTTGCCGAGCTGTTCGGCATGGACGCGCCGAATCTCGAGATGACGGAACGGGAAAAGAGGCTGGTGCGGCAATACCGCCTGCTGGATCAGGAACACATGTACACGGTCGATTCCCTGATACAGACGCTGCTGACGGTGCAGGAAGCGCGAAAGGAGACGCGAAAGATCGTGCAGCTGCCGCTGTACGGCAAGTCGCTGGCGGCCGGGTTCGGCGATCCGTCCGAGTTCGAAAGCGATTCGGAGCCGATCCGCCTGTATGCGTCCCCCGCCGTTTTGCAGGCGGACTGCGTTTTCAAGGTCAACGGCGACAGTATGGAGCCGCAGTACCACAGCGGCGATCTGGTGCTGGTCAAACGGATTCCGGACGGGTCCCCGCTGCAGTTCGGCGAAGTCGGCGCTTTCATTGTCGGGAACGAGCTGTACATCAAGGAATACCGGGAAGACGGGCTGCATTCGCTGAATCCGAAGTATCCGGTCATGCGATTCGACGGGGATACGAACGTGTATCTGGTCGGGCGCGTGCTCGGCGTCGCGGAGCCGGGTGCCGTTGCGGAGGACGATCCGCTGCTTTGGAAGAAATGAGGAATCCCGATGGAAAAACGGATCACGCTGAAAGAGCCCGTACAGACCATGCCGGGCGGAACGGACGCGGAAAAGCGGCATTTGCTGTATTTGCAGCAGAAGGAAACGCTGGACGCCTTTTTGCAAAGGGGCGCGCTGTCTAAGGCGCAGTACGACAAGAGTCTGCATGATTTGCGGGAGAAAATGCACGAATCGGAGTAAGGAGCGTGAGGAACATGGATGCGTCGCAGCGGTACTATCTCTGTATCGACGGCAAGTGTTTCTATGCTTCCATTGAGTGTGCGGAACGCGGGTTAAACCCCTTTGAAACGAATCTCGTCGTCGCCGATCCGTCGCGCGGCAAGAACGCGCTGTGTCTGGCGATCAGTCCGCACCTGAAATCGCTCGGCGTGCACAATCGCTGTCGGCTGTCCGATATTCCGAAGGATATTCCCTATGAAATCGCCCTGCCCCGGATGCAGCTGTATGTGGACTACTGTGCCGATATCTACGCGCTGTACCTCGACTACCTCGCGCCGGAAGACATTCACGTCTATTCGATCGACGAAGCGTTCATTGATATCTCCAAATATCCGCAGTACTGCCGCGATCCGAAGGGGTTTGCGAAGTTTTTGATGGACGAGATTCTGAACAAGCTGCACATACCGACGACCGCCGGCGTCGGCACGAATCTGTACCTGGCGAAGATCGCGCTGGACCTCACCGCAAAGAAAGCGAAGGACCACATCGGGTTCCTGACGGAAGAACTGTTCCGGGAACAGCTTTGGGATCACGCGCCGCTCACGGACTTTTGGGGCATTGCGCACGGGACGGCGGCACGGCTTGCCAAGCGCAACATCTTTACGATGCGCGACATCGCCCACGCGCCGGAAGAAATGCTGTACCGCACCTTCGGGATCAACGCGGAGCTGATGATCGACCATGCGTGGGGCCGGGAATCGTGCCGGATGGAGGACATCAAGAGCTACCGCAGCAAGAGCCACTCCGTTTCGTTCACGCAGATCCTTCCCCGCGACTATTACTATGACGAAGCGGAGATCGTGCTGGCGGAGATGGCGATCCACGGCTGTCTGGAGCTGTACAAGCGAAAGGTGATTACAAAGACGGTCTGCATCTTTGTCGGCTACTCGCGCAACGAATCGTATCCGGCCGCCAAGGCGACGATCAAGCTGCCGTATGCGACGCAGCTCAGCTCGATCATTGAACCGCTTGTGAAAGAGAAGTATCGGGAAATCGTGGCCCGCAGCCTGATGATCCGGCACCTCGGGATCGCGTTTGCCGACGTGCACTACGAGGGCTGCGAGGGCTACGACCTGTTCACCGACTGGGCGGCGGTGGACAAAGAGAAGGCGGCGGAACGCGCGGTTCTGGAGATTCGGGACCGGTTCGGCAAGAACGCGGTGCTGCGCGGCATTAACCTGAAAACGGTCGGAACGCAGCGGGAACGGAACGGTTTTATCGGAGGGCACAGAGCAGGCTATGATGATGCGAGAGCAGAGGGCGAAACAGTTCGCCCCGTTTGACGCGATGAAGGGGCTCGCGGAAGCCCTGCGGGATCGGGAGGAACGCCATTCCCGCGTCCCGAAACACGGAATATCTGAGGAAGATCGCGAGCAGATCAACGAAACGCTCCGCAAGGTCGAGAAGGGCTCGAAGGTCTTTCTTTCCTACTATGCCGACTTTCACGACCGGGAGCGCTCCGGTATCGTCACCGAGATCAACCGTCCCTACCGATTTCTTCGCGTGGACGACGAGAAGATTTGCTTTGAGGATTTGTACGCGATCTGCGCGATCGGATAAACACGGCAGAAAAACAGCATGGACCGGGAGGAAGGAAAACGATGCACTTTGTCGATGCGAAAGCTGCGCTGAGCCGGCCGAACGGCCTGAACATCTATCGCGGGTGCGCGCACGGCTGCGTTTACTGTGACAGCAGAAGCACGTGTTATCAGTTTACCCATCCGTTCGAGGATATCGAAGTCAAGCAGAACACGCCGGCGCTTTTGGAAGCGCTGCTGCAGAAGAAGCGGCAGAAGATCGTGATCTCGACGGGTTCGATGAGCGATCCCTATCAGCCGTGCGAGAAGGAGTTGAAACTGACGCGGCGGTTTTTGGAACTGATCGATCAATACGGCTTCGGCGCATCGGTCCACACAAAATCCGATCTTGTTTTACGGGATATCGACCTGTTTGAGAGCATCAACCGCAAGACAAAAAGCGTTCTGCAGATGACGTTGACAGTCGCCGACGAAGGATTGAGCCGCATTCTGGAACCCAACGTCTGCACGACCGCACGCCGGTACGAAGTATTGAAAGCGTTTCAAAAGAGGGGCGTCCCCACGGTCGTCTGGATGACGCCGATCCTGCCGTTTCTGACCGACACGGAGGAAAATCTCAGAGCCATCCTCGACTGTTGCTTTGACGCGGGCGTGAAGGGAATCGTCTGCTGGAACGCGGGCATGACCTTGCGGAGCGGCGATCGGGAATACTATTACCGCGCGCTGGATCGGCATTTTCCGGGGCTGTCCGGGCGTTACCGCAGGCAGTACGGCGACGCGTATGAAGTCAACAGTCCGGATAACGAGCGGCTGATGCGGATCTTTCATGCCGAATGTGAAAAGCATCGCGTGATCCATGATCCGGACGAATGCTTTCGCTATATTGCCGAGATTGCGGACCGGCAAACACAGCTCCCCTTATTTGAATGAACCGTCAACGATACCGATAACAGCTTTGTCTTACCGCCGTCAAAAGCCATCCCTTGCGGATGGTTATTCCGCGTGCGGCAAACGGGAACTGCCGCTGCAAAACGAATTACGCGAATCAGTTGCTTTCCAGGAAATCGAAGACGCGCCGGTTGAAGTCGGGGGCTTCCTCGAAGGCGGCGTGACCGAGGCCCGGATAAACGAACAGATCGCTGTTGGCGATACGATTGTGAAGAATATGGGAGGCCTCAACGCCGACCGTCCTGTCCTGTTCGCCCGCAAGGATCAGCGTCGGACATGGAATCTTTTCAAGATCGGAAAGCGCGTCGAACTGCAGGATCGCGTCGGCGTTGCGGAAAAAGCGCTCGTATGTTTTCGGCTTGCCGAGCAGGCCGATCAGCGGATAGAGCTTGCGCATTTTCTTCAGCCGCGCTTCCGAATAGCTGTTCTCCGCCGTGTCGATCATCAGCTCCCTGTGCGCGCCCCGCTGCGCCATATCGACCCAGCGGGAGACGTTCGCCGCGATCATCGGACTGCTGCACGGCGCGGTCACGGCAAGGACGAGCTTTTCCACGCGTTCGGGATGGTCGATCGCAAGATACTGCGCGATCATGCCGCCCTGCGAAACGCCCATCACGCACGCGCGGTCGATCCCGAGCGTTTTCAGTACCGTCGCCTGATCCTCCGCCATCCCGCGGATGGAATACCCCGCGGGCATTTTCTCTTTGCGGCTGAACAAATATACCGTGTAGCGGTCGAAAAACAGCCGGTACGGGCCGGCAAGCAGCGCCGCCTTCCCCTGCACCGTCGCCAAGCCGTCCGAAAGCCCCGGCAGCAGCACCAGCGCCTTTTTGCCGGTTCCGAACGACGCATACCGCATGACCGTATCGCCGATCTCTGCAATTCCGTTTCTTGCGTTTCCGAACATCGTTCTCCCTCCCCATGTACTGCTGTCATTTTACCGCATCTGTTCCGGTTTGGGAATGAAAACTTCCCGCCCCCTGTCAGCGATGCGTCAGAGCAGCCGGTTCCGGCCCTCCGGCAGCGCCGGATGACCGTCTGCATATTTGCTGTGAAAGCGCTCCGCGGTTTCCCGGTCGGAGATTATCGCTTTCGGTAGGTCAGAATGACGCCGACGACCGAAGCCAGGAATACAATCGGGGCGAGCCGGACAAACAGGAATTCGAAGCCGTGCAGGATCGTTCCCGCTGCCGCCAATTCCGGGTTGCTGTAATCCCAGTTCAGATAGGCGCTGTTCATCGCGATCAGTGCAGCGAACACCAATACGATCAGCGCGCAGACGGCGATCAGCACCCAGCGAATCGCTTTCACCTTTGCCGCGCTTCTTTTGGCAAGCTGCAGATTGATGACTTCCAGCTTCTCGGAAAGCGTCTTGACGTCGTCCGCCGCCGGTTCGGCTGCGGTTTCTCCGAGCAGCGCGCTCACGGACGTATCCAGTTCGTCCGCCAGCAGAATCAGCATGCCTGCGTCCGGAACGGATAACCCGTTCTCCCACTTCGATACGGTCTGCCGAACGACGTTCAGCTTGACGGCGAGTTCTTCCTGCGACAGCCCTTTTGCCTTTCGGCGATGTTTGATGTTTTCGTGCAACATGATTTGCGCCTCCCTGTTTTGGTTGGCCCGATTGTATCGCGATTATGCCGCTGCCGCAAGCAACGCGGGTTAACATCCGCGCAACGGCGGGCAACTGGGATACGCCCCGGCCGGGATTCGAAGAAACAGTTCCATGTCCACGAACTGTTCCTTCGTTGTTATAACCTGTTTGTCTTATTCAGAATATCGCAAATCGGTCCGTCAGAATACAATCGTCCCGGTCTTGAGATCGCAATAGTATTCCGCTTTCTCGCACTTGAATTTCAGGACGCAATAATCGGGGTCCGTCACACCCTGTCGATAAAACAGTTTGTCGCCGGGCCGCCAGACGGATTCCTTGGTCGACTGATCGGTACAGATTTCCATCTCCCCGAAGATGCCGACGCCCTGATATCGGAAAAGTCCGCGTTTATAGAAATACACGCACGCCTTGTTGTTTTCGGTATACTGCCGAATCTTTTTGGAGGAAGTATTCGTCGAAAAATAGAGCTCGTTTCCCTCGATCTTTCGCGGCGCGAGCATCGCCCGCACAACCGGATACCCCTGCTCGTTGACAGATGCCAGAAACGCCGTCTTCTGTTTCGCAATAAAGTTGAAAACTTCTGCCTTTTCCATGCTGCATTTCTCCTCTTTGTATGGCGTGAAATATCCTGTTTGAATTACCCCACCTTGCAGCCGCCCCATTCCACAACCGTAAAGCCGGTTCGTTCCGGCGTTACGATCGTCTGCGGCTCGATTGCAACCGGCGTGTCCAGCGCTTTCCACGCCATAAAGACGCGGATCAGGGTTTCGGGCTCCGGCGAAAGGATCAGTTTCGCATTGTCCGTGTAGGCTTCTGACTGGAAGGAAATCAGATTATAGGGATTCCCCTGCATCTGCGGCAGCCAATAAATGATGAACTCATTCGCTTCGCGTTCATTCAGTCCGAGGCGCAATAAGGTCTCCGCAAGGAAGTCGGCAACACGATCGCCTTCGACGCAGAATCCTTGCGAGAAATCGAACGAAGCGTCGATTTCGCCCTCCCAGTACAGCGCATAATACGTTTTTCCGTCCTGCGAAACCAGCGTACCGTCCGGATATGCAAGATAGTTTTGCCATCCGTACTCCCCATGTTCCGGATAGGCGCACGTCAGCCGTCCGTTCAATTCCAGCTTTGCGCTGACGACCGTTTCCTCCTCCGGATAGAAATACAGAATCGGTTTTTCAGGCGCCGGATAGCATGTACAACCAATGAGCAACATGCAGAAAGCGCCAAGAAGCAAGACAAGAATACGTTTTTTCATGGTTTCTCCTTTGCATCGAACATTCGTGATGGATTCTTTTCGGAAAACGAAGTTTTCCCAAAATCATTCCCTTACACAATCGGAATCTTGATCGTCATATCGGACAGCGGATAGGTCGCGCAGGCGTGGACGTAATCGAACTCCCTGTCCGCGGCGCGGCGGCCGTCGTTTTCCGGACAGACATAGTACTTTCCCTGCAGGACTTTCGTGCGGCAGAACCCGCAGGCCCCGCTGCGGCAATCGGTCAGCAAAAGGATGCCGGCGCGTTCACACGCAACAACCAGCGATTCGCTCGCCTTCGCCGGGATCACGTCCCGGTGGACGCCGCGCACAACTGTCAGCTGATACGTCTCGTTTTTCTGTTCCGCCGGATACCCCGCCGCCTGTGCGATGTCTGTCGGCTGTCCGGTCACTTCGGCCCGAATGCGCCGTGCCGGAACGCCGCACGCTTTCAGCTCTTCCCGCAGGCCCTGCACCGTTTCCTGCGGACCGCAGAGGAAATAACTCGTGTCGCCCTCGCTGAACTGTCGAATGCAGTCCGCCGACAACCGTCCGTCTGCGTCACGGTCTTCCGGCCGTACATACACGACGCGGACGCGACCGCAGGCAAGCGCATCCAGTTCGTCCTTGCGGATAATGTCCTCCGTCGAAGCGTCGTACAGAATCGTCAGATCCGCATCCAGCGTCCCGTTTCGGATCTCCTTTGCCATCGACAGGAACGGCGTAACCCCGACGCCGACCGCGAGTCCGACGATCCGTTTCGCGTCGCGCAGCGGCTCATAGAAAAACTGCCCGTGGCCCATGCTCCCCTGCAGCCGGTCGCCGACCTGCAGCCGGTCGTTGACGTAGTCGGAAACCAACCCGTCGGCCTTGCGACGCACGGTAATCTCCACGTACCCCGGCTCCCGACGCGCTTCAAACGGCGCGGAGCAGATCGAATACGGGCGGCAAAGAACATGCCCATCCAACACAAACGCAAGGGAAATGAACTGTCCGGCATAGAACGGCGGCAGCTTTCCGCCGCCTGCTTTTTGCAGCCGCACCGTTTTCGCCGTCGGCCCGGCGGATCGGATTTCCGTCACGACCAAACGGAGTACGCTCGGGTGCCATTCCTCGGCCACCGCGCCGATCGGGTCGAACGTGTCCGCTACAAGCGAAGCCGAACGCATCGCGCCGAGCCGCGCTTTGGTGACGCGCGACGCCCCGCCGATATCCTGCAACAGTCCTTTGATCTTCATTCTGTCTCTCCTTTCGACTGCAAACTGTAACCTGTCATCTGTAACCTGTAAACCGAAAAATGTCCCGCTTGTGAACCGCCCGTGAACCTTCTGTTACACATTCTTTACGTGTCTTGCGCGGCGCAAGGCGGCATGGTACAATGCAATCGTGAGCAGCGATGGGTCTTCCCCGCCGCACAACGCCTGTGGGCAGTTGCCATCCGTGACAATTTGCCTCCATTCTTCGGTGATTGCTCACAGGCGGTCTCACGCGAGCGCGACCCGCGCACCCACCACCGTTGCGTCCATGTATTTCCGTGCCGGAGCATTGTCTCCGGTTTTTTGTTGTTCAAAGGAACGTACCGCCGAGCGCGACGCGGCGCAGGCGCAGGTCCTGATCGCAAACGAGGAAGTCCGCCGCCTTGCCGACTTCGATCGAGCCGATGCGATCATAGAGCCCGAGCTGCCGCGCGGGAACGGCGGTCGCCGCCCGGATTGCCGCTGCTTCGGGAATGCCGAAGCGGATGGCGCGCCGCATGCACGCAAACAGATTCGTCGCCGATCCGGCAAGCGTGCCGTCCGAAAGCCGCGCGACGCCGTCGGCAAGGACGATCGGCTGTCCGCCGAGCGAATATGCGCCGTCCGGCATCCCGCAGCACCGCAGCGCGTCGGACGCCAGACAAATCCGGTCGGGAAACAGCCGGAACGCCATACGGACGGCGCTCGGATGCACGTGAAACCCGTCTGCAATCAGCTCCGCTACGACGGAATCGGTTTCGCTTGCCGCGCCGATCACGCCGGGCGCGCGGTGATGGATCGGCGGCATCGCGTTGAACAGGTGTGTTAGGTGCGTTGCGCCGGCGGCAAAGAACGCCTTCGCCGTGTCGTAATCCGCATCCGTGTGCGCCGCGGAGACCGTACAATGTCCGGAAACCGTTTTCGCAAACGCGATCGCGCCCGGAAGCTCCGGCGCGACGTCAACGATCCGAATCCGGTTGCCGCTTGCCGCCTGCAGCTCTGCGAACAGATCCGCATCCGGCTGCCGCAAATACATACCGTTCTGCGCCCCTTTGCGCCGCTCGGACAAAAAAGGGCCCTCCATGTGCGCGCCCGCGATCCGCGCTTCGCCCGCCGTCGGGTGCTCTGCAGCGTCCCGGATTGCCGCAAGCGCGTCCGAAAGCGCAGCGAGCGGCGTCGTGGTCGTCGTCGGCGCAAAGGAAGTGATTCCGTGCGCGGCAAGGTACGCGGCAATCCTGTGCAGCCCGGCAGGGTCGCCGTCGGAGCAATCCGCGCCCATGCAGCCGTGGACGTGCAGGTCAACGAGCCCCGGCAATACTTTCGCCCCAGCAAGGTCGACGCCGTCCGCGCCGTCGGTATCCGGCAATATGGCCGCAAATACCCCGTTCTCTGCCCGAAACGCACAGCGCCGGAATCCGTCCGGCAAAAACACATCGGCATTGGTATACAGCATGGCGCGCTCCTTTCCGCTTGACAGCATGATTGTACCACACAGCTGCGAAAAAGGAAAGCGGACAGTCGCCGCTATTGACAGCCGACCGAAAAAATCTTATAATTCAATCGTTATGTAACACTTGTTGCATTACAAATCGGAGGGGGCCGCGCCCCTTCCCGCATGCAGGAAAGGAACGAACAATATGCTGAAGATTGAACATCTTACGAAGCGCTACGGCAAGAAAACGGCTGTGGACGATCTGTCGCTGCACATTCAGCCGGGCGAGATTTACGGGTTTATCGGCCACAACGGCGCGGGAAAAACCACGACGCTCAAAAGCGTCGTCGGCATTCTGCAGTTCGATGCGGGGCAGATTTTCATTGACGGAGACTCGATTCGGGACAATCCGCTCGAATGCAAGCGCAAGCTGGCCTATATCCCGGACAATCCGGATCTGTACGACTACATGAGCGGCGTCAAGTTCCTGCACTTTATCGCGGACGTGTACGGCATTCCGACCGCCGTCCGGCAGGAGCGCATTCAGAAATACGCCGAGCTTCTGGAGCTGACCGGCGACCTCGGGCAGCCGATCTCCGCGTATTCGCACGGCATGAAGCAAAAGTTGGCCGTCATCGCCGCGTGGCTGCACGCCCCGAAGCTGATCGTCATGGACGAACCGTTTGTCGGTCTCGATCCGAAGGCCTCGCATCTGCTCAAGGAAATGATGCGCGAGCATTGCGATAACGGCGGCGCGATCTTTTTCTCGACGCATGTTCTGGAAGTCGCGGAAAAGCTGTGCGACAAGGTTGCGATCATCAAGCAGGGCCGGTTGATCAAGGCCGGCACGATGGAAGAAGTGAAGGGCGACGACAGCCTGGAAGAAGTCTTCCTGGAGCTGGAGGCGGAATAAATGCTGTGGCTCCTTTTGAAAAAGCAGTTCACGGAGGTCTTTCGCAGCTACTTCTTTGACGCGAAAAAGAACCGGATGCGCTCCAAGGGCGCGATCGTCGCATGGTTCATCTTCTTTTTCGCCATCATCGTCGGCATGCTCGGCGGGATGTTCACCGTCCTCTCCGTGACGCTGAGTCTCGGCCTCTCCGAAGTCGGGATGAACTGGCTGTACTTTTTGCTGCTGTGCGGCATTGCCATCGTGCTCGGCGCGTTCGGCAGCGTGTTCAACACGTTCTCCGGCCTGTACTGCGCCAAGGACAACGATCTGCTGCTGTCGCTGCCGATTCCGGTGCGCACGATCATCGCTTCGCGGCTTCTCAACGTGTATCTGCTCGGCACGCTGTACGCGTCGACCGTGCTGGTCCCGATGCTGGCCGTTTACTGGATCGTCAACGGCATCACCTTTGCGCGGCTGATCTGCGGTCTGCTGCTGTACTGCATCGTGACCGTGACCGTGCTGCTTCTCTCCTGCGGCCTCGGCTGGGTGCTCGCAAAAATCAGCGTGAAGCTGAAACGCAAGAGCTTTCTGACCGTATTCATCGCGCTGCTCGGCATCGGCGCCTACTACTTCGTGTATTTCAAGGCGCAGGACATGATCCGCGATCTGATTGCCAACGCGGAGCAGTACGGCGCAAGCATCAAAAGCGGCGCGTATGCGCTTTACCTGTTCGGCCGGATCGGCGAGGGCGACTGGCTTGCCGCCGCGATCTTCACCGCCGCCGCGGCGCTGCTGACCGCGCTGATCTGGATTCTGCTTTCCCGGAGCTTCCTGGGCATTGCGACAGCGTCCGGAACCGTGGACAAGGTGCGCTACGTCGAACGGCGCGTGAAGCGGAAGGGCGTGTTCGCCGCAATCCTCGGCAAGGAATTCGGCCGTTTCACGTCCAGTCCGAACTACATGCTGAACTGCGGTCTCGGCGTTCTCCTTTTACCGGCCGCCGGCGTCGCGTTCCTGATTATGGGACGGACGGTTTTCGAAGCCCTGAACGGCGCTTTGGCCGTCATCCCCGGTTCCGTGACCGTTCTGCTCTGCTTCGCGCTCTGTCTGCTTTCTTCGATGAACGACATGGCCTCCCCCTCCGTCTCGCTGGAGGGCAAGAGCCTTTGGATTCCGCAATCCCTGCCGGTCGCGGCAAAGACGGTGCTTCGCGCAAAGGCCTCCGTGCAATTGCTGCTCACCTGTGTGCCGATGCTGTTTGCGTCCGTCTGCGTCGCGATTGTGCTTCCCGTTTCGATCCCCGAAAAGCTGGCGGTTCTCGTGACGCCGGTCGTTTACGCGGCTTTCTCGGCCATCGCCGCCACGGCTGTCGGCGTAAAGATGCCGATGCTGAACTGGACGAACGAGCTGTATCCGATCAAGCAAAGCGGCGCGGTCGCCATTGCTCTGTTCGGCAGCTGGCTCCTCTGCGCGGTATTCGGCGGACTGTATTTTCTCGTCGGGTTCCTGCTCGGCGCGCCGCTGTATCTGCTGGTCTGCACCGTTCTGTTCGGCACGGCGGCGCTGCTCCTGCTGCGCTGGCTCGACACCAAAGGCGCGCGCATCTTTGCGGCGCTGTAAAACGCCTGTCATCAAAACAGCCATGGACAATTGCCCATGGTTGTTTTTTTACGATTCTGTTGTCACGGCAGGTGTCAGCCGCGCGGTGAGAAGCTGCCGCAAAAGCTCTCGCCGGTCGTTCCCGAAAAGCTCCGATGCGTCGGGCGCACCGTGATGCTGTTCAATCTGCAAAAGTTTCCGCTGCCGTGAAAGACGCAATTATTCACTTCACAGCCGATCGTCTGCGTTCCGTAATCCATTTGGGTTTCTCCTTTTTTCGGTAGTATGTGCGCATCCTGCGATTCCATACAGCAAAATACGGCTTGCCAAAGTGCGGCAAGCCGTATCGGATGGGTTCGATTATTCTCTTTCCGTGACTGCGATGTGCAGTTCACGCAGCTGCTTTTCGTCCACGGGATCCGGCGCGTTCGTCAGCGGGCAGGACGCGTTCTGCACCTTCGGGAACGCGATGACGTCGCGGATCGACGGCGTGCCGCAGATCAGCATCGCCAGCCGGTCGAGACCGTACGCCATTCCGCCGTGCGGCGGCGTGCCGTACTTCAGCGCTTCGAGCAGGAACTTGAACCGTGCTTCGGCCTGCTCATGCGTCAGACCGATCACCTCGAACATCTTTGCCTGCAGCTCGGACGAATGGATTCGGATCGAGCCGCCGCCGATCTCGTTGCCGTTCAGGACGATATCGTACGCCTTTGCGCGAACGGCGCCGGGGTCGGTATCGAGCAGCGGAATGTCCTCGGTCATCGGGCTCGTGAACGGATGGTGCATGGCGACGAAGCGTTCTTCCTCTTCGCTCCATTCGAGCTGCGGAAACTCGGTAACCCAAAGCAGATTGTACTTCCCTTCCGGGATCAGGTTCAGCTTGTCCGCCAGCTTCAGACGCAGCGCGCCGAGCGCCTGCCAGACGACGTTGTTCTTATCCGCGACGATGAACAGCACGTCGCCCTGCGCAAAGTCGGCCGCCGCGGCGATCGCCTTGATTTCGTCCTCGGTCAGGAACTTGGCGATCGGGGACTGCAATCCCTCTTCCTTCCAGTTCATCCACGCAAGCCCCTTGGCGCGATACGTCTTGACGAACTCGCCGAGCGCGTCGATTTCCTTGCGGCTGAACTGCTTGGAAGCGCCCTTCGCCACCACGCCGCGGACGCTGCCGCCGTTTGCCAGCGCGTTCTGGAACACGGAAAAGCCGCAGTTCTTCACGGCGTCGGACAGGTCCTTCAGTTCCATGTCGAAGCGCGTATCGGGCTTGTCGGAACCGTACCGGTTCATCGCGTCGATCCACTTGATGCGCGGCAGCGGAAGCTGTACGTCGTAATTGAGCGTTTCCTTGAACAGACGCTTCAAGAAGCCCTCGTTCATCGTCATAACGTCGTCTTCTTCGACGAACGACATCTCCAGGTCGATCTGCGTGAAGTCCGGCTGCCGGTCGGCGCGGAGGTCCTCATCGCGGAAGCAGCGCGCAATCTGAATGTAGCGGTCGAAACCGGACAGCATCAGAAGCTGCTTGAACAGCTGCGGGCTCTGCGGCAGCGCGTAGAACGCGCCGGGATGGACGCGGCTCGGCACCAGATAGTCGCGCGCGCCTTCGGGCGTGCTCTTGGTCAGCACCGGCGTTTCGATATCGATGAACCCGTTTTCGTTGAAGTAGTTCCGCGCAATGTTGGCGATTTTGCTGCGCATGATCAGATTCTTCTGCATGCACGGACGGCGCAGGTCGAGATAGCGGTATTTGAGCCGCAAAAGCTCGGACGCGTTGCACGCGTCGCTCGTGTCGATCGGCGGCGTTTCGGCGTCGGACAGGATCTTGAATTCCTTCACGAGCACTTCGACCTCGCCGGTCGGCATGTTCGGATTGATCGCCGCGCGAACGGCAAGCGTTCCGCGCACGGCAAGCACGTATTCCGAGCGGATCGACGAAGCGCGGGCGTAGTCTTCCGCCGACAGCGTTCCCTGATCAAACACGACCTGCATCAGGCCGGAACGGTCGCGCAGCTGCACAAAGATCAGCGCGCCGAGATCGCGGCGAACGTTCACCCAGCCCATCAAAGTCACTTCCCTGCCCGCGTCGGCTCTGCCGAGCTCCGCGCAATAGCAGGTGCGTTTCCAGCCGTTCAAAAACTCTCCCATACTGTTACCTCTCCGTTATCTGGATTCTTTCCAAAGATTTGCAATACTCTCGGAGGTGAGCGCAGTCTCACGCTGCTCCCCCGTCTTCATGTTCTTCAAAACCGCCCGGTTTTCGGCGATCTCATTGTCCCCGATCACCAGAACGTTGGCCGCCCCGACCTTGTCGGCAAACTTCATGCCCGCTTTGACGCTGCGGCCGACATGATCGGTATCGGCGGCAAGTCCCGCGGCGCGAAGCTGTTGACACAGGACGAACGCCTTTTCCTTTCCCGCGTCGCCGAGGCCGAGCAGCATCACGTCGTACCGCTGCGGCTTTTCGACTTCGACGCCGAGCTGCTCCATAATCAGCAGCAGCCGTTCCATGCCGAGGCCGAACCCGACCGCCGGAAGCGCCGGGCCGCCGAGCTCCTGAATCAGCCCGTCGTACCGTCCGCCGCCGCAAAGCGTTCCCTGCGCGCCGGGCATGCCGGAAACGATCTCAAACACGGTCTTGGTATAGTAGTCCAGTCCGCGCACCAGCATCGGATCCAGCTCGTACCGCACGCCGATCGCGTCGAGCAGCCTGGTCAGGCCGTCCATGTGCGCGCGGCATTCGTCGCAAACGTAATCCATCGTATGCGGCGCGGCGGCGACGATCTCCCTGCAGGACGGAACCTTGCAGTCTAAGATTCGCAGCGGATTCGCCTCGAACCGCGATTTGCAGTCCGGGCACAGCTCGTCGTACCGGCCGGCAAGGTATTCGCGCAGCGCCGTCTGATACCGACCGCGGCATTTCGGACAGCCGATGCTGTTCAGCTTGATCGTCAGATCATGCACGCCGATCGTTTCGAAAATCTCGGACGCAAGCGCGATCACTTCCGCATCCGCCGAGGGCTGCGGCGCGCCGAACACTTCTACGCCGAACTGGTGATGCTCGCGCAGTCTGCCCGCCTGCGGACGTTCGTACCGGAACACCGGGCAATACAGGTAATACATCTTCGTCGGCTGTGCTTCCGAAAACAGGCCGTTTTCGACGAACATGCGCACCGCGCCCGCCGTTCCCTCCGGCTTCAGCGTGATGCTCCGGTCGCCCTTATCCGTAAAGGTATACATCTCCTTCTGCACGATGTCGGTCGTTCCGCCGACGCCGCGCAAAAACAGCTCCGTATGCTCGATGCACGGGGTGCGCGCTTCCAAAAGACCGTACTTGCGAACGATGTTCCGCACGGTCGATTCGAGATACTGCCAGCGATAGCTTTCCTCCGGCAATACGTCCTTCGTTCCTTTCGGCGCTTTATAAGCCATTTTGTGCCTCCGTTTCCAAAAATAAACGCGAACCTTCCATCATAGGGACGGAAAGCCCGCGGTGCCACCCTGTTTCGTGATTGCTCACGCACTCGATTCCGTAACGCAGAATTGCGGCGCGCCATTGCCGACGCGCAGCTCCCGGGCGTCTTTCTCCTCCGATTCCGTACGCGCCTTGCAGCCGGGGACGCGCTCTCTGCAACGAAACGGCGGCGGATACTCTTCCGATCACAGCTTTGCCTTGATTATAGCGACGGCGGCAGCGGCTGTCAAGCAAAAGTTGCCCCGCACGCGTCCTGTCTCGCAAAAAAACAACCGAAAAACAACCGATCTGTTCCGCATTTTAACCGGTTTTTACGCTTTCGATTGACAAAAACGCGCACCGGTGCTATGATGCAGAAAAGCGTTATTCATTTTAGAAAATAACGTTATCACAAAATCAGAATAACGAAAGAAGGGTTCCCATGTGAAAAAAATGATCGCATTGGTTTTGGTTTGTATCCTTCTGCTCGGCTGCACGGCGCAGGCGGCGCCCTCTGTCCAAAAGGATGAAACGGTGGAGCTGGTCGTGTTTGCCGCGGCCTCTTTGACCGAGACGCTGACCGAAATTGCCGAGGCCTATAAGGCCGTTGCGCCGAACGTGACGCTGGTGTTCAGCTTTGACTCCTCCGGCACGCTGAAAAAGCAGATTCAGGAAGGCGCGGAATGCGACCTGTTCCTGTCCGCCGCGCCGAAGCAGATGAACCAGCTGGACGCTTCCGCAAGCGCCGAGGCCAACCCGGACGGGCTGGACTTTGTGCTGCAGGGCACGCGCGTCAATCTGCTCGAAAACAAGGTTGCGCTCGTCGTTCCGGACGGGAATCCGAAGGGCGTTTCGTCCTTTGACGACCTGATCGCGCGGCTGCAGGGCAGCGATCTGCTGCTCGCGATCGGCAACGCCGACGTGCCGGTCGGGCAGTACACGCAAAAGATTTTCGCGTTCTACGGCGTCGACGAAGCGGCTGTCGCGCAAAAACTGACCTACGGTTCAAACGTGAAAGAGGTCGCCGCGCAGGTTTTTGAAGCGGCTGCCGACTGCGGCGTCATCTATGCGACGGACGCGTTTTCCGCCAAGCTGACGATCGTCGATACCGCAACAAAAGAGATGTGCGGACAGGTCATCTACCCCGCCGCCGTTCTGAACATTTCGAAGCACCCGGACGAAGCGAAAGCCTTCCTGGCCTATCTGCAGGGCCCGGAAGCCGCCGCGATCTTTGAAAGCGTCGGGTTCACCGCGCTGTCCGAGTAACCGTTTCCCCGACCGGCACATTGTCGGGCAATTCTTTCGAACAGGAATGATCTATGGACTGGTTTCCGCTGCTTAACTCCCTGCGAATCGCGCTGCTTGCGACGCTGATCGTGTTCTTCATCGGCATTTTCGCCGCGTATTATGTTGCGCGGCTGCCCCGCATTCTGAAAGGCGTACTGGACGTGTTTCTGACGCTGCCGCTCGTTTTGCCGCCGACGGTCGTCGGCTATTTGCTGCTGCGTCTGCTCGGCCCGAAACGCCCCGTCGGGATGCTGCTCAGCGATCTGTTCGGTATGCGTCTGACGATGAACTGGCAAAGCGCGATCATCGCGACCGCCGTGGTCATCTTCCCGCTGCTGTACCGCACTGCGCGCGGGGCCTTTGAATCCTTTGACGAAACGCTGGCCGACGCGGCAAGAACGCTCGGCAAATCGAACGCCTACGTCTTTTGGCGCATCCGGATGCCGTACTGCCGGCAGGGTATTCTGGCCGGTACGGTGCTTGCGTTTGCGCGCGCGCTCGGCGAATACGGCGCGACCAGCATGATTGCCGGCTATACGCCGAGCCGGACGGCGACGATCTCAACGACGGTCTACCAGCTTTGGCGGACGAACGACGACGCGCTTGCGCTGAAATGGGTGTTTGTGAACATCGCTATTTCCGCGGTCGTTTTGCTCGTCATGAATCTTTTGGAACGGCGGCAGCGCCTCGGCGGCAGGAGGGCGTAACCATGGCGCTTTCGGTATCCATTGAAAAGAAACTCGGCGACTTCCGCCTTGCGGTCGCTTTGGAAACCGACGGGGCGCCGCTCGGTCTGCTCGGCGCGTCCGGAAGCGGCAAAAGCGTTACACTGCAGTGTATCGCCGGTACGATGCGGCCGGACAAGGGGCGTATCGTTCTGAACGGGCGCGTCCTGTTCGACAGCGAGCGACGCATCTGCCTCCCTCCGCAGAAGCGAAACGTCGGCTACCTGTTTCAGCAGTACGCGCTGTTCCCGAACATGACCGTGGAGCAGAACATTTTTGCCGGCGTTCGCAGCGGTTCCCGCGCCGAAAAGCGTGCGGTTGTGCAGACCGCGCTCCGGACCTATCAGCTTACGGAAGTCGCGAAGCAATACCCGAAAACGCTCTCCGGCGGGCAGCAGCAGCGTACTGCGCTGGCCCGCATCCTGGTCGGCAAACCGGAGCTGCTGCTTCTGGACGAACCGTTTTCCGCACTGGACAGCTTTCTGAAGGGCCAGCTGATGTGGGAGCTGCAAAACGTGCTTGCATCCTATTCCGGCGACGTCCTGTTCGTTTCGCATGCGCGCGACGAAATCCGGCTGTTCTGTCCGCGCGTGTCCGTCCTGAACGACGGGCGCTCCGAGCCGATCGCCGCGATCGAAACGCTTCTGACCGCGCCGCAAACCGTTTCGGCCGCGCGACTGGCCGGGTACCGCAACATCTTCCCGCTGCAGCGGATCAACGCGCAGCAAGCACACTTGCCGCCGCTTTCGCTGACGCTGTCGCTCCCGGAAACGGACGGGGCCGCGGCCTGCTGCATTCCGGATGCGGCGCTGTCCGTCGTCGCGCCTGACACGCAAGGCGCGATTCGCTGCGAGGTGCGGGGCGCGCTGTATACGGACGAAAAACGTCTGCTGCAGCTTCATCCGTCGGATGCGCCGGAGGACGCGCTGCTTTGTCTTTGTACGGCGGACACTCCGGACGGCTGCGCGGACAGCGGAATATGGATTACAATTGACGAAACAAAGGTTTTTTCGTTAAAAATGTAACATTTGCGTTGCAGGATTTGCGAAAAACTTACACACTCCCGTTTCGAACTATGGTATAATCTCCCTGTGTTTTTCAGAACCAGATCGACTACGGGAGAACTTCGAAGATGAAAAAGACAGACGGTATCTTTTTTGACCTGGGCGGAACCCTCCGTCTTGAAATAAAGGATGCGGCCTTCCAAAACGCGGCAAAGCGGGAACTGCATGCAATGATCCGTCCGGATGCGGACGTGGAAACGTTTTACAGTCAGCTGACGACGCGGTTTTCCATTTATAAGTCCTGGGCCGTGAATACCCGCCGCGAAGTCGGGGACGCGCTCCTTTGGGGTCTGTTTCTGCAGCCCGAACTGGAGGAATCCTGGGTGAAGCAGCATTGTCATGAATTGACCTACCTGTTTCGCAAGACCAAGGGCCGCCGCCAGACCGTTTCGCACGGTACGGAGGTCGTTCGCGAACTGAAAGCACGCGGCTACCGGCTGGGTATCATCAGCAACCTGATCGGCGAGGACTACGAGGTCAATCAATGGCTGCGTGAGGAGCGTCTCGAAGATGCATTCGAAACGATCGTGCTTTCCTCCGTCTGCGGACTAAGGAAACCCGGCGACGCGATCTACCGTCTGGCTTGCGACGATATGGGCATCGAGCCGAATCGCTGCGCCTCCGTCGCCGACAATCTGGACACCGATATTCCCGGCGCCGTCAAGGCGGGTATCGGCGTCAACGTTCTGTTCCACTCCCCCGAGCAGCGGCACATCGTGCCGATCACCGACGCAAACCGCCCCGATTACGAAATCCGGGACTTCCTCGAACTGCTCCGCATTTTCGAGGGCTGACGCGCCGGACAATTCAACAGCAATCCAAAGGAAGCGTTCGCGCTTCTTTTTCTTTCGCTTGCATCTTTCCCTGCGCTGTGGTACGATGTAAATATGAAACAGAAAGAAGCCCTGACAACCGAAGCGATCGACGCGCTGCTGCGCCCCTGCACAAAGGTGCTGCCGGAAGGATTTCGGATCGACCTGTCCCTTGCCCCCATGGACTGGAACAATGCCATTCATCGCTTCGGCGGACGGACGCTGTTCCGCGGATGCGCGGGGCGGCTTGCTGCATGGTATCGGGAAACGTTCGGGAACGACTTCCTGTTTTCCGTGCCCTGCATGACGTTCGAGCTCCGTTACCATGCCGACGCCTATCTTTGGACGCAGGGCCTAAGGACGCTGCGGCACGTCACGACGCTGTTGTTCCCGAAACGGGAAATCGAACGCGCCTGCCGCTCCGTGGAGATCGACACGGGCGACGTCTACCGTTGGTCGCAGCGGTTGATGTTCCGGTACTTTTTCGGCATTCTGCCGCGCTACCGGCGCACGGAACGCGATCCCTACGCCGTGCCGTTTCGCGGGCGCTATGTCCGCATCCCTCTGATGCGCCGATAATCGCGCACCGATCACGTCTTGATCCGATTCCAGGAGGAACCGTATGAAACAGATTCGTTTTTTGCCGCTGATTCTTCTCACGCTTTGCCTCGCCTGTGTGACGGTTGCGCCGCCCGAAACTGCCGCGCCGACCGATGCCCCGACCGATGCGCCGACCGATGCGCCGCAGGTGATCGCGATTGCAACGCCGGAGCCGCCGAAGCCGGTTTCGCTGTTCGGCGAAGAAATTCCGGCTGACGCCGAAAGCATTTCCCTGACGATGCCGGTCGCTTCGTTTGACAGCCTGGAAAACGTGATCGCGCAGCTTCCCGCCCTGCAGGAAGTCCACGTCGAATTTGCGGCGTCGTGGGAGGACGATCCCGAGAGTTATCTCGATTACCTGTCCTTTTGCGAATCGTACCCGAATCTGCTCTGGACGGAAACCTTTCCGGACGGCGATTCGCCTGCCTCCGCGACGGAGCTTGTTCTGAAAGCCCCGATCGATCGGCTCGACGCGCTTCTTTCCGCGCTGCCCGCGCTGCAAACGCTGACCCTGCCGGAGGGCACGTCCCTTGAGACGGTCGCATCCGTCGTCGCCGCCTACCCCGCGCTTCGGGTGCTTTGGAGCGACCCGGTGTTCGGCGCGTGCGATTCGTTTGCCGAAACCCTGACCCTTTCGACCGAGCCGGATTTCGAGGCCCTGTCGGGGTACGTCGCCTGTCTCCCCCGTCTGCAGTCCATCGACCTCAGGGAAAGCGGGATCAGCGAACAGGACGGCAATGCGCTCTGCGACGCATACCCAAACATCGCCGTTCTGCGCACGGTTCTGCTGAACGGTGAACCGGTCGATACCGGCGTGACCGCATTGAACTTTGACAACGCGCAGATTGCCGATTACGACGCGTTCGCCGATGCACTCCGCTATTTCCCCTGCGTCACCTCCACGGAGATGAACCTCTGCTCGCTTTCCGACGCGCAGCTTGCCGCGCTCCGCGACCGGTACCCTGAAAAGGGAATCGTCTGGACGATCCGCATGGGCAAGTATCAGCTTCGCACGGATGCGGTCGCGTTCTCGACGATGGCCGGCGATACGAACACAAAACGGCTTACGGAAAAGGAGGCCGCGCCCCTGCAGTACTGCACGAACCTTGTCGCGCTCGACCTGGGGCATAACGACCTCCGCTCTCTGGACTGGATCCTGCCGCTGCAGAAGCTGCAGGTGCTGATTCTTGCGGAGAATCGCTCGCTTGCCGACATTTCCGCGCTCGGTCAGCTGCCGAATCTGAAATATGTGGAGCTGTTTCTGACGAAAGTCACGGATATTTCCCCGCTCGGCAATCTTTCGAATCTCATAGACGTCAATCTTTGCATCACAAAAGTGAAAGACCTGTCGCCGCTTCTGGCGTGCACGAAACTGGAGCGCATCTGGATCGGCAAGCAGACGCAGGAGCACTGCTCCGCCGAAAGTCTGCAGGCGGTCATCGACGCGTTCCCGAACGCGGAATTCGATCTGGTTTCCGTTTCCTCCACCGGTCTCGACTGGCGCGACCATCCGCGCTATTACGCCTATCGGGAAATGTTCCAGACGAATCAGGCCGTCGCGCCGTTTTTGCCGGATGAGTAAGACTGCATACCTCCCTTGTCAACATCGCCGCGGGCTGCATCGTCCGCGGCGTTTTGCTGCTCCGGCCCGTCCGTTTTTTACAATTCTGTCGCAACTCCGCCGCATCCGCATGGTATAATCCACAGCAGAGAGGAGATACAATATGAAACGGATTCTTACAGTCCGATAAACCGGTCTATTTCCCGGTTATTTTTTGCGTCTATTTTATTTGAAATCAGCTCTGAAACGACTCAAAAACCGTGCTGAAAAAGTCTATTGAAAATCAAAAAAAGTCCCTCATTTAGGGACTTTTTGGCGCGCCTGGCAGGATTCGAACCTGCGACCTACCGGTTCGTAGCCGGGCACTCTATCCACTGAGCTACAAGCGCTTATTGATTCGGAACGCTCTGCGTCCGAGCGTTCCGAAATGGTACCCCCTCAGGGATTCGAACCCTGGACACCCTGATTAAGAGTCAGGTGCTCTAGCCAGCTGAGCTAAGGAGGCAAAATGGAGCGGGAAACGGGGCTCGAACCCGCCACCTCAGCCTTGGCAAGGCTGCGCTCTACCAAATGAGCTATTCCCGCGACGCAAGTGTTATTATAACCACATACGCGTCATTTGTCAACTGTTATTTTTTCAATTCCCGCAATTCCCGCAGGTTTTTCGCGTAAAATTGCCTTTACCGAATCGGGATCAGCGTTCCGTCGTTCCGGCGGATCGTATTTGCGGGGATTACGCCGCGCACGCACGACGTCGGATAGACGCGGCTGTTCCGGCCGATCACAGTGCCGGGGTTCAGCACGCTGTTGCAGCCGACCTCGACAAAATCGCCGAGCATCGCGCCGACCTTTTTTCGACCGGTCTCGACCTGCTCCTTACCGTCCTTGATGACGACAAGCGTTTTGTCGCTCTTGACGTTCGAGGTAACGGAGCCCGCGCCCATGTGCGACTTGTAGCCGAGCACGGAATCGCCGACGTAATTGAAGTGCGGAACCTGCACGTTGTCGAACAGAACGGCGTTCTTCAGCTCGCAGGAATTCCCGACGACGGCGTTCTTGCCGACCAGCGCGTTGCCGCGAATGAACGCGCACTGGCGCACCTCCGCGCCGTGGTCGATGATGCAGGGACCGTGGATATACGCGGACGCGAACACGGTCGCATCCTTCGCGATCCAGACGTCCTCCGCCGGATGGTCGAACTCCTCCGCCGGCAGCGTTGCGCCGAGCGCCTTGATGAAATCGCCGATCTCCGCGAGCGCTTCCCACGGGTACGTTTTCCCGTCGAACAGCGCCGCCGCGCGGGTATGGTTCAAATCAAACAGATCCTGAATGGTCAGCATAGCCGTTTCCTCCCCCGTTACTTAACCCGAATCAGATAGCCGGCCTTGTTCATCGCTTCGATGATCGCGTCGACATGGTGTTCACAGATTTCGAACGTGTCCGCTTCGGACATGACGCGCAGAACCGGTTCGGTGCCGCTGGCGCGCAGCAGAACGCGGCCGTTTGCGCCGAGCTCCTCCGTCGCCTGCTTCACGGCGGCCTGCACCGCCTCGGACGCGAGCGTCTCCGCCTTATCCGTGACGACGACGTTCTTCAGCACCTGCGGATACATGTGCATCGGCGCGGCCAGCGCGGACAGCGTCGTCTTTTTCTTCAGCATGACTTCCATCATCTTGATCGCGGTCAGAACGCCGTCGCCGGTGTTCGCATACTTGAGGAAGATGATGTGACCGCTCTGCTCGCCGCCGATCAGATGGCCGTTCTCGCGCATGTTCTCATACACATATTTGTCGCCGACCTTCGTCTTTTCGTAGCCGATGCCGAGTTCGTCAAGCGCCTTGTAGAGACCGAAGTTCGACATGACCGTCGTCACAACCGTGTTGTTCTTCAGCTTATCGTTCTCCTTGAGGTAGCGTGCATAGATGTACATGATGTGGTCGCCGTTGACGACGTTGCCCTTTTCATCCACGGCAAGGCAGCGGTCGGCGTCGCCGTCAAACGCGAAGCCCGCGTCAAGGTGTTCGTCCACGACGAGCTTCTGCAGTGATTCAATATGCGTCGAACCGCAGTTCAGGTTCTCGTTCACGCCGTTCGGAGTGTTGTGAATCACAAACGTATCCGCGCCGAGCGCGTCGAAAACGCTCTTGGCGATCTGCCAGGTACTGCCGTTTGCGCAGTCCAGACCGATCCGCTTTCCGCGGAACGACTGCGTTGCAAGCGAAATCAAAAAGCCGATGTAGCGGTTCCGGCCCGCGGCATAGTCGATCACGTGACCGATGTTCTCGCGCGTCGCATACGGCGCTTCGGGGAGCTTGCCGTCGAGATACGCCTCGACCTTCTCGATCGTCTCCTCTTCCATCTTTTCGCCGTCGCCGTTCAGAAGCTTGATGCCGTTGTCGTAATACGGGTTATGGCTTGCGGAAATCATGATGCCGCAATCGAAGTCCTCCGTCCGCACCACATACGAAACGGAAGGCGTCGTCGTTACGTGCAGCAGATAAACGTCCGCGCCCGAAGAAGCCAGACCGGCAGACAGCGCGTCTTCAAACATATAGCTTGACAGCCGCGTATCCTTGCCGATTACAATCTGTGCTTTATGTTCCTGTCCGTAGTACCATCCCAAAAACCGACCGATCCGAAACGCATGCTCGACCGTAAGGTTCACATTCGCTTCCCCGCGGAAACCGTCCGTTCCAAAGTATTTCGACATAGTATCCTCCAAAATGTGTTCGATTGATGTATCCAATGATGCAGCTCGAAGCGCATATCTCCACGTTTGTATATTTTATCATGTTCGTTTTTTTGTGTCAACCGTCCGCTTTTCGCCTGCAATATGATTTTTGCATACCGTCTTTCCGATACAGTATAGCTCCGTCGGTTCGGCAAAATTCCACGATTTACGGTATTTCCCCTTGTTTTTTACCACAATATCTTGTAAAATGGGAACAGAGAAACCTGGGAGGAAGATTCTATGCGTCTCTATGCGTCGGAAGAACGGCACGCGGTCGGCGGGCCCGGCACTTTTCTGCTCGGAACGGCGGAGTCGCTTGCCGACACGCTGCGAAAGGAATACGGCGGCAGCGTTCGTCTGATCTATCTCGACCCGCCGTTTCGGACCGGGGAATCGTTCTCCATGCGCATCGGGCGCGGCAAAAGCGCCGTTTCGGTGCAGCTCTATGAGGATAAACTGTCGGACGACGCCTACGTCGAATGGATGCGCGGAATCCTTTCCCTGTGCCACGATCTGCTCGACAGCCGGGGGTCGCTGTACCTGCATCTCGATTACCGGATGTCGGCGCGGATGCGGATCGTGCTGGACGAAATCTTCGGCGCGGCAAATTTCATGAACGAGATCGTCTGGACCTACAAATCCGGCGGCCGCAGCAAGCGGTATTTCCCGCGCAAGCACGACACGATCCTGTTTTACCGCAAATCGCGCAGCGTGCTGTTCAACATCGCCGCCGTCGGCATCCCGCGCGGTGCGGAACGCCGCAACCACATGAAGCGGTTTATCGACGAGGACGGCCGCATCGGCTTCTCGATCCGTTCGAACGGAAAGCTGTATAAGTATTATGAAGATTCGCTGATCTACCCGTCGGACGTCTGGAACGACATCGAGCATCTGCAGCAAAAGGATCGCGAGCGCACCGGCTACGCGACGCAGAAGCCCGAAGCGCTGCTTCGCCGCATCATCGGCGCGTCCAGCGAGGAAGGCGATCTCGTGCTCGACCTGTTTTCCGGCAGCGGCACGACCGCTGCGGTCGCCGCAAAGATGGGCCGCCGGTTCGTCGCAGTGGACAGCTCCCCCGTCGCGGCATACATTCTCCGCAAGCGCCTGCTTTCGATCTCCGGCGCGCCGGACCTTTTCAAAAACGTTCCGCACGAACTGGCGCTGCGGTTCCCCGCGGACAACGCCCGCTGCAGCATCGCCTGCGACGTCGGCTCGAAGGGCAGCGTACGATATGTAACGGTTTCGAGCGCGACGTTTGCCGACGATCCCGCCCCGATTGTATACGCCGCAACCGGTCGGATGCAGGGGCAGACGTTCCTTGCCCAGCATACGAACTGCGCGCCGAAGTTCCCGCTGAAGCTTCCGCTTCCGACCGAGGACGTCCCGGTGCTGGAGCTTGCCGACGCGCGCGGCAGAACCGCCTTCTTCGCGCTCTCCGAAGCGGAATAAGGCCGTCCAAACGAATATGAAAGAATGCTGCATTTCCGGTCGGATGCAGCATTCCCTTTTTCTGTTTTTCCTTGTTACCGCTTTTTCTTCGGCGCGGGGAGCTCGGGAAGCATCGCGTCCAGCAACGTTTCCAAAAACGCGCGGTTCTCCACGTTCTCGACAAGCAGCATTTCCTTCCCGCCCTCGTAGGGAAGTTCCGTCCTTGCGTCCGGCATCAGCGCGGCGGCGGCTTTCGTCGGCTTCACCAAAAACCGGTCGTCATAGATGCCCCCGATGACCTTTCCCTGCACATACAGGATGTATTCCCCCATCATCGGGCGGTACGTCACGCCGTCCGCACCGGACAGCTGCTCCAAAATGTACTCCAGATATGCTTTTTCCGACGCCATAGTGCTCTCCTATTCAGATTCTTTCAACAGCTCGGGGAATTTCGCTTTCAGAAAATAACGATACTCCGGGTGATTCGCCGCGGCGGCATACTCCGCGGGAATCGTTTTCCGATTCCATTCCCGCATCCGCTCCGGCATCTCCTCGTACCGCAGGATTGTCAACAGACCGTCCCGTTCAGCCTGCAGAATCGCTTCGTATGCGTCCGGCACGAACTCCGCGCCGATCACGTCCACCGGTGCGCTGCTGGTCGCGGCGTCCGGAATTCCGGTGGAAAAGCCCGAATCCGCAATCGTTTCGGCGCGATAGATCCAGCCCGAAACGCCCCGATAGGTGCTTTCGAGCGCGTTCGGATAGTATTCCTCGATCCGCTGCCGCCCGTCGCGGTTGAAGCCGTACGGCCCCCACTTCTGCCACGGACCGGCATACGCAAACCCGGTCTCGCGGCAATGCCGTTCGATCGCGTTGCTCAGATATACCAGCACGTTTTCCCGCTTTTTCGAAAAGTAAATCAGCGGCACGCCGTGGTTCGAAACCGCCGGTTTCAGCCGCGTGATTCCCGCGACCGGCGACGCATGGTAGTACATCCCGCTCAACCCCCTTTGCGCGATTCGGCGGGCGATTCGAGCACCTTCCGGATGATCCGGAACCGCAGCCGCTTCGGCAGCAGATCCAGCAGAATCAAAAGCGGGTTGCGATTGATCGCGTAAGCGAACCGCGGCTTTTTGCGCGACGCGATCCGCAGGAGCTTTTCGGCGATCTTCAACGCCGGAATCCGGCGTGCCTCGACGTTTTCCACGATCGCCCGGAACCGTTTCGCGTTGCAGGCGTACAGCTTTGTACGGTCGCAGAACGCGTCGAGCTGCCGCGTGGATTCGCCGAGCATGCCGGTGTCCACCGCGCCCGCGCGCAGCACCGATACGCTGACGTCCAGCAGCTGCAGTTCCATCCGCAGCGAGTACGCATACTTGTCGAGCGCTGTTTTGGTGATTCCGTACAGTCCCGTGAACGGCAGCGGGTCACGCACCGCAAGCTCGCTCGTCACCAGGATGATCTTCGCGCCCGGTTTCAGCAGCGGCAAAAACGTCCGGTTGATCAGAAACGCGCCGCCGACGTTGACCTGAAAAGCGCGTTCGAACAGCGCGGGCGACAGTTCCGCAAGGGAATCCAGCAGATACATCCCTGCAAGATGAATGATTGCGGTCAGCTCGTCCGTCTCGGCGCGAACCGCGTCGAACGCCGCGGCAACGTCGGCTTCGTTCGTCACGTCCGCCTGCAGCGGCACGACGTTTTCCCGCGCTTCCCACAACGTCCTGTCCAGCGCAAACACGCGGTAGCCGCTTTCGGCAAACCGCGTCACGGTCGCTTTTCCCATCCCGCCGTTTGCGCCGGTGATCAAAACGCACTGCATCCCTGTCCTCCTGTCTGCCTCTTTTGGGGCGGATTCCGTTTCCCGTTCCGATCCGCGTCAGGCGGTCTTTTTCCGATTCCGCTTTCTCCTGTGCAGAACAACGACCAGCACGATCACGGCGGCGATCAAAAGAATCAGTCCGCCGAGCGCCAGAAGCAGCAGCTGCGCCAGCTGCGCGCCGAGCACCGGGGCCTGGAACACCGTCAGCGGCTTGTCGATCAGGTCCTTGTAATACACCATTTCGGTCTCGTAGTCGTCCGGGCGGTCGGTGTGCAGCACCAACAGCCGCGCGCCGTGCTCGTCGCCTCTGCCGTAGGAATAGAAGCCGAGGCCGCAGGTGGCGACGACGTCGATCCCCTCGATCGTCGCAACATAGTCGTTCGTATGGTCGTGCCCGAAGAACGCCGCTTTTACGCCGCAGTCCTTCCATGAATCAAACTGGCCGCCGTCGATTTTCGGCGGGCAGGGCGATTCCCCGAACTTGCCTTCCCGCACCGCGCCTTCCTTTTCCGTGTACCAATCGCTCGTCGGATTCCCGAACGTGCAGAACGCGCCCTTCTGAAACGCTTTCGCCGGCGTCACAAGCGAAAAGACCTGCGGCACCGGAATGTGCTGAAAGACGTAGGACGTCGGCCGGTTCTCCCCGTAGGACGCCACGCCGTCGCAAAACCACTGATTCTGCTCCGGCTTCACATAGTCGTAGCCGCCGATCTCCTCCTCGGCATACGTTCCGCTGTCGATGATCCACAGCAGGATCGACGGCGTATCTGCACCCATGGCGGCAATCGGCAGGCAGGTGTTTCCGACGCCCGGCAGGTCCGGGTTCTCGTTCAGGCAGCCCGGATAGCTTTGGTAGATCGCGAGCTGTTCCTCTTTGCTCAGGCAGCCCTCGTCGTCATGATTGCCGAACGCGACCGCAAACGGCAAGTTATGCTTTACGACCGGTTCGATGATCGCGCGGATCGCCGCCTCGACCTTGTCCCGATCCGCCCCGACGAACGGGCCGTAGATCATATCCCCGAGGAACAGAACGAGATCGACGTCGGCAGCGTCCAGCTCGGCGTTCAGCAGTTCGATCGTCAGCGCCTGCGGCTTGTCCCGATCCTGCGTGTCGGCAATCAGCAGGATGTGAAAGCTTCCGTCCTCCCGGGCGCGCAGCGTCTGTCCTTCCCCCTCGTTTGCCGCAAACGCCGGACAGACCGGCAGCAGCGCAAGCAGCCCGCACAGCAGCAGGCAAAGCAACCTCTTTTTCCGCATGGTCTTCTCCCCCTTTTTGAATGTCCCTTCCTCTGTTTCAGACAAGCCGTTCGCCGCAGTATTCGCAGAAGTTCCCCGTGCCTGCCGGCGCGCCGCAATGCGAGCAGAAGTTCGGCCTTGCTTTCGGCGCGGGTTTGCCCATAATCGCGGCGACGGAATCCAGCAGCTTTTTTCTTCTCGCCTCATCCTCCGCCAGCGCCTGCTGCGCTTTCCGCTCCGCCGCGGCGCGCTCTTCCGGCGTCATTTTCGCCAGCGTTTCCTCCCAGTCTCTCTTTGCTTTTTCCAGCGCCTTTGCCAGTTCTTCCCGACTGTATTCCATCGTTCACATCTCCTTTTCTATCGAATCATATTGCTCCAGCAAATCAAAGATTCCGTCTTCGGACAAAACGCCCCGCTTCAGACCGTCCGGCAGCAGACCCGCTTCGTCGTCCGCATAGTCCTGTTTCCATTCGTCGCTGCCGTAATACGACGCAAGTGCGTCCATCCGTTCGCGCAGCCCGTCGGCGTCCGCGTTCTCCCGCAGCAGCCGTTCCGCCTCCTCCAGGATGCGCTCGTTCCGCTCAATCCGGCGAATGTGTTCGTCGTGCCCTTCGGCATTCTTGCGATACCAGAACGACGTTTTGCGATACCCGATCGCTTCATAGAAAGCGTGCGCTTCCGTTCTGGTGATTCCGGTAGCGAGCCCGATATGCGGCGCTCCCCGCTTTGCCGCTTCCTTTTCCACCTGCAGCATCAGCTTCTTCCCGATCCCCTGCCGCCGGTACGCAGGAAGGACGCCGAGACCGTTCATTTTGATGTACCCGTTCGGGAACGGGATCGCCAAAACCCAGACGCCGGTCACCAGCCCGACCACGGCATCGTCCGCTTCGGCAACGTAGGTAAAGCAGCGGTCGTCCTGTTCCATCGCTCTGTAGATCCGCGCCGCTTC
The DNA here is from genome assembly GCA_017448545.1 of Clostridia bacterium. Classification (GTDB taxonomy): domain Bacteria; phylum Bacillota; class Clostridia; order Christensenellales; family CAG-138; genus UBA3792. The sequence continues at coordinate 70,734 of JAFSLH010000013.1, forward strand.
TTCGTCGCCGACCGGAACGTCCAGCACGTCGCGCCAGATTTGCGCCGCAGCCGGATAGTCCTCTTCCCGAATCTTACGGATGCAAACCGTGACGCCCTTTTTCTCGGTTCCGTTGATGACGGTGATCTTCATGTTCGTTTCCTGTCCCCTTCCTTCCCCTGCTGCAGTTCGTCGAGAAACGTTTGCATCCGTTCGGTCACCAGTTCGCTTTTCCGCATGGAAAGCAACGCACCTCTGTCCACCCACCGGTAAGCGATCGTTTCCCCCTCCTGCAGCGTGATATTGTCCTTTGGCCAATCCGTCACGCACAAAAACTCGACAAAAAACGTATCGCGGTCTCTCACGCGTCCGACTTCGGTCAGACGGTCGGAACGGATCCCCGTTTCCTCCCAAAGTTCCCGGACGGCGCAGTCCAAAGGAGTCTCGTTCCGAAGCGCAGAACCGCCGGCCGTCGCTTCCCACATCCCGCCGAACGGCTTGCGCCGATCGCGCTGCATCAAAAGATAGCTTCCGTCCGTATGCCGGACAATGACGTCGCATACCAGATGATACATGCCTGCCGGAATCGCTTCGCCCCGGATCAGCGATACGTTCGGAATCTTCTCGAAATTCTCATTATAAGCGTCCCAGAGTTCCATATTCATGATACCGTCCTGCTTGTTTATCTGTTTCTCGTCATCAATGCTGCCGTCTCAACATGATGCGTTTGCGGGAACATATCTACGGGCCGGACGCGGGCGAGCGCATAGCCCTGATCGCAAAGCAGTTTCAGGTCGCGGGCGAGCGTCGCGGGGTTGCAGGAAACGTAGACGACGCGCGGCGCGCCGCTTTTTGCGATCGCGTTCAGAACGGCCGGCTCGCAGCCCTTGCGCGGCGGGTCGAGCACGATCGCGTCCGGCCGGACGCCGCCCTCAAGCAGCTTTGGCAGCGCGTTTTCGGACAGCTCGCAGAGGAACTCGGCGTTTCCGACGCTGTTGCGGACGGCGTTCGCCTTTGCGTCCTCGATCGCTTCCGGCACGCATTCGACGCCGATCACGCGGCCCGCCCTTTTTGCAATCTGCAAAGAGATCGTGCCGATCCCGCAATACAGGTCCACAACCGTTTCGTTCGGCTGCGGCTGCAGAAATTCGAGCGCAGTGCGGTACAGAACGCGCGTCTGCGCCGGATTCACCTGCAAAAAGCTCTGCGGGCTGACCGCAAACAGCAGTCCGTCCTGCTCCTCCGTGAGCGTCGGTGTACCGGACAACAGCCGGAACGATTCGCCGAGCAGCACGTTCGTATCTTTGTCGTTTCGGTTGTGGTACAGCGAATCGACCGAACGCAGCGCCGAAACGAGCTCCGCTTCGTGCGGGAGCTTGCCGTGCGTCACGACGACCGCCATCCGCTTTCCTTCGGTCGTTTCCCGCACCATGCAGGCGCGCAGCGTGCCGCGGCCCGTCGTCTCATCATAGACCGGGATGCGGTTTTTGTTCGCCCATGCCGCGATCGCGCGCGCCGTCGCCATGACGCGCTCGGACTGGATCGGGCAATCGAACAGCGGGATCAGCCGGTGACTTCGGGGCGCGTAGAACCCGAACGCGGCGGCGCCGTCGACCGTCCCGAACGGGAACGAGCCCTTGTTCCGGTAGCGCCACGGCTCGTCCATACCCAAAGCCGGCAGCACCTCCACGCCGCGGAATCCGCCGAGCCGCTCCAGCGCGTCGCGCACGAAGCCCTGCTTTTGCAAAAGCTGTTCCGCATAGGTCATGTGCTGCATCGTACAGCCGCCGCAAACGGAATATGCTTCGCAGCGCGGCGTTTCCCGCGCGGGCGACGGCGTCAGCAGCGCCGTCTTTTTGGCGATGCAGAACCGTTTTTCCACCTTGATGATATGCGCCACAACCGTCTCGCCCGGCACGGTTTCGGGCACGAAGAACGCGACGCCGTCCAGATGCGCGACGCCCTGCCCTTCGCTCGTCATCCCGTCGATCGACAGCGTGACGTCCTGATTTTTCACAAACGGGTTTTCCGATTTCATTTCAAAACCACATTCCCTTCTCCGTATTCCCTGCGCAGCGCGGCTATCAGCGACTCGCACGCTTCGACGTTCCAGGATTTCGGCGCGCCCTTTGCGACGCGCTGCGGATCGACCAGCACGATCGGCGTGCCGCCCGGATAATGCACGGTCAGCGCGCGGACGCGATCCAGCTGTGCCTTTTCAAGCGACGGCAGCTTCAGATACAGCGTTTTGCCGACGTCCGCAAGGCTTTCGATCGCATCGACCAGAATCGAGTTCGCGCGATCCTCGCGGATCGAGAGCCGTCCGCGGATCAGCACGACGTTTTCGTCATGGAACATGCCGCCGAACTGCTGCAGCGTTTTCGGGAACAGCATCAGTTCCACGCTGCCCGCCACGCCTTCGAGCACGCCGAGGCCGAGCAGACTTGTCCCGCCCTTCGACGGCCGCTGTTTGCACTGGTTCAGCATGCCGCCGACCGTGACCGCGCGGTTATCGAGATCGCTCTGCTCGTCCGCTTCGGCAATCTGCTCGACGGAAAACGGCAGTTTTCGCAGCGTCTCCGCATAATCGTCGAGCGGATGGCCCGAAAGGTACAGGCCGGTCGCGTCGCGCTCACGCTGCAAAAGCAGGTTCGAGCGCAGTTCCGGCTTTCGGGGAATCTGAATCGTCGCGCCCGACAGCGCTTCGGAATCCCCGAAATCGAACAGCGAAAGCTGCCCCGCGTCGTGCGATTTGCGGCTCTTGGCCGCAGAGTCGATCGCCGTATCGTAAACGTCTAAGAGGCTTGCGCGCGTATAGCCCATGCTGTCGAAACAGCCGGCATAGATCAGCGCTTCAAGCATGCGCTTGTTCAGTCCGTTCGTTCGCTCGACAAAATCGAGGAAGTCGTGGAACGGGCCGCGCATCGCACGGTCGGACACCATTTGCGTCATGACGTTTTCGGACACGCTCTTGACGCAGCCGATCCCGAACCGGATCGCGCCGTCCTCCACCGTAAACACCGCGCCGGACCGGTTAACGTCCGGCGGCAGAATCCGAACGCCGAGCCGCCGCGCCGCATACACGTACTTGGCGACCTGGTCGACGTTGTTCCGGTAGCCGTTGATCGTTGCGGTCAGCAGTTCAACCGGATAGTACCGTTTCAGATACGCGGTGCGGTACGCCACGACCGCGTAGCACGCCGCGTGCGCCTTATTAAATGCGTACGACGCAAAGTCCATCATTTCGTCGAAAATCCGGTTGGCGACCGCTTCGGGCACGCCGCGCTTCACCGCGCCGTCCACGCCCTCGGTGCCGTAGACGAAATACTGCCGCTCCTGCGCCATCACGTCGTGCTTCTTCTTTGCCATCGCGCGGCGGACAAGGTCGCTGCGGCCGTAGGAATACCCGGCAAGCGAGCGCACGATCTCCATGACCTGCTCCTGGTACACCATGCAGCCGTACGTGTTGCGGAGGATCGGCTCCAGCATCGGATGCGCATAGGTCACGGAACCGGCTTCATGCTTGCCGCGCACATACCGCGGAATCTGATCCATCGGGCCGGGCCGGTACAGCGAAATCCCTGCGATCAGGTCTTCGAAGCAGTCCGGCCGAAGCTGCTGCATGAACTGCTGCATGCCCGGCGATTCGAGCTGGAACACGCCGTCGGTATCGCCGCTTGCGATCATCTTCCAGACTTCCGGATCGTCGAAATCGTTCTTGGAAAAGTCCGGCGCCGGTTTGCCCTGCTTTCGGATGAAGTCCAGCGCGTCGCGGATCACCGTGAGCGTCCGAAGTCCGAGGAAGTCCATCTTCAGAAGGCCGAGCTCCTCGAGCGTCGTCATCGGGAACTGCGTCGTCAGCACGCCGTCGTTGCTCTGCAGCGGAACGACCGTGTTCAGCGGCACGCCGGAGATCACGACGCCGGCAGCGTGCGTGGAGCTGTGCCGCGGAAGCCCCTCGAGCTTGATCGAGAGGTCCAGCACCTTCTTCATGACCGGGTCGGTGTCGTACAGGTTTTTCAGCTCGGTCGAAAGCGTCAGCGCCTCGCCGAGCGTCATTTTCAACACGTTCGGAATCAGCTTGGCAAGCCGGTCCGCGTCGGCATACGGCACGCGCAGCACGCGGGCAACGTCGCGTACGACCGCCTTTGCCGCAAGCGTCCCGAACGTGATGATCTGCGCCACGTGCCCCTCGCCGTACTTGCGCCCGACGTAGTCGATGACCTCCTGCCGCCGCTCGTAGCAGAAATCGACGTCGAAGTCCGGCATCGAAACGCGCTCCGGGTTCAAAAAGCGCTCAAAGAGCAGGTTGTATTTCAGCGGATCGACGTCCGTAATGTCGATCGCGTATGCCATCAGGCTCGCCGCGCCGCTGCCGCGCCCCGGGCCGACCATGATCCCGTTGGACTTCGCGTAGTGGATGAAGTCCCACACGATCAGATAGTAGTCCACAAAGCCCATCTTCGACACAACGCCGAGCTCGTAGTCCAGCCGATCCCAGGCCGCCTGATCCGCGTTCGGCATCTTTTTCGCCATGCCTTCCGCGCAGAGCTTTTTGAGGAACGCATAATTGTCCTTCGATCCGTCCGGCGCAACGTAGGCCGGCAGACGGCGAACGCCGAACGCAATGTCCAGATGGCACTTGTCGGCGATCTCCAGCGTGCGATCCAGCGCGTCCGTATCGAATGGGAACAGCGCTTCCATCTCGTCGTATGACTTCACATAGAACTCCTCCGCGCCCATCCGCATCCGGTCGGTCTCGTCCACAAACCGCTGCGTCTGGATGCAAAGCAGCGCGTCCTGCGCTTCCGCGTCCTCTTTGTTCACATAATGAATGTCGTTCGTGACGACCGTCGGAATCTGCAATTCTGAAGCAAGCTGTTTCAGCTTCGGCAGCACGGTAAGCTGCTCCCGGATGCCGTGGTTCTGCAGCTCGATATAGAAATCGTCGCCGAACACGCGCTTCAGCCGCAGCGCCGTCGCCCGCGCGTCCCCGTCGCGCCCCGCAAGCAGCGCCTGCGGAATGTCCCCGGCAAGGCACGCGGAAAGGCAGATCAGCCCCTCGCAATGCGCTTCGAGCAGATCATAGTCGATGCGCGGCTTATAGTAAAACCCGTGCGTAAACGCTTCGCTCGAAAGCAGCATCAGATTCTGATACCCGGTTTCGTTCTTGGCGAGCAGGATCAGGTGCGCGGTTTCGCGGTCACGCACGTCCGTCGCGTCGTACCGCCCCTTCGTGAGATACGCCTCCATGCCGAGGATCGGCCGGATGCCCTCCTTTTTGCACGCGCGGTAAAAGTCGATCACGCCGTACAGCACGCCGTGATCCGTAATCGCAAGCGCCGGCTGCCCGAGCGCCTTGGCGCGCTGGACAAGCTCCGGGATTCGTGCCGCGCCGTCGAGCAGACTGTATTGCGTATGAACGTGCAGGTGAACAAAGGGTTTCATGCGATTCCTCCGAAGGTGTCGTTCTGCCTCCCCTGTGTAAGGGGGCAAAGATTTCGCGCTCCCTGCGGGAGAGGAAGCGGAATCTTTGATTCCCGCTGTTTTCGAGGCGGCCGGTGGGGTTGTAAAACAAGGTGTCTTTTTGACCAAATACAGTATACCACCATCCCGCCGCCCCCGCAAGCGCAACTTGCAAGGGTTCCCCCGCTTCCGCTTGACGAAATTCCGCCGACCTCGTATAATGGCACAAGGAGGCTTCCCGTATGACGCTTGCTTTGCTGTATACTGTTCTATATGCCCTTTGCGGCGTTTGCTGCTCGATGCTGCTGTTTCAAAAGGAGCGGCTTGTGCTGCGCCTGTACTTCGGTCTGGTGCTCGGCCTGCTGTTGTTGACGTGGCTGCCGTCGCTGTTTGCGTTTTTCATCGGCTTCACGCTGACCGCGCAGACCCTCGCCGCCGTTCTGGCGTTCCTGCTTGCTTCCGTCTGTCTCTTTCTCACGATCCTCCGGCACGGCTTTGCCTCCCTGCGCAAGGGCTTTCTGCTGCGCGACCTGGCGTTTCTATGGGTCGTCGTTCCGCTGTTCGCGCTCGGCTTCGCGCTGTTCTATACGCATATCCTGCTGCCGACCGAAGACGGCGTTGCGGTCGGTCAGGTCACCTACGGCGACCTTGCCATGCACCTCGGCTTTCTCTCGAGCATTGCCGAGCAGGGCACGTTCCCGCCGCAATACAGCATTTTCCCGGGCCATACCGTAAACTACCCGTTCCTCTGCGAAACGTCCGCGTCCTCCCTTGTCGTGCTCGGCGCTTCGCTCCGCCAGGCGTACCTGATGACCGCGCTGTACGCTTACCTGCTCGTCCTGCTCGGCGTCTGGTTCTTCTTCCGGGAATGGCTGAAAACGACGCGCCGGACGGTGATCGCAACGATCCTGTTCTTCCTCGGCGGCGGGTTCGGGTTCGCCTACTTTTTCGACCTTGCCAAGCACGGCGCGTCGCTGAACACGCTGCTGGACGGTTACTATTCTTCCAACTTCTCGTGGCTTCTGGACGGGTTCTACGATACGCCGACGAACCTGCCCACGATCGGCCTGCGCTGGGTCAATCCGATCGTCGACATGCTGCTTCCGCAGCGCGCGACGCTGTTCGGCTGGGCGTTCCTGTTCCCCTGCCTCCGGCTGCTGCACGGGTTCATGTTCTCAAACAAGCGGGAAAACATCCTGCCGCTCGGACTGATCGCAGGGGCGCTCCCGCTGATTCACACGCATTCGTTTTTGGCGCTCGGTATTCTCAGCGCCGTCTGGTGCCTTTCCGATCAGCTCCGGCATTTTGAAAAGCGCCGCCTGCTCGGCTGGCTGACCTATGCCGTACTCGCCGTCGTGCTGGCCGCGCCGCAGCTGTTCGGGTTTGCGTTCCGGCAGGCGTCCGAAAGCGCCATGGTGCAGCCGCACTGGAACTGGGCGAACGAAGCGGATTCCTACCTGTGGTTCTATGTGAAAAACCTCGGCTGGCTGTTCCTGCTGACGCCGATCGCGTTTTTGACGCTTTCGAAGCGCGACCGCCGCGTATTTTGGGCCCCGCTCGTGCTGTGGGCGATTGCCGAAATCCTCGTGTTCCAGCCCAACAACTATGACAACAACAAACTGCTGTTCGTCTGCTTCGCGTTTGCCTGCGGACTTGTTGCGAAGTTCCTCGACGCGGCGTTCCAAAAGCTCCTGCTTTGGGTTCGGAAGCGTTCCGGCACGTCGGAGCGTTCGTTTGCGCTGATCGTGCTTGCGATCGTGCTTGATTTGCTGCTTCTTGTCAGCGTCGCGGTCATCTGGGTGAACGGCTCGACGGTTCGCTGGTACACCGTCTGCACGATGCTGCTGCTCGGCGGACTTGCGACTTCGCTTGCGATCCCGCTTGCAATCGAGCGCACCGCCGCCCCGTACCGGATCTTCGGCGTTCTCGGAACGCTGTGCTTTGCCGGTCTTTGCGGCGGTCTGCTCCTGATCCTTTGGAGCGGCTACACAGAGACCGTGATCGCTCTGAACGAGCACGCGCCGCTGCTCGGGTTCTTTGTGCTGCTGCTCGCGCTGATCTTCCTGATGCTCGCGCTGCCCGGCTGCCGGAAGCCGAAACAGTTTTCCCGCGCGATGGCGAACGTCGGACTGCACATCACCGCTTATTTGCTGTGCCTGACCATGACGCTCTCCGCAGCCATGACCATCCTCCGCGAACTGAAAAGCGAGTACCAGGTGTATACGCATGCGGACCTCGAAGCGACCGAGTACATTCGTGAAAACACCGAGCCGGACAGCGTGTTCCTCGCCAATTCGTATCTCTGGAACCTCGTGACGCCGCTGACCGGACGCAATATCGTCACCGGCACTTCGACGTTCCTCTACTTCCACGGCATCGACAACACCGAGCGCGAACGCGACGTGCGCGCGATGTATGAAGCGCCGGCAGAGAACGAAGCGCTGTTCGAAAAGTACGGCGTCGACTACGTGCTGCTCTCGAACGCGGAATGGTATAACTACAATCCGGATGCGGATTACTTTGCGGAAAACGCCACGCTCGTGTTCCAAAATAGCGCGGCCTCCGTCTATCAGCTGCACTGAACAGCGCGCGTTTTCGCCCCGAAAAAGGGACGAAAACCATGCCGAACGGGGACGATCCTCGGGCCCGATCGGAAAAATAATGGAAAATTTCAAAAAACGCTTGCATTTTGGCGCAAGATGTGTATAATACAATACGTGCTTGGGGTTATAGCTCAGTTGGTTAGAGCGCCACGTTGACATCGTGGAGGTCATTGGTTCGAGCCCAACTAACCCCACCAGAAAAGAAATCCTGCGGTGTTCGTTACACTTTATCGTGATAAACCCACATAGTGATAACGGAACAGCACTCGTCAGACTTCTCAAAATCAGGCCCGCTCCGACGGGAAGATTGCGAAAGCTGCAGTGTATCCACCTGCCGAGAGGCGGGTCTTATCACAAAGGGTGGACGGCATCATGGGATTCTTTCATGCAGATTGCCGAATTGTGTAATGGTAGCACCTACGACTCTGACTCGTATTGTCTAGGTTCGAATCCTAGTTCGGCAGCCAGAAATCCCCGCTGATTTCAGCGGGGACTTTTTGTTACCCAAATGGAACTGCGCCGCTGCACTCCGCAGCGGCGCTCTCAACCTCAGTGAAGCAGATATTGTGTCAGCAGCCGCCGCAGCACGTCGGGAAAGCCGTTGGATACAACCGCTTCCGCCGGATACAGTGAAACGACCGCGAGCGTGTTCCCCGCTTCGTCCGTAAACGTTGCGGTGCCGACCGGTTCTTCGGGATGCAGCGGCGCAAGCAGCGATTCCGGCAGATCGAACGACGTTTGCAGCGCCCCGTCGGCTTTGTTCCGCAGCAGGACGACCGTTTCGTCCGGCAGCAGATGGACCGTCTTCCGGTCCCCGTACAGCACCGGATAATCCGACAGAAGCGGCGTCCCCTTGGTCGCCGGCGTATCGAGCCGATAGTTTGCAAACGCGTCGTCGAACAAATGCGTCGCCTCGGCAAACCGCGCGTCTCCCGTCGGACTGCCGAGCACCGCGCAAAGATACGTCATGCCGTTGCGCTCGGCCGCGAAAATGCCGCAGTAACCATCCTCGCGCGAACTGCCGGTGAGAAGGCCGAAGCAGCCCGCATAGCTGCGGATCATGCGGTTCGCCGTGACAAGCTCGGTCGTCGTCCCCTTTGCATGTGAAATCGAATCCATATACACGCCGCAGTATGTGCGGAACGTTTTGCTGTCGAGCGCGAGCGCGGCAAGCCGCAGCAGCTCCGCGCAGGAGAACGCCGTACCCGTACCGAGACAGGACGCAAGCGAAACGTCCACCTTCGCTTCCGCCAGGATCACGCCGATGTTTTGCAGAAACATTTCTTCCGAGCCGAACGCGTTTTCGCCGAGCGCGACGATCGCGTCGCCGGCCGAGATCATGACGGCGGCCTTGATGAGTTCCCCCGCCGCGATACGCTCCCCCGCCTCCAGATACGCGCTCGGGCCGGAGACCTTGCTCGCCTTTTTCGATACGTCCATTTCCGCATCCGGATCGATCAGTCCGGCGTCGAACGCGCGGCACAGCGTCAGAATCGCCGGCAGTTTGCAAAGCCCCGCGACCGAAAACCGTTCGTCGGACCGTTCCTCCCAAAGCGCCGCGGTGCTGCCCGCCGGCGTAATCAGATATGCCTTCGCGCTCTTGCTTTCGGCCATGCCATGGATGGGCGCCAGCAGCAGCGCCGCGCACAACAAAATCATCAAATACCGTCTCATTCGCATCCCTCCGATCCACATTATGCAAAGGCCGGAGAAAACAGAACGAGGGGCTGTCGCAAAAGGCGTCAGACCATTTGCGGCAAATTGGAATTGTTTTAACTTGTATGAAAAAAAGGCGGAAAAATCCGCCTTTTCTCTGATTATATGCCGCAAATTATCCGCGTTTTCGCCCTCGGCATAGCGTCAGTATAGCCTTCGGGACGAAAACGCGAATTCTGACTGCCTTATCAACAGCCCCTTACAGCGCTCAAAGAGTTTTGAGAC
>JAFSLH010000038.1 GCA_017448545.1 Clostridia bacterium
CCGTAAGCGTTGCCCAAAAAGGCATCCTTTACAGCGGAAAGGACATTGATTCCGTGTTTCTTAACGGAACCGATAAAAGACATTATGGTAGCGAAATCGTCAGCGCCGGATACGGTTCGCATACAGCCGCTGACTTTTCCCTTGACTTTCGCCATACGGAGACTTTGTTCGGCGCGGTTGTTCGTGAACGGTACGCGGAAATCCTCAAGAAAGAGGAGCGCCTCGTCCCGATGTTCCCTCAGACGGTCAATAAGACAGCGGACTTTTCCTCTGGCAACTCTTCCGCGTTTTCCGGGCTGACGGACAGGAAGCGGATTGTCTCCGGCGGCCCGTTCGAGAATCGCGTCATAACGCGTCCGAAACGCCCGTATGGTTTCGGGCGGCAAAGCGGACGCCCCGGCGCGCATGGCTTCGTTGCGGGCGTGAGCCATCTCCCGCAAAAGACCGCGCAACTCTTCCGCCCACGCCTGTTTCGGGTCGTTTTCATAGATTCCCTTCAGTTCCCGCAGAATATGCGCGTTGCAAATTGCGTGAGAAAGGCTGGGGAACTGCCAATAGGCCCCCAGACAGTCGCTCACAAGGATTCCCCGATATTCCGGGAGAAATCCGACCGAGCGCATCCCTTCCGCGCCGCGCTTTTCCTGAACGGATAAGAAAGTAAAGTCCCCGTTACAGACGGAATGAAGCCAGCATGTCTTCCCGTTGACGCGAAATCCGGTCTCATCGCCGTTGTTGACCGGACTTTTCAAAAGCTCGTCAAAGACCGCCCGCGTCGTTCCGCTTACCTTGCGGGCCAGTTCCCTGACCGTCGCGGAAATCGTACCCGTACAAACGGGAAGCCCTAACGCCGCCGAGAGGAAGTCATGGATTCTCTGAACGCTCATCATCCCTTCCGCGTTGAGCGTCGCGGCCAGCGCTTTGATTCCCGCTCCGTACTGTACGCTCGAAGCGATTCCTTCCGGAAACTTCCCGGATACGACCGCTCCGCCTCTGCGCGGGCAGACGTAAGATTCCTGATAATGCCGTCTCAATACGACGTTCATTTCCGCGTCGATTTCATTCCGGACAGCGCCCGGCGCCACCTTGGCGCAAGAACCGAAAAGCGGACATCCCGCGCATTCTTCCGGCCTGTGCGCCACATCCTCAATTCTCTGCGTTTTCGGCATTTTCAGTCCGCCTCCCGGATGTCCCGGCTGCGCTCCCGGCTTGCGTCCCGTCTTTTCCCGGTTACTGACCGGACGCGCCTTGCGATACCCGTCCGAGGAAGGCGGCATGGAACTGTTTTGCGAGTTTTTACCCAAACGCTCTTCCAGTTCTTTGATTCGCGCCGACTGCGCCATGATGACGGCGTCCTTTTCTTCCAGAAGTTTGCGCGTTTCGGCGAGTTCCCGTTCCAAAACGCTGATTCGTTCCATGAGCGCGGCTATGATTTTATCGTAACTCTCCGTCATACTCCGCGCCCCTTTCGTTGTTTCTTTCCTCTAATTCTACCATAAGTTTGCGTAATATGTGTAAACTTTTTGAAAACTTTCCTTATATTCCCGATTTGTTGCGCTCTATTCCCCTGACTGAATAGTTACATATATGCTATAATAAAAATTGTTCCCATAAGACATTTCAACTGGAATACAAATATAACGCCTGCAAGCCGGGGGCGCATGAACGTATTGTTGAAATGGC
>JAFSLH010000028.1 GCA_017448545.1 Clostridia bacterium
ATCCCGTGCTGCATCTCGCACTGCGAGCGCACGGAATTTTGTAGGGCGAAAACGCGGATAATTTGCGGCATATAATCAGAGAAAAGGCGGATTTTTCCGCCTTTTCCACATACAAGTTAAAACAATTCCAATTTGCCGCAATGATCTGGCGCCTTTTGCAACAGCACCGCTGCTTTTTGGTGGTGCATCAGTATTCGTAATCCCGTTCGCGCGTGACGATCAGGTCATAATGGATCAGCTTTTGCGTGATCGTGAAGTGCGCCGAACATTGGTTCATACTTTTCGTATTTCCCAAATTCAAGAATTTTGTATTTTTGGGAAACAGAATCATTTCAGCAGCCAGTTTGCGACATCAACAATCTGTACGCCCTCGTACTGATAGTCATCGTGTCCGGTGCAGGCAATCAACATCTTGGGATAAGCGTCCTGAATCTTCAGCAGCGGATCGACTTCCCGATGGAACGTCTTGTCGTCTGTGATGCTGTCGGAAACCTGTATATACAGCTTCTCGTTTCGCTTGATCGCAACAAAGTCGATCTCCTTCTGGTACAGCACCCCGACATACAGCTCATACCCGCGTCTTAGCAGCTCCACCGCGACGATGTTTTCGAGGATCCGTCCGTAATCCATGTTCTTGGTTCCGAGCTTGGCATAGCGGAATGCATGATCGGACAGGTAATACTTTTCGTTGGAGGAAAGGTACTTCTTGCCCTGAATGTCATAGCGCCGGACTTTATAGAAAGCGAACGCATTGCAAAGGTACTCGATGTACTTTCCGACGGTTTTGTGATTGATCGTTTCCTTCTTGCTGGTCAGCGTATCGGAAATGCTTCTTGCAGAGGACAGGTTGGAAACATTATCCATCAAAAATTCCGCGATCCGATCCAATAGCTGCACGTTGCGGATTCTGTATTTCTGCCGGATGTCTCGGATGATCAGGGTGTTGAACACATCGGCGATATAATCGTACTTTGCCTCTTGATCCCGATACAGATAGGAGCCGGACATGCCGCCCTCCAGCAGATACTTTCCGAACGCCTGATAGGGATCGCTGCTTTCAAAATATGTGATATATTCCCGGAACGAAAACGGAAACACCTTGATCTCAAACGTGCGCCCGGTAAAGAGCGTTGCAAGATCGGAACTCAGCAAAAACGCATTGGAGCCGGTGATGTAAAGATCGAACTGTTCAGATGCATGAAGTCCGTTGATCGCACGCTCAAAGCCCTCACACATCTGCACCTCGTCGATCAGTACGAAGTTTTCAACGCCCTCCATTTGATGCGACTTGACATAGTCATATAATGCCGAGGATGTCAGCAACGCATCATACTCCGGCAGATTGAAATTGATATGGATGATGTTGGCGGTCGGATGCTCACGTTTCAGCTGATCGTGAAATGCTTCCAGCAATTTCGACTTGCCGGAGCGGCGCACGCCTGTGATCACCTTAATATCCGGCGTCCCAATAACGCTTTTTAGTTTTTCGAGATACTGCGTCCGTTCGATCAGCTTCATTCTCATCACCTCGCACATAGCATACCATATCTACTTCCCAAAAACAAGATTTTTATGATTTTGGGAAACAGAACGATACCACACCCGTTGCAGCATGCTTTTTCAACTCAAAAAACTCACTCCCGTCTATCTCTTTGATTCGTCAGGGGGAAGTTTGCGTTGTCAGGCGCAAGGACAGCGCGGACGACGTGTGCGTGCATACCGTAACGGAACCGGCGTAAGCCGACGGAAAACAGAAATCGAAAAACAGCGGATTCTCCGTATTTGCGAAGAATCCGCCGCTGCTTTTTGGTGGTGCATCAGTATTCGTAATCCCGTTCGCGCGTGACAATCAGGTCGTAATGGATCAGCTTTTGCGTGATCGTGAAGTGCGCCGTGCCGTGTTCGGGGAAGTCCTTAGGACGCGGAATCACGTATACGAACATGATATCGACGTAGGTTTCGCCCTCGACGGTGTATTCATCCTCGTATTTGACCAGGTAAGCGTCCTCCGTGACCAGCGTCTGTCCGTCGACCGTAATCGAAAGGAACACGTTGCCGTTCTGCAGCTCTTCGTCCGGATCCATCGTGATATAGATCGTGTCCTGCATGGTGGGATAGACGCGGGCAACGAAGCAATCCGGGTAGACGTCGCCGCCGAGCCACGACCAGTCGAGATCGGGCTCGTCGTAGGAAAGCGCGACCCAGTCCTCGCCCTGTGCTTTCGCGCTGCGCGTGAGCGTTTGCTCACTGCCGTCGTCGCCGGTATAGGTGATCGTCGCTTCGAGATACGGATTCGGGAACGTATCGGCGGCGTCGAATTCCTCACGGTGCTCCCAATAGAATTCCGACAGGTCGAAGCCCGAAAACTCGTAATAGCCGAGCGCCAGATCCTCTTCGGTGAAGTCGTATTCGAGCGCCGCCGTCTGCGTGAATTCATCCCACAGCTGCACATGCACGGCCGAGATGCGCTCGGGCATGTTCAGGTCGATATGGCCGTGGAAGACCGACGACGTGTTGTAATAGACGACCGTGACGTCAGGCGAGGGAACGGGCGTCGGTTCCGGGGTCGGCGCGGGACTTCCGGTCGGCTCCGGCGTCGCATCGGGCGCAGACGGTTCCGAAACGTCCGACGGGAAGTTCAGATAGAAATGAATCACGCCGCCGCCCTGGCCGACACGGAATGCCAGCGGTTCGTCGGTTTCATACAGCGCGCCTTCGAGCATTGTGCCGCCGAGCGATACGTCGTCCTCCGTATACGACCACATCGAAACGTCATAGTGCACGCGCACGATCGCGCCTTCGGGGACGTTCACGCCGGTTACGCCGTCGGCGGTCTGATCGCTGCCGTCCACGGTCAGCGTCACGCGCGCGCCGGAGGGCGGCTCGTGCCATGCCTGCACCAGATAGGTTTCGACGGGCTCCTCGGCCGGCAGAATGTTCGACACAGGGAAAAGAAACCCAAGCATCGGCAGCCCGACGGCGATCAGCAGCAGCATCCTGCGCAGCTTGCTTTTGGTTCGCACGGGCTCCACGACGGGGGCAAAGCGATTCCACTCGTCGGGCGGCGTCGGATATTCGGGCGGGCCGTCTTCGTGATACTCGGGCGGCAGCCCCATGATTTCATGCGGACGGCGTCTCATTTCTGGTGCACGTCAATCTGCGGGAAGGGAACCTCAACGCCGAGCTTCCGCATGCCGACAAACAGATCGCGGTTCAGAATTCTTGCGCCCGTGTAAATGTCCGACTCCGCTACTTCCACGACGAACTTCAGAACAACCGCGCTGTCG
>JAFSLH010000014.1 GCA_017448545.1 Clostridia bacterium
GGCCGTGTAGGCGGCGGTATCTATACAAAGGCAGCTGACGTAGGTGCAGACCTTGTAGGTAAGGTTGAAGCAGGTATCCCTGAGGATGACCCCCGTAACCCCGCTGTTATCGCTGATAACGTAGGCGACAACGTCGGCGACGTCGCCGGCATGGGCGCCGACCTCTACGAATCCTACGTCGGCAGCATCCTCGCCACGTTCGCGCTGTCCGCGATGGGCGGCTACGGGTTCGAGGGCATGTTCCTCCCGCTGATGCTCGCGGTTTCCGGCATCGTCTGCTCGGTCATCGGCGCGCAGCTCGTCCGCGTCAAGGAGAATGCGTCGCAGATGGCGCTGCTCCGCACGCTGCGCAAGGGCACCTATTCCGCGGCGGCGCTGTCCGCAATCGCGGCGTGCCCGCTGACGTATTTCATCTTCCGCGGCGTCGAAGGCGCTTCGTGGCTCGGCATCTATATCGCGATTCTGTGCGGTCTCGTCGCCGGCTGCCTGATCGGCTTCTTCACGGAGTTCTTCACCTCCGAAAGCTATCGTCCGACGCGCGACCTCGCCGCGACCTCCCAGACCGGCTATGCGACGATCGTCATCGGCGGCATCTCGCTCGGCATGGAATCCGCGCTGACCTCGATCCTGATCGTCTGCGCGGCGGTGCTCGCCAGCTACTATGCGGCGGGCGGCACGCATGAGATTCTCGACGCAAGCGGTCACTTCGCGATGAGCTTCAACCGCGGTCTGTACGGCATCGGCATCGCGGGCGTCGGCATGCTGTCCACGCTCGGCATCACGCTGGCGACCGACGCTTACGGCCCGGTCGCGGACAACGCGGGCGGCATCGCGCAGATGGCCGGCATGGATCCGCACGTCCGTGAGCGCACCGACGCGCTCGACTCGCTCGGCAACACGACGGCCGCGACCGGCAAGGGCTTTGCAATCGGTTCCGCGTCGCTGACGTCGCTCGCGCTGCTCGTTTCCTACGTCAACATCATTCAGGACAAGACCAGCGAAGTTTTGAATTTCTCGATCATCAATCCGCCGGTCCTGATCGGCATGTTCATCGGCGCGATGCTCGTGTTCGTCTTTGCGGCGGTCACGATGAACGGCGTTGAGCGCGCGGCCCAGTCGGTCGTCATCGAAGTGCGCCGCCAGTTCCGCGAGATTCCGGGCATTCTCGAAGGCACGGCGATCCCCGAATACGCGAAGTGCGTTTCGATCTGCACCAAGGGCGCGCTGAAGGAGATGATCGTTCCGGCGGTCATGGCGGTCGTGGTTCCGATCGCGGCGGGTCTGCTGCTTGGACCGACCGGCGTGGTCGGCCTGCTCGCGGGCGTTTCGGTCGCGGGCTTCGCGGTGTCGGTGTTCATGTCGAACGCCGGCGGCGCATGGGACAATGCAAAGAAGTACATCGAAGAAGGCCACTTCGGCGGCAAGGGCAGCAAGCCGCATAAGGCGTCCGTCGTCGGCGACACGATCGGCGACCCGTTCAAGGACACGTCCGGCCCGTCGCTGAACATCCTGATCAAGCTCTGCGCGACCGTTTCGATCGTGTTCTCCGGGCTGGTCGCGCTGTTCCATCTATTATAAGAATGTGAACATTGTGAACCGATTTCGAAAGGGATAACGCGGCGTCATCCGCTATAATGGGGACAGAAACCAACAAAGGAGCGTCCCCATGAAATACCTGAAACTGTTTACCGATAACGCAGAAAGTCTGCGGCTTTTGCAGGGCGAGGAATTCAAGGAATTCGTTCTCGCCCTGCTTTCGTATGCCGAAACCGGCGAAACCCCCTCGTTCGCCGGCGACGCGCGCTTCCTCTGGCCCGCGTTCATGCAGCAGATCGACCGCCAGCGCGACACCTACGAACGGAAGGTTGAAATCGCAAAAAGCGCATCCGAAGCGGCAACCCGAAAGAACGCTGCAGTAGAGGAACTGAAATCGTCCGACAATGAGTGGGTACAAGCCGTTTACAGAGCGGCAAAATCCAATCATGGAGCAAGACAACCCAATAATGGAGCAGGAAAATCCAATAATGGTCCATTAATGGAACAAGACAAAGACAAAGACCAAGACAAAGATATAGACAAAGACAAAGACCAGGACCAGGCGAAGACCGGGGGCGCGGACGGGCTCGGCGGCCGTGCGGAAGGCGGCCGCGAGCCTGCGCCAAGGACGGAAGAATCCGACCCCGCAGCGATGGAACGCGGCGCAAAGCTGATCGCGTACGCCAAAGAGCTTGAAAGGCGCGCAAAGATTCGAAAAATGCAGGGCAGTTAGAAAAGTGAATTGGCTGCGCCGTGAATTGGCCGGTGGCCGTGAATTGCGCAAGCGCGTGAAACAGGCGAGAGGTTGAAGCCTCCCCTGTGTAAGGGGACAAAGATTCTGCGCTCCCGGTGGGAGAAAAAGCAGAATCTTTGATATCCGCTGCTGTGGGGTTGTAAGGTTGGATATGCGAGGCAGTCGGATGAGGGCGAGGTCGGATGAGACCTGAAAACTTTCGAAAACCGATCAATTCGGGTTTGTCAAGCGCGAACAAGTGTGGTATACTGTCGGTATGAAACGAATGCTTGTCTTACTTTGCATCTTGAGTCTCCTGCTCGCGGCGGCTGCGTGCGACCGGCCCGCGGGCACGGAGCCGTCTGCCCAAACGGCGACGGAGCCCGCCGTTACGATCACGCTTGCGCCCGCGCCGACCGGGGCGGCGACCGTCGAGATCGACCTTGCGGCGTCAGAGACCGAAGCGGCGACAGCGATTCCCGCGCCGTCGGCTGTTCCGATCCCGGAACCCACCGCAACGCCGGAGCCCACCCCGGAGCCGACGCCCGAGCCGGAGCCGCTCGCGTTCGTCGCGTCGGCGGACTTCCCGCTGCCCGATCTTTCCACACAGATTCAGAAGGGGCGGCCTTTCTGGATCGACGGCGTGATCGAATCCGTCGAGCCCCTGACGCGCGTCGGGGTGATCGTGACGGACGAGAACAATCGGCCGCAGATCGACGTCGAGGTGCGCTTTGCCGCGTCCGAGGGCGTCACGTCCTACGCGCTGCTCGATAAGACGTTCTCGAAGTCGATCACCGACCTTGCCGAGCAGGTGACGTTCCAGAAGCTCGCGGTCGGGACCTACACGCTGCACCTGTCCGCGGACGACGCCGCGGGCCGCAGCAAAACGGTCGCGGAATGCACGTTCCGGGTCACGAACGAAAGCTGGATTCAGCTGCAGCCGAACAACATGCGCGGCAACTACACGACGGCGCTCGCGTTCTTCGGCTCGGAGGACCGGTTCCTGTTCCGGTACAAGCTGCAGACGGATTCGACGCATATCACGGTCGATCCCGCGTGGCGCGAGCTGTTCGACGGCGAAGCGGTCTGCGTCAAGGGCAAGAAGTGGCGCTGCCATGTCGACGCGATCCCGTACTTTGAAGCGGCGGGGCGGTACATCGACAATACCTATATCCACATTTCCTCGACCGGCCCGGGCCGGAAATTCGATACCGGCGCGGTCTGGCTGGCCGATCTCGTCGAGCAGAACGGCTCGATCGTGCGGCGGTTTACGAACTCGAACCTGTTCATCAGCCACCATTCATTCGGTACGGCGGTCGATATCAACGCGCACTACGCGAGCCAGAAGGACAAACTGGAGAACCGCGACAAGATCTACCGTGAGGTCACGCAGAACCTGACCTACAACGGATTCAAAGAGGTCGACGGCAAACTGTGCTACGACTTCACCTACACGGGCAGCGCGTCGTCCGGCCCGTGCGGCGTGCCGGAACCGCTGCTGAACTACCTGCTGTACGAGCTCGGGTTCTATCGCGCCGGGTTCAGCTGGGGCGTGTACTATCCGCACACCTCGGACGCGATGCACTTCACGCTGACCGAGCTGTCGCCGTCGCTGTTTACGGAAGGAGAATACGCCATGCGAAAGGTCTTTGCCTATCTCGACGACCCGACCGGGGACGAAGCGATGGAACTTGAGGAGACCGACGATGCGGCGAAAAACGCCGTACTCTCGTTCGATTCGTTCGACGGCGGCGGTCCGTCGTTTGACGTGACCGTGGACGATCCGTCCGTTGTGGACGTGACGAGCCGGATTGTCTACGATTCCGGCGATTACGAGGAGATCGACGGCGCGGGCTGGCACGAAATCTTCACGTTCGTCGGCCGGAAGGAAGGGGAGACGATCGCGACGGTCGAATCCTACTCGCCGCTGGACGGCACGTATATCTCACGCTACGCCGTTTCGGTGGACGCATCCCATGCCGTGACGGTCACGTTGATCGACTCCGTTTCCGAGGGCGACCTTGACGTCGTCGAAGAGGAACCGTAACGGCGTCCCGCAGAACAATATAATAGGAAAAACAATCCTTTTCGCGCCCCTGTGGGAACCGGCGAAAAGGATTGTCGTTTGTTGCCGTTATTATGTTGTATGCCGCCCGATAAAGGAAAAGCCTTCCCGCCTTCAGCGTAAGTCGGGGCCGGGGTCGCCGATGCGCCAGTGCTTGCGGCAGAGGCCGATGTACTTGTCGTTCGCGCCGAGCACGACCTGCTCGCCGACCTTCGTGATGCCGCCCTTGCCGTCGAGACGGGCGTTGCAGGTCGCCTTGCGGCCGCACCAGCAGATCGTTTTGACCTCCTCGATCGTGTCCGCACGGGCGAGCAGCCAATGGCTCCCCTCGAAGAAATTGCCCTGGAAGTCGGTTTTCAGGCCGTAGCAGATCACGGGCACGTCGTATTCGTCGACGATCCTGCAGAGCAGTTCGACTTCGTCCTTCTTGAGAAACTGCGCTTCGTCGACGATCAGGCAGTCGTATGCGCCGGCCCTGACCGCGTCGAGGTCGAGCGTATGGAACAGGGCGCAGTCGGCTTCGAGCCCGCAGCGCGATTTGATGCGGTTCACGCCGTCGCGCGTGTCGATCGCGGGTTTCAGAAGCAGCGCGTTCTTGCCGCGTTCCCAATAGTTGTAATGCACCATCAGCGCGTTTGCGGTTTTGCTGGAGCCCATCGCTCCGTAGCGGAAATACAGTTTTGCCATTCCGACCTCCGAATTGTTTTTACGATCCTATTATACAGGATACCGGCGCGAATGTCAAAAAGCAAAGCGCAAAAAAAGGGGATTGACGAACGGCGGGTTTTAGCGTATAATAACGCTTGCGTCGGTTGGCGCAGTATGTTGTTCACAGAGGGGAGGGAGAAAGATGGAAATCAGAGTCGGCGAAAACGAATCCCTGGAAAGCGCACTGAAGAGATGGAAGCGGAAGTGTGCTCGCAGCGGCGTCCTCGCGGAGGTTCGCAAGCGTGAACATTATGAAAAGCCGAGCGTCAAGCGCAAGAAGAAGGCGGAAGCCGCCAGAAAGCGCAAGTATTGATCGCAACAGGAGGAATCGCAAACGCGGTTCCTTTTTTAATGAATTGGCCGCTGAAGCGGCCGTGAATTGACAACTGCGTTGTCGTGAATTGCGCAAGCGCGTGAATTGGCTGCGCCGTGAAAGCGAAATCTTTGATAACCGCTGTTGGCGCAGCGAGGTCGGATGAGGATCACGGAGCGCAGCGAGGATTCACGGAAGGACAGGTCAAAGTGCTTTTGACGCGGTTCCTTTTTTGTTGATTCCCCGAAATATCGTTGAAATTCCGAAGAAAAACCTTGCTTCTTATGTAAAAATCCGATATACTGTAAAAAAGGAAAAAAGAAATGGAACAATACCGGTTTTTTCCGTGACGGTGCTATGGGAAAAGTATTCAAGATCCGCGATCCGAAAAAGACGCTGTCGGCGCGGCGCGAGGCGCGTTCGCTGCCGCTGATGATTTTGATGATTCTGCTCGAAGCGGTCGCTATCGTGCTGTTCTATACGCCGGCGAACGTCGTTTCCGGCGGTGTGACCGGCCTCGGCATGCTGCTCGGCTATGCGACCGGGGATCTGATCCCGACGTGGGCGGTCATCGTCGTCGTGAACGTTCCGCTGCTCGTTTGGGCGTACCGCGATCTGCACCGCAGCTTCGTGCTGCATACCGCGCTGCTGACGTTCCTGTTCTCGGCGGGGATCGCGGTGATGAAAATTCTGGTGGCGGAGCTGCATATCCCCGCGCCGTTCGACGTGGAGGACACGGCGTGGCGGTTTGTGTCGGCGATGTTCGGCGCGATGGTCATGGGCTTCTGCGGCGCCATGATCGTGCGGCTCGGCGGCTCGACGGGCGGGACGGATATCGTCGCCCTGATGCTGAGCCGAAAGACCTCGTTCCCGATGGGGTCGCTCGCGATGTGCGTGAACCTCGTGATTGCGGTCTCGCTCGGTATTCTGCAAGCGGTGCAGACCGGCGATTTCCGCGTCGGCGTGGAGGGCGCGGCGCTCAGCGTGATCGCGCTCGGCGTGCAGAGCGTTGTGTTCAACAATATGATGCTCGGCATGAACCGGAACAAGACGCTGTTCATCATCTCGGACAAGTGGAACGAGATCGCGCCGGAGGTATTGAAGCTGCACCGCGGCGTGACGCTGATCCCCTGCAAGGGCGCGTTCACGAACACGGACAAGACGCTGGTCTATATTCTCGCCAAGACGGTGGAGCTCACGAAGATCCGCCGCATCGTCCGCGAGCATGACGAGCACGCGATCGTTTCGATCGTCGATACGCGCGAAGTCCTCGGCAAGGGCTTTTCACCGGTGAACTGAGAGGGTGAATGGACCGCTTTGCGGTCGTGAATTGCCTGCGGCGTGAATTGACCGCTTTGCGGTCGTGAATTGGCTGCGGCGCGTGAATCGGCTTCGCCATGAAAGCCTTCCTTGTGTAAAGGAGGGAGGATCGCGAAGCGATTGGGAAGATTGTAGAAAGCCTCCCCTGTGTAAGGGGAGGACGCCGGAGGAACGACGGCGGGTGGGGTTGTTGGACAGCCTCCCCTGTGTAAGGGGAGGTGGATCGGCGCAGCCGAGACGGTAGGGTTGTAGGGCCGCGCTCACGTTCTTTCCGGCATATCCAGCCTTACAACCCTACCCTGCCCTCCCCTTACACAGGGGAGGCATAGCATAAGGAGTAACATGCAGAGATTTGTGGAAGAAACGCTGGATCGGCAGATTGCCGATCTGCAGAGACTGGTGCGGATCCCGTCGGTTTCGCGCGGGATGCCGGCGGAGCCGGGCAAGCCGTTCGGCCGCAACGTGGCGGCGGCGCTGGAGACCGCGCTGGAGATTGCGCGCGGGCTCGGGTTTGACCGGGTGTGGAGCGTGGACGGCTATGCGGGCGTCGTCGAGTACGGCGAAGGCCCGGAAACGCTCGGCGTGCTCGCGCATCTGGACGTCGTGCCGGAGGGGGAAGGGTGGACGTACCCGCCCTACGGCGCGGAGCTGCACGGCGGGCGCATTTACGGCCGCGGCACGCTGGACGATAAGGGCGCGGCGGTGTCCGCGCTGTACGCGCTGGCGGCGGTCAAGGCGAGCGGCCTTGGGATGAAGCGCAAGGTGCGCGTGATCCTCGGCACCGACGAGGAAAAGGGATCGAGCGGCGTGGAGCATTACCTCGCCGTGGAAGGCGCGCCGGAGCTGGCGTTCACGCCGGACGCGGAATATCCGGTCGTGAATTCCGAGATGGGCATCCTGCAGGCGACGTATCGGCAGCAGGGACCGTTTGCGATCCGCGTTTCGGTCGGCTCGGCGGCCAACGTGATACCGGGCGCCGTAACCGTGAAGCTGCCGCAGCAGGCAGAGACGGTTCCCGTGCCGGAGGGCTTTTCGGCGGAGTTTGCGGGCGATACGATCACGGTCACCGGCCGCGGCGGGCACGCTTCGATGCCGGAGAACGCGAAAAACGCGCTGCTGGCGGCGATCAATCTTCTGAGCTGGCAGGATCTGCCGGAGCCGGACGCATCGCTGGTCAAGGGATTATCCGATTGCTGGGCGTTCGATCTGCACGGCGAGCAGTTGGGAATTGACGTGACCGACGAAAGCGGGCGCACGACCTATTCGCCGGACGTGTTCCAAGTTGACGAAGCGGGCGCTTCGTTCACGTGCGACTGCCGGCATCCGTTCTCGCAGCCGGCGGACGCGATCCTGGCCGCAACCGACGCGGCGTACGGCGCGCTCGGCTTTACGAGGGCCGATACGGTCGTCAAGGCGGGACACTTCATTCCGGCGGATTCGGAGCTGGTGTCCGCGCTGATGCGCGTTTACAACAGGATCAACGGCGGCGAAGCGAAGCCGCTGACGATGGGCGGCGGCACCTATGCGCGCGAACTGCCCTATGCGGTGGCGTTCGGCGTCGTCCGCGAGGGCGCGCCGAACCTGTGTCACATGCCGGACGAGTCCATTTCCGTCGACGATCTGCGGTTCCATACGCTGGTCATGGCGGAAGCGATCAAAGAATTAGCAGCAAAACAGTAAAGGAGAAAAGAAAGATGGCACTGATTTACCTGGTAGAAGACGACAACGACATTCGGGAACTGGAGACCTATGCCTTGCAGAACAGCGACCTGGAAGTGCAATCCTTTACCGACAGCAACGGATTATACGAGGCGGTCGGGAAGCGGATTCCCGACCTCGTTCTGCTCGATATCATGCTCCCCGGCGAGGACGGCATGAGCATCCTGAAGCACCTGCGCGGGGACCCCGAGACGCAGACGGTCCCGATCATCATGGTCACGGCCAAAACGACCGAAGCGGACAAGGTCAGCGGTCTCGACACGGGCGCGGACGATTACATCACGAAGCCGTTCGGCGTGACCGAGCTCGTTTCCCGCGTCAAGGCCATGCTGCGCCGGACCTCGCGCGAGTTCAGCGCGGGCGCGGGCATGATCCTGCGGTACGACCCGATCGTGATGAACATCGAAACGCATCGCGTCACCGTGAACGACCAGCCGATCGAGCTGACGTTCAAGGAGTTTGAGCTTCTGAAGTTCCTGCTGCAGAACAAGGGCACGGTCGTCACCCGCAGCCGCCTGATGGACACCGTCTGGGGGTTTGCGTTCGCGGGCGAAACGCGCACGGTCGATATGCATATCAAGACGCTGCGCCAGAAGCTCGGTTCGGCCGGTCAGCTGATCGTCACGATCCGCAACGTGGGGTACCGTCTCGGAGAGTAACCGATGAGCGAAGCGCAAATGTTCCGGCAGCTGATCGAATCGCTGCCGAACGGCGTTCTGGTATTCGATCTGGACGGGAGCGTTCTGTATTCCAACACGGCGGCGCGGGAGATCCTGCAGCTGCATGAACGGCATCCCTCACAGGAGCTCGACGAGCGCATCCGCACGTTTATCGGCTCCGCGCGCGACGGCGAAACCTATACGGTGGAGATCGGCGCGCACACGGTTCAGCTGGTTTATCACGATCGGATGGACAACGGGATGCGCTGCGGCGCGATCCTGTACCTCACCATTGTGGACAACCTCCGCAAGCAGGAGTTCACCGCAAACGTATCGCACGAATTGAAAACGCCGCTGACCTCGATTTCCGGCTATGCCGAGATGATCGAGAACGGAATGGCCCGGCCGGAGGACGTCAAGAGCTTTGCCGGCCGCATCAATCGCGAAGCGCGGCGCATGCTGAAGCTCGTCACGGACATCATCAAGCTGACCGAACTGAACGCCACGCAGATCATGGAGCAGGCGGAGGAGGTAGACCTCTATCAGCTTGCGCAGGAGAACATCGAAACGCTCGAGTCCGCCGCGCAAAGCCGCAACACGACGCTGTCGCTGTCCGGCGAAACGTCGGTCGTGACCGGCAACCGCTCGCTGCTCAGCGAACTGATCTACAACCTGATCGACAACGCGATCCGGTACAACCGCGACAACGGGTCTGTTTCGGTGCGCGTGCATCACCATGTGCTGACCGTGCGCGATACGGGCATCGGCATTCCGAAGGCGCACCAGAACCGCATTTTCGAGCGCTTCTACCGCGTCGACAAGAGCCGGTCGAAGGCCACCGGCGGCACCGGATTGGGCCTTGCGATCGTGCGGCAGATCTGCGAGCAGCACCATGCGCAGATCCGCCTCGAATCCCGCGAGGGCGTCGGCACCGAAATCTCCGTTACCTTCCCGACGTTCCATGAGGACTGACGGGTGAATTGACTGCTGCGCGGTCGTGAATTGGCTGCGCCGTGAATTGACCGCTGCGCGGTCGTGAATTGGCTGCGCCGTGAATTGACCGCTGCGCGGTCGTGAATTGCGCCTATGGCGCGTGTATCTGTATCCACAGGCTGTTCGAACCGGACAGTCTTTTTTGTTTCAGCCGATACATTTTGAGAGGTTTCAGGTTGCATTTCGGCCGTATTCTTTCAACCGTTTGATGATTGCCGGACGGATGATCGGAACATTGATTATCCCGAAAAAAAGTAAAAAAAAAGTATAGACAATGAAAAAAGAATGTGCTAATATAAATGCAGTTTTCGGGAAAGGGGATTTCGAGGACAAAAAGAGACCCTTTTCGAGCGAAAACGACCGTCATTTGACGAGTATGCCGCAGAGATTTTTTGCGGCAGGAAATAAAAACTCGTGTTACAAAAAAGGAGGAAAACAAACATGAAGAAAGCAGTCGTTATTCTGTTGGCTGTATTGCTCGTCGTCGGCATGGTTGCCTGCACGCAGCAGCCCGCCCCGACGCCCGCAGCGAGCACCGCAACGGATGCACCGAAGGCCGCTGAGCCGGAACCCGTCGCTGAGCCGGAACCCGTCGCTGAGCCGGAACCCGTCGCTGAGCCCGAGCCCGAGCCCGAGCCGGTTCCCACGGTTCTCGAAGACCCGAACCATGCGATCTGGACCGCACACGGCCAGTACCTGCTGGCGGACGGCACCCAGAACGGCTGGAACGGCAAGGACACCGAAATCTATGAAGCAGCCGCTCTGACTCCGATCGCGCTCGAAGACGTCAAGGCAATCAGCGAAGACGTTTACAACGCGCTGGCAGCCAAGGAAGTCAAGTATCTGTATGCCATCGACCTGATCTTCGGCACCAACGATGCGGGCTGGACCACCGATTGCCTCATCAACGGTAAGATGTACAAGGCGAACGGCTCCTACGCGGCCAAGGTCGCGCAGTGCTCTGTTGACATCGACGGCGACAACAAGGTCTATGCGGAAGATCAGTGGATCCCCGATCCGAAGACCTCTCACGCCGAGTCCCTGACGCCGGACACCCTGTTCATTCCGGTATGGCAGGAAGAGCCGGATGAGAACGGCTTCTCCTGGGCCAGCAACCCCGCTGTCATCGGCGGCTCGGGCCTCTACACGCTGGTCATCGCGCAGTACAAGAACGCTTCTTCCCCGGATCAGGCGGGCTACGGCATCGCGCTGGTTCTCAAGGAAGCCATGGACGGCATCGCCTATGAAGAGATCCTCGATTGGGTAGCCGCGGATCACACCTACGGCATCATCGGCGGCTTCAACGGCTGGGCTGAAGATGTTGCGATGGAAGACAACGGCGACGGCACCTGGAGCGGCGAAGTCGAGCTGACCGCCGGCACCGAGTTCAAAGTCCGTGCAGACGGCGCTTGGGACTACAGCTGGGGCGATCCTTCGACCGAGAGCGGCAACTGTGTTGTCGACGCAGACGGCACCTACGTTGTAACGATTTCCTTTGTCGGTGACCCGGTCGTCACTGCGGAAGCGAAATAAGGATACGACATTTGGGCTGATGCTTAGGCAACGTATGCCGGGCATCAGCCCAATTCTCATTTGAAGGTACTTTCGATCCGAACATTTTTGAAACCGATATGAAAAAGAAAGTTTTTTGCGGAATTCTCGCGCTGCTCTTGATCCTGACGTCGTTCGCCTGTATCAAGAGCAATCCCGTCGAATCGACGGCTACCCCCGAAAGCAGCCTTCCGTCCGCGTCGGAGAGCACGGCTTTTTTGGCCGCATCGCAGGAACCGGCGACGGAAGCGCAAAAGCCGGCGGTCGAAACCCCGGAACCGCTCCCTGCGGATCCGGCGGAAGGGCTGACGCCGTTTGCAGACGACTATCAGGACCGCTTGCCGGAGAATGCGGAAGACGGCCTGACGCTGCATGCATTCAACTGGACGTACCACGAAATCCTGATCAACCTCGAGAATATCCGCAATGCCGGTTTCAAAAATGTTCTGACCATGCCGATCCAGCAGCCGAAGGGCGGCGGCAACACCTGGTGGGCGTTCTACCAGCCGCTGAGCTTTTCGATCGGCGATAATTCCGCGCTCGGCAGCAAGGAAGAGCTCGTAACGCTCTGCGCCGAAGCGGAGAAATACGGTATCTGCATTCTCGCCGACATCGTCGTGAACCACATGGCGAACATCGACGACGACGCCGTGGAGGCCGACGGAACCCCGACCGTTCTGCCCGCCGTCGCGACGTATGAACCGATCCTGTACAACAACCGGAACGAAGACGTCGACGGCGTCGGCGTAACGTTCCACCACAACCGCAACGCTTCCGGCTCCGGCGCGGAAACGCAGGTTTATGCGTACGGCAACCTGCCCGACCTGAACACGGAGAACGCCTACGTGCAGGAGCGCGTGCTCGCGCTTCTTTGCGAGTGCATCGACGCGGGCGTCGACGGCTTCCGGTTTGACGCGGCGAAGCACATCGAGACCGAACAGGATCCGGATTATCCGAGCGAGTTCTGGAACAACACGCTGGAGAAGGCAAAGGACTACTACCGGGAGAAGACGGGCAAGGAGCTGTATGCGTACGGCGAAATCCTGAATTCCCCGACCGGACGCGATCTGTCCGTCTATACGGATCACATGCGCATCACCGACGACGGCTTTACGGCCCAGTTCAAGAGCGCGTTTGCGAATAAGGACGCAAACCGAATCCTCGAAGCGGACGTCAAGGGCGGCGACGCGACGAAGCTGATCGCCTGGGTGGAGAGCCACGACGAGTACGTCACCTCGAACACGCACTATACGAACGTGCGCGTCGCCAAGTACTGGGCGGTCATCGCCGCGAAGAAGGGGCTCGGCGGCCTGTATCTGGCGCGTCCGACCGACGATCTTGCGGTGGGGCAGGTCGGCTCCTATGCGTTCGAGAGCGAATATGTGGCGATCAGCAACCGGTTCCACAACCGGTTCACGGCGGCGGAATCGTATGAATCCGTCGACGGCAGCTGCTACATTGTCGAAAAGATTCTGCCGGACGATCAGGGCGTGATGATCCTGAACGTCGGCGACGTGAACACCGAGGAAGCGGTTCCGGTCGCGGTTCCGCATCTCGACGACGGCATCTACTACGATTCGCTGACCGGCCACGCCGTTCCGGTGCGCGACCGTGTCGCGTATGTGCAGTTTGAAGCGAACGGGCTCGCGGTCGTGACCCGGTCGATGGGCGTGTATCCGCAGCTGACGGTTTCGGAGCGCGACTGCTCCTTCATCGGCGAAAAGACGGTCAGCCTCAAGACCAAAAACTGTGAGGAAGCGTACTGGTACTGCAACGGCGACGAATCCGCGCGCGCGGACTTTACGGAAAGCGCCGACGTGCAGGTGAGCGATTTTGTGCAGGACGGCAAGGTCGATCTGACGGTCGTGATCCGCAACGGCAAGAACGTGCTGGAGCAGACGTTCACCTATACGCAGCTGCAGCTTCTGGACGGCGGCTTCAACCTGGTCAACCTCGATCCGAAGTACCTGAACGGCGAATACGAGCTCTATATCTGGAGCTGGAGCCCGGGCAAGTGGAGCAAGGACTACGAAGTGCGCGACGGCATTGTGATCGTGGATACGACCGGTCTGACGGGCTTTTTGATCGCCGCGTTTGAAAAGGGCTATGAAGTGACCGACGTGAACAACTGGGATCCCAACGTGCTGAAGCAGAGCGGCGACGTCAAGGGCGAGCTTTTGCAGCAGGGATTTATGGACATGACCGGATTCTGAGGAGGTTTGACCCATGAGAAGTAGGAGATGGCTGACGGCCGCTTTGGCGATCCTGCTCGCTCTGTGCATGCTGCCGATCGGCTGTGAGCCGACCGTGCCGCAGGCAACGGAACAACCGACGGAGCAGCCCGCCGTGAGCACGCAGGCCGAAGCGACGCCGGAGCCGACGCCGGAGCCCGCGCCCGAGCCCGTGGACGAAGGACCGGACGACGTGGCGATTCAGCTGGTTCCCGCCGGGAACGTGATCGCGCAGTACACGAAGGACGAAGTCGATCACGCGTCGATGCCGCTTGCGGAGACGACGACCGTGCGTCTGCACTACCGCCGGAACGACGACGACGCGAACGACAGAAGCACGTATCCGGCATGGAACGTCTGGGCGTGGGACATGTCGAACGGCGGCAACGGCGCGGCGTATGAATTCACCGGCTACGACGATTACGGCGTGTATGCCGATCTCGACCTTTCGATCATCGGCGAGGGCAAGCCGGTTTCGCTGCTCGGCTTCCTCGTGCGGACGGACAACTGGGCCAAGGACCCGGACGGCGACCGCAGCATCGAGGTGCAGCCCGAGTCGCCGGACGGCATTCAGGACGTCTGGGTGCGTACCACCGAATCGACGGTGTTCTACACGCAGGACAACGCGCTGAAATCCATCGTGAGCTACGCGCTGCTGTCGAACGACAAGACGGTCAGCGTGTATTTCAAGCCGCTTTCCAATGACTTCCTCCCGTATGCGACGCGGTTTACCGTGACGATCAACGGCGAACCGTATACGAACTTCACGATGGGGGACTATGACAAGACTTTGAAGCGGGTCAATCTCGAGCTGAACGACAGCATCGACCTGTGCGACGTGGTAACGGTCGCATATCGCTTTGACCCGACGTGGATCAATCAGGTGGGACTGATGCAGACGAATTACTTCGATACCGAAGAGTTTAACGAAAAGTACGCGTACGACGGAGACGATCTCGGGGCCACGTTCGACAATGAGGAGCAGCCGGGCGTCACGACGTTCAAGGTTTGGGCGCCGACGAGCAGCAGCATGGAGCTGCGGCTCTACCGCTCGGGCAATCCCGAGGAGCAGAAGGAACCGGATCGCACGGTCGCGATGGAACGGGGCGACAAGGGCGTGTTCGCCGTTTCGATCCCGGAGGATCTCGACGGCTGGTACTACACCTACGTGGTCACCAACTCGAAGGGCACGAACGAAGTCGTCGACCCGTACGCCAAGAGCGCGGGCATCAACGGCAAGCGCGGCATGGTCGTCAACTTCACGAAGCTGAACAAGATGATTACGGGCTGGGACACCGATACGCGTCCGTTCGAGGGCCTGCCGGTCGACGCCGTGATCTACGAAGCGCATGTGCGCGATATGACGATCAGCGAAACGAGCGGCGTGCCGGAACAAATGCGCGGCAAGTTCATCGGCCTTGCGCAGTTCGACACGACGTACACGCAGGACGGCGTGACGGTCGCAACCGGCCTCTCGCACCTTATGGAGCTCGGCGTCACGCATGTGCAGCTACAGCCGTTCTATGATTATTCGTCCGTGGACGAGACAAAGTCCGGCAATACGCTGTCCGCAACCAATTACAACTGGGGCTACGACCCGCTGAACTACAACGTGCTCGAAGGCAGCTATTCGACCGACCCGTACGACGGCTATAACCGGATCATCGAGTTCAAGCAGATGGTCATGGCGATGCACGAAGCGGGCATCTCGATCAACATGGACGTGGTGTACAACCACACGAGCGCTTCCGAGAATTCGAATCTGAACCTGCTCGTTCCGTATTATTACTATCGCACCAAGGCCAACGGCGCGTTCTACAACGGCTCCGGCTGCGGCAACGAGGTCGCCTCCGACCGGTATATGGTCAACAAGTTCATCCGCGAATCGTGCGTGTTCTGGACCGAGGAATACCATCTCTCCGGCTTCCGGTTCGACCTGATGGGCCTCCTTGACAACCAGACCATGATCGACGTTTACAACGACTGCAGCGCGGTCTATCCGTCCGTCATGGTGTACGGCGAACCGTGGGGCGGCGGCACGACGAAGCTGAAGAGCGGCAACGATGCGGGCAAGCTCCGTGAGCAGATGACCGTGCAGGAATCGCTGGCGCAGGATTACTTCTCCGGCAGCGGCGTCCTGGTCGGCGCGTTCAACGACGTGATCCGCAACGCGATCCGCGGCGACAACAACCCCGGCAAGGGCTATGTGCAGGGCGTTTCGTCCGACGCTTCTCTGATTGCGATGTGCGTTTCCGGCGTGTTCTCGAAGGGGACGGTCAAGTCGCAGAACATCGATCCGAACCTCGTGCTGAACTACGCTTCGTGCCACGATAACTATACGCTCTTCGATCAGCTCGTGCAGACGATGAACGAGGACCGGCTGCAGAACGCGTACACGCAGGCCGACGCGATCGTGTTCCTGTCGCAGGGCGTTCCGTTCATCCAGGAGGGCGAAGAATTCATGCGCTCCAAGCTGGATCCCGAGACCGGCAAGTATTCCGGCAACTCGTACAACGTCGGCGACTTCATCAACGTGATGGACTATTCGCTGAAGGTCGAACACTACGACGTCTTTGAAAAGACGAAGGAACTGATCGCGTTCCGCGCGGCAAACGACGCGTTCCGGCTCGCGACGCGGCAGGAGATCACCGACCGGCTCGGCAAGGCGGAAGCCCAAAAGGGCAACGTGCATTACAGCATCGGCGAATACCTTGTGTTCCATTCGGCCGCGGGAGAGGCGGTGGAACTGGACGGCGAATACGAGATCGTCTATTCCAACGTCCGTACTGAGTATGGAAAGGTTTCCGGGCCTTTCACCGTTTCCGTCAATGAATCTGTTGTTCTGAGGGAGGTGAATTGAGTTGTTTAAGCATGGCGATGTCAGTACCGAAACGGATCGGAAGCCGTTCCTGTTCACGCTGATCGCCGCGTCGGGAAGCACGATTGCCGCAGTCCTGCTCTTCGCTTTGGGGAAGGGCGAGATGCTGTCAATCCTTTCGGGCGTCATGGTGCTGATCGTGGCGGCGGTTTCCTGGTTCATCCTGTTCGTGATGCTGACCGACTATGCTTATATCGACCAAGGTGTGCTTCGGACAAGGTATCTTTTCAAAAAAACACAGATCCCGCTCGGCGAGATCCAAAAAGTCACCTGTAAGGAAAACGTGTACTACATTTACGGAAGACGGGAAAAACCACTGGGAACCATCAACGGGCTGCTCTCCGGAATTGATTCGATTCTGGAAGCGCTGGAAAACAACGGTGTTCACTTCGAGTAAGCGCCGTTTATATAAAAACAATCAAAGAAAAATGGAGGGAGAACATGGCAAATCTTAAGCTTTCCCATATCTACAAGGTCTACGAGAATGGGCATAAAGCGGTAAATGATTTTTCCATCGACATTGCAGACCGTGAGTTTATTGTTTTCGTCGGGCCTTCCGGTTGCGGCAAGTCCACGACGCTGCGTATGATCGCAGGTCTCGAAACAATCACCGCGGGTGATCTGCTGATCGGGGACACTCTGGTAAACGACATGGAACCGAAAGATCGCGATATCGCGATGGTGTTCCAAAGCTACGCTCTGTACCCGCACATGACCGTGTACGAGAACATGGCATTCGGTTTGAGAAACCGCAAGATGCCGGAAAAAGAAATCAAAGAACGCGTTATGAAGGCTGCGAAGATCCTGGATATCGAAGACTATCTGGATCGCAAGCCGAAGGCAATGTCCGGCGGTCAGAGACAGCGTGTTGCACTGGGCCGCGCGCTCGTCCGTGACCCGAAGGTCTTTCTGCTGGACGAACCGCTGTCGAACCTCGACGCAAAGCTGCGTGCGGCGATGCGTACCGAGATCACCGCGCTGCATAAGAGCCTGAACACGACGTTTATCTACGTTACCCACGACCAGGTCGAGGCCATGACGATGGGTACCCGTATCGTCGTTATGAAGCTCGGTTACGTGCAGCAGATCGACACGCCGATGAACCTCTACAACGAGCCGTACAACAAGTTCGTCGCGGGCTTCATCGGAACGCCGCAGATGAACTTCTTCGACACCACCCTCAAGAGAGAAGGCGACAAGGTCATCGTCATCTTCCAGAACGGCGACAAGGTTGCGGTTCCGTATGAGGACGTTTCCAAGATCCACAACCGTTACCTCGGCGGCGACGTCAAGGTCACGTTCGGCATCCGTCCGGAGCACATTTCCGTCAGCAAGGAAGGAAAGGGCCTGAAGTTCATCGTGACCAACGTCGAACGTCTCGGCAGCGACTCGATCATCTACGGCAAGCTCGGCGACCACCTCGGCGAGTTCACCATGAAGGACGAGGGCAACATGATCGTCGTCAAGATGAACGACAGCAGCAACATCGAAGTCGGCGACGTGCTGTATGCGGAGCCGAACCCGAGCAAGGTCCACTTCTTCGACGCCGAAACCGAAATCACGCTGATGAGCAAGATCCCGCCGTTCAACACGATCGAAGCCGCGGTCAGCGGCGACAGCATGACGGCGCTCGGCAAGAAGGTTGCGCTGCCGGCAGCGTTCAAGGCCGCCATCGGCGGTGCGGACCGCTTCGAGCTGGTCGTTCCGCCGCGCGCCATCGTCCCGGGCAACGACTTTGAACTCAAGGTCGCGCGCATTGAGAAGGTCGATAACGACCGCCTCGCGTACCTCCGGAACGGCGACAGCTACGTGTTCGCGCTGGTCGGCGAATCCGTCAGGGAAGGCGATACCTACCAGTTCGCGTTCGAGAATGAGAAGCTCAATGTGACCGTGGGCGGCGAAGAAGTCCTGAAGGCGATCGACGACGAAGTCAGCCTGCTGGGTACGTTCTCCAAGAAGGAACTCAAGGAAGGCCATGACCGCGTCCTGCACTTCTTCTATGACATCGGCGAGTACTCGCTCGAGACCTCTCCGGAGCAGGGCTACAAGATCAACTCGATCGACGGCGACAACTGCTACAAGTATACGTACCGGTATGCCGTCAACCGCAATGCTGTCCGCATCGTGGGCGACGACGAGCCGGGCCTCAATGGCCGCGTTGTTGCGTTCTGCGACTACGGCAACATCCGCTTCGCGAAGGTCGAAGCCGACGGTCAGGAATTCCTGATCACGGTCGATCCGAAGTTTGCGGCGGATAAGGTCCGCGTCGCGTTCAACAGCGAGGACGTCTCCGTCTATTCGACCAGAATCGACATGAAGATCTGCTGATGATGGAAGCAGAAGCACAGGGAAAGACGGTCGGGTTCGAACGGAATTCCAAGCCGTACCTGATCAAACGGCTCATCTCCGACGGCTTCGATACGGTGCTCATCCTCGGTCTGTTCCTGCTGTTCACGGCGCTGCTGATGAAAAGTCCGCTCGCCGCAACCTATAACGGGTATTATGAACGGTATCGGGCGATCGAAGCGGAAGCGATCGAAACCTACGGCGACGACGCCGACGCGATTACGGCGGCTTTGAACGGAAACGAAACGTACCGCGACGATCGGTTTGCGGCTTCGCTGCACAGCTATCTGCTGAAGGCAGCCGCCGGACTGATGGCTATCGCGCCGGTTCTGCTGATCTTCCCGTTTTGCAACGCGGATCGCGCAACGCCGGGCAAGCTGATGACCGGCATCCTGCCGTTCCACGAGCGGAGACAGCGGAAAGCCGTCTGGTACCAGATCGTCAACCGGTTCCTGTTCGTACTGCTGATCGACGGCCTCGGTCTTTACCTTCTGACCGGTATCTGGACGTTCCTTCTGGTTCCGGTTCTGCGGCTGATCGAGATCCTGTGCAGCAGAAAAGATAAAACAATCTGTGACATGATCACAGGCGTCATGATGATAGAAAAACTGTCTTACGACGGCATTCATAAGTGATTTGGGAGGAAAACAAATGAAAAAGTTGATCGTATGTTTACTGGCTCTGTTGATGGTCGTTTCCGTGTTTGCCGGCTGCACCGGCGACACGCCCGCCGCGCCGAGCTCGAGCAGCACCGACACCACGAATTCCGGCAGCAATTCCGGCAGCAGCAACAGCGGTAAGAGCAATTCCGGCAGCGCCACCAAGGCGAATGACGACGGTCTGATCCGCGTATGGGTCGGCGAGGAATCCGCATCGTTCTACCAGAAGGCTTGCGACGAGTACGTTGCTTCCCATCCGGAATTCGGATACAAGATTGAGGTCAAGGGCATGGACACCGGTTCTGTCGCCGGCACCATCACCAACGACCCGACCGCGGCCGCAGACATCTACACGGTCGCGCACGACAACATCGGCAAGCTGGCCGCAACGCAGTGCGCAAAGCCGATCACGGACCAGGCGCTGGTCGATCAGGTTCTTGCCGACAACCCCGAGTCGTTCCAGAAGGTTATCTATTCCAACCTGAACGACGTCAAGTACCTCTACGGCGTACCGTACATCTCCCAGGCGCTCGTCCTGTACTACAACAAGGCGTATGTGACCGAGGAGCAGGCGAAGAGCTTTGAGGGCCTTCAGGAAGCAGCCAAGGCGGTCGGCGCAAAGGCGATCACCGTCACCGGCGACGACGGCTTCAACATGTCGTTCGCGCTGCTCGCTTCGAACGCAGCCGATCACAGCACGACTGTCAAGATCTACGAAGGCGCGGATCCGGTTGCCGGCGGTTCCAAGGGCGAGAGCTTCTGCCAGGGCGACGACACCATCGCGATCTATCGCTGGCTGCAGAGCTTCGCGGCCGATCCGAACGGCTTCAAGTGGGCGTCCTCCGACGGCTGGGAAGCGGACTTCAACAAGGATAACCTCGGCGTCATGGCTGTTATCGGCGGCGCATGGCACTTCAACTCCGCGAAGGCGGCAGTCGGCGAGACCAACCTCGGCATCGCGCTGATCCCGACGTTCACGCTGACCGCGGAGGCCTGCGAAGGCCTGGCCGGCGTCAAGGCGGGCGACGTCTATCGCGGCGGCACGTTTGCGGACTGCAAGTGCTTCATGATCAACGCCAACTCCGCGGCGACCAAGTATGCCAAGGAGCAGGAACTGATCATGTACCTGTCCAGCAAGGAAGTCCAGAACCAGTCCTACCTCGAGTGCATGAACGTTCCGGCGTACGTCGGCGCAGCGACCTTCATCAAGCAGTGCTTCGACGAGGGCAAGGTCACCGAAGGCCAGTACAACCTCGCGGCGATGCAGGTCAGCATGGCGGAGTGGGGCATCCCGCAGCCGTTCCTCACCGGTACGCTGAACACCTACTACTATTCCAAGAACGCGCCGGCAGTCCTCCGTGCCATCGTGGACAAGACGGCGTATCCGACCACCGGCGACATCATCCTGCAGGAGACCGAATCGCTCGCGGGCATCCGCAAGGCGCTGTATATGGTTGAGTACCTCTGGATGCACGGCGTCAATCCGAAGGAGTTCCCGGCGAACCTGCCCGACAAAGCATAATGCGTAGGGAAACTGTTTCGACTACTACACGCGAAATGGGGGAAACATAATGGGTTCTAAAGCAAAAAAAGGTCCAAATAAAGTTGCGAATTTCTTTAGCCCCATCGGAAAATTCTTCTGGAACCTCAGAAGAATGTTCCTCGGCGGTTCTGCCGGGACAAAGCTTTCGTATCTGATATTTGGTGCGGGCAACTTCTATCATAAGCGCTATATCAAGGGCGCAATCTTCCTGCTCCTGCAGGTCGGCATCCTTCTGTTTATGATTCTTTGCCCTTCCGTCAACGGTACGCCTTACGGCTATAAGGCACTTCTGAACCTGGGTCTCGGAAACCTCGAGGAAGGCGGTCAGTTCAACCCGGCGACCGGTGAATTCAGCACCGGCTCCGACTGTAAGCTGATGATCCTGTTCGGGTTCGTGACCATCGCGGCGATCGTCATCTACTTCATTATCTGGTACAAGAATATCCAGTCCTCCTATAAGGCGGATATGGATAAGAAGATCGGCAAAAAGCCGACCACGATCATCGAAGACCTGCAGGCGCTGCTGGATCAGAAGTTCCACATCACGATGCTCACGCCGACCTGCATTGCAGCGCTCGTGTTCACCGTGCTGCCGACGATCTTC
The DNA here is from genome assembly GCA_017448545.1 of Clostridia bacterium. GTDB lineage: Bacteria > Bacillota > Clostridia > Christensenellales > CAG-138 > UBA3792. Next base: position 21,859 of record JAFSLH010000014.1, read on the forward strand.
ATGATCGCGCTGGCGTTCACCACGTATAACTCGCAGGACATGAACAACCTCGGCACCAACCTGTTCCACTGGAACGGCATCGAGAACTTCAAGGCGGTGTTCACCGGCGAAGGTTCCCTGGGCGTCGAGATCAAGAACCGGTTCCTGCCGGTTCTGAGCTGGACCTTCATCTGGGCCATCTTCGCAACGCTGAGCTGCTACTTCGGCGGCATCATCCTCGCGCTGCTCATCAACAAGAAGGGTCTGAAGGGCAAGAAGATCTTCCGTACCGTCTTCATCATGACGATCGCGATCCCGCAGTTCATCTCGCTGCTGGCGGTGCGTAACCTTCTCGGCCAGTACGGCCCGTTCAATGCGATGCTGATGAATCTCGGATGGACGTCGCAGCCGATCGGCTTCCTCGGCCTGAATACCTCGGACAGCGAGATTCTGGCCAAGGTCATGGTCATCATCGTGAACATGTGGGTCGGTATTCCCTACACGATGCTGATGACGTCCGGTATTTTGATGAACATTCCGGCGGACCTCTACGAGGCTGCCCGCGTGGACGGCGCGTCCACGACGAAGATGTTCTTCAAGATTACGCTGCCGTATGTTATCTTCATTACGACGCCGTACCTGATTTCCAGCTTCGTCGGAAACATCAACTCCTTCAACACGATCTACCTGCTGACCGGCGGCGGCCCGACGCACGTCGGCTATCAGGCGGGCGGTACCGACTTGCTCGTTACGTGGCTGTATAAGGTCACGATCGACCAGGGCTCCTATAACACGGGCGCCGTCATCGGTATCTTCACCTTCCTGATCACGGCGACCATCACCCTGATCACGTATCGCCGGAGCAAAGCTTATAACGAGGAGGACACGTTCCAATGAGTAACATTCTTCAGCCGAAAAAGGTCAAGAGTCAATCCAGAAACCGCAGAATCAGCCTGGGCGTGACCTATGCGATTCTGGGAGTGATGAGCATTATCTGGCTGATCCCGCTGATTTGGATTGTTCTCTCCGCATTCCGGTGTGAGTATCAGCCGGACGGTACGTTCATCGGTACCGTTACGAGCAACTTCTTCCCGCGTCAGTTCGGCCTGGAGAACTTCACCAAGCTGTTCTCGGGAACCTACTACGGCGTGGACAACGCGTTCCTGAAGTGGATGCTGAACACGTTGATCATCGCGGTGATCGACTGCCTGATCTCCACCTTCCTGGTTCTGTCGGTTGCGTACTGCATGTCCAAGCTGAAGTTCCGGCTCAGAAAGCCCTTCATGAACATGGCGATGATCATCGGTCTGTTCCCGGGATTCATGAGCATGATCGCGATCTACTTCCTGCTGAAGTCGATCGGCCTCACCGGCAACCCGCAGCATCCGGAATACTCGGTCATCGGTCTCGTGCTGGCTTACAGCGCGGGCGCCGGTCTGGGCTTCCAGATCGCAAAAGGATTCTTCGACGTCATCCCGAATGCGCTCGTGGAATCCGCGAAGCTGGACGGCTGCACGAACTTCAAGATCTTCCGCAGAATCATTCTCCCGCTTGCAAAGCCGATCATCATCTATCAGGCGCTGATGAGCTTCACCGGCCCGTGGATGGACTTCATCTTTGCAAAGGTTATCATCGGTGCGGACAACGCCCGGTTCTGGACCGTATCCGTCGGCTTGTACTCCATGCTGTTCGGCACGCATCCGGACACGAACCTGTTTACGCAATTTGCGGCAGGGTGCGTCATCGTTGCCATCCCGATCGTAACGCTGTTCATGTTCCTGCAGAAGTACTACGTCGAAGGCGTCACCGCCGGCGCGGTCAAGGGTTAATCGCCAAAAACCGAAAGAGGATGCTCGAAAAGGGCATCCTCTTTTTGAGTGAATTGACAACTTCGTTGTCGTGATATGCCGCTCCGCGGCGTGATATATGGCCGTACATCGGCCATGTGATAGGATCAAAAGCCCTTGTGCCCCGCAGGAAATATCATAGCGAAGCGATATCACGTCTCCGAAGGAGGCATCTCACAAAGCCCGCAGGGCTTTCTATCACCGGAGCCATCAGGCGTTTCTGAACAGCCCCGTATTCGGTTATACGTTCTTTCCGCAGCAGTTCTTGTATTTCTTGCCGCTGCCGCAGGGGCAGGGGTCGTTGCGGCCGATCTTCGCGCTGCGGCGCTTCACGACCGGCTTGTTTCCGTCTTCGGAAGGCGTTTCGACCGGCTTTGCCACCTGTTCCCGCACGACCGGCGCTTTCCGCACCGCCACGCGCAGCAGGTTCCGCACGGCCGTTTCGCGAATCTCGGCGACCATCCGGTCGAACATCTCCGTGCCCTCGGAGGTGTAGGCGTTGACCGGGTCGGTCTGGCCGTAGGCGCGCAGTCCTATGCCCTGCCGGAGCTGATCCATCGCGTCGATGTGATCCATCCAGTGCGTATCGACGGCGCGCAGCAGCACGATGCGCTCGACTTCGCGCATGTCCGCGCCCTGCTCGGTCAGTTCCGCTTCCTTCTGCTTCCGCCGCGTCGCGACGATCTCGCTTGCACGGGCCGTCACGTCGGCGACGGTTGCGCGCCTGTCCTGCTTCAGATCCGCAAAGAAGTCGGTCGGCAGAACGCCGCACAGATCGGCCAGCTCCTTGCTGACCGCGTCGAGGTTCCAGTCGCTGTTTTTGCCGTGCTCGCTGCAGTAGGTCGTGACGATGCTTTCGACGGTTTCGCTGACCATGCTGTCGAACGAGGAAGACAGGTCTTCGCCCAACAGCACCTTGCGGCGTTCGCCGTAGATGATCTCGCGCTGCTGGTTCATCACGTCGTCGTAGCGGAGCACGTTTTTGCGCATCTCAAAGTTCGCGCCTTCGACGCGCTTCTGCGCCGCTTCGATCTGCTTCGTGATCAGACCGTTTTCGATCGGCACGTCGTCGTCCGGGCTCAGACGCATCATCAGTCCCTCGATCCGATCCGCGCCGAACCGCCGCATCAGGTCGTCCTTCAGCGAAACGTAGAACCGCGTGCTGCCCGGGTCGCCCTGTCGCGCCGCGCGGCCGCGGAGCTGGTTGTCGATACGCCGGCTCTCGTGTCGCTCCGTGCCCAGAATATGCAGTCCGCCGAGCTTGACGACCTCGTCATGCTCCCGGTCGGTTTCCTGCTTAAAATCGTCGTACAGGCGCTTATACGCGGCCCGTGCGGCAAGGATCGCTTCGTCGTCGGTCACGGCGTGACCGACCGCTTCCTCGATCAGTTCTTCTTCCATGCCCTGCTGCCGCAGCGCGCGCCGGGCTAAAAATTCCGGGTTGCCGCCGAGCAGAATGTCCGTGCCGCGGCCCGCCATGTTCGTCGCGATCGTGATCTGCCCGAGCTTGCCCGCCTGCGCGACGATCTCGGCTTCCTTCGCGTGGTACTTCGCGTTCAGGACTTCGTGCCGGATGCCGCGGCGGGACAGCATCGCGGACAGGTATTCGCTGCGCTCCACGGAGATCGTGCCGACGAGGATCGGCTGCCCGGTCGCGTGAATCTGTTCGATCTCGGCGACGACCGCGCGGAACTTGCCCTCCTCGGTCATGTAGACGCAGTCCTTGTAGTCGATACGGATGTTGGGCCGGTTCGTCGGGATTTCGACGACGTCCAGATCATAGATGCCGGAGAACTCGTCCTCCTCGGTTTTGGCCGTACCGGTCATGCCCGCGAGCTTGTGGAACATGCGGAAATAGTTCTGGAACGTGATCGTCGCAAGCGTCTTGTTCTCGCGCTCGACCTTCACGCCCTCTTTCGCTTCGAGCGCCTGGTGCAGGCCCTCGCTGTAGCGGCGGCCGATCATCAGACGGCCCGTAAACTCGTCGACGATCAGCACCTGCCCGTTCTGCACGACGTAGTCGCGGTCGCGCTCGAACAGCGCGTGCGCGCGCAGCGCCTGCTTGATGTAGTGGTTCAGCTCGGTGTTCTCGACGTCGGCCAGACTGTCCACCTTGAAGAACGCTTCCGCCTTGCGGATGCCTTCGGCGGTCAGCATGACGGTGCGGTGCTTGATGTCGCACATATAGTCGCCGCTTTCGGGCTGTTCTTCGCCCATCAGCTGGTCGGACTTGCTGACCTCTTTGATGTTCTCGCCGCGCTGCAGCCGGCAGACGAACCGATCCGCTTCCCGGTAGAGGAACGAGGATTCTTCGCCGTGGCCGCTGATGATCAAAGGCGTGCGCGCTTCGTCGATCAGGATCGAGTCGACCTCGTCCACGATCGCGTAATGCAGCTCGCGCTGCACCATCGCCTCTTTGTAAACGCACATGTTGTCGCGCAGGTAGTCGAACCCGAACTCGTTGTTCGTGCCGTAGGTGATGTCGCAGGCGTACGCCGCACGGCGCGCGTCGTTGTCGAGATCGTGCACGATGCAGCCGACCGTCATGCCGAGGAACCGGTAAATCTGGCCCATCCACTGCGCGTCGCGCTTGGCGAGGTAGTCGTTGACCGTGACGATGTGCACGCCGCGCCCTTCGAGCGCGTTGAGGTAGGCGGGGAGCGTCGCAACGAGCGTTTTGCCCTCGCCGGTTTTCATTTCCGCAATGCGGCCCTGATGCAGCACCATGCCGCCGAGCAGCTGCACGTCGAAATGCCGCATGCCGACGGTGCGCACGCCGGCTTCGCGCACGGCGGCGAACGCTTCGCAAAGGAGGTCGTCGAGCGTCTCTCCGGCGGCGAGCCGCGCGCGGAACGCTTCGGTGCAGCCGCGCAGCTGTTCGTCGGTCATAGCCCGATACGTCGGCTCCAGCGCGTTGATCTTCTCGACGCGGGGCCGCAGTTTTTTCAATTTACTCTCGCTCGTGTTTCCGAGCAAGCGATCCAGTAATCCCATGACCATACTCCTGTCATTTTATCATGTCTGCATTATAGCACAGCTTTTCCGTTCCGAAAAGCCCCTGTTTGTGAAAGGAAAGTGAATTGCGACTTTGTCGCGTGAATTGGCTGCGCCGTGAATTGACCGACGGTCGTGAATTGCGACTTTGTCGCGTGAATTGCCTGCGGCGCAGAAAAGCCCTCCTTGTGTAAAGGAGGGTGGCGAGGCCTTGCCGAGCCGGGAGGATTGTAGGGCTGGACGTGCGGGAATGAACGTGAGCGCGGCCCTACAACCCTACCGTCTCGGCTGCGCCGATCCACCTCCCCTTACACAGGGGAGGCTTCCCAACAACCCTACCCGCCGTCGTTCCTCCGGCGACCTCCCCTTACACAGGGGAGGCAAAGGGGCTGTCGCAAAGTGAACTGCACCCCATTTGTTAGACATGTGATATAATGTCTAACAAGTGGGGTGATTTAATATGCCAAAAGGAGTACCAAAGCCTGAATATACAGGCGAATTCAAACAAATGGTAGTAGAAACAATGCGGAAAGAGAA
>JAFSLH010000015.1 GCA_017448545.1 Clostridia bacterium
CCGCGTTTTCGCCCTACAAAATTCCGTGCGCTCGCAGTGCGAGATGCAGCACGGGATTTTGATATCCGCTGTCAGATAGCCTTCGGGACGAAAACGCGAATTCTGCCTGCCTTATCAACAGCCCCTTACAGCGCTCAAAGAGTTTTGAGACAACGCCAGGCGCGTTTGTTATGCGTATGTGTGGTAGGATGCGATTGCGAGCGCTTCGTAGCGGTCGACGTCGTCGCCGAGCGCGGCCGGGACGATACGGCACGACCGTGCCGAAACCGCAAACGCTTCCTGCGCGATCACGCGCTCCATCGCGGGCCGCAGCAGCGATTCCGCGCGCGCGAAGATACTGCCGATCACGATCACTTCCAGGTTCAATAGGTCGATCATAATCGCAAGCGTCCGCCCGAGCATCTCGCCCGATACCTCGTAAATCCGCTTTGCCAGCGGGTCGCCCGCATACGCGGCTTCCGCCACGGACTTCGCGGTCAGCTTGGAAAGGCCGTCGATCGTCGGGCTCATCGCGGGTTTCTCGCCCGCCATGATCCGTTCGTAGACCATGTCGCGCGCAAGCTGCGCGATTCCGCCGCCGGAGCAGAACCCCTCCGCCGAACCGATCTTGGAACAGCCGACCGGCCCGAACGGCATCAGCCGGATATGACCGCACTCGCCCGCCATGTCGTTCGCGCCGCCGTAAAGCTGCCCGTTCAGGATCAGGCCCGAACCGAGTCCGGTGCCGAACGTCAGAAACGCCGCATGCTTTGCGCCCCTTGCCGCGCCGAACCGCCACTCCGCGAGCGCGCCGGCGTTCGCGTCGTTTTCGAGATACGCGGGAACGCCGTAGTGCTCCTCCGTCAGTCTCACAGCCGGGATGTCGTCCCAACCCGGCAGGTTCGCCGGGGACTGGATCACGCCGGTCACCGGGTCGAGCGGACTGCCGCAGGCGATGCCGATCGCGTCCGGCTTTTCGATCCCGTGCCGCTTTAAGAGCTCGTCGCCGAGCCGGAAGAATTCCGCAAACGCCGCGTACGGCCCGCCGATCTCCTTCGTCGCGAACTTTTCGCTGCCGATGATCCGAATCTCGCCTGCCTCTTCACAACCGAGAACGGCGATACATTTCGTACCGCCGATCGCAAATCCCAAATAATTTTTCATGCGTTACAGGATCGTACCGTCGCTCGGATTGAACCGCAGCCACGCTTCGTCGCCGACGGAATAGATCTTCTTGCCCTTCGGATTGTAATCCGTGATCTTGATCAGGTTGTCGCCGACCATGACGTGGTAGTTCTGGTACGCGCCCATGAAGCACGACAGCACGACGCGCGCCGGGAGAGCGCCCTCGTCGCCGAGTGTCAAAGACTCCGGACGGAGCATCAGCGCCGCGTCCGCACCGGCTTCCTTATCCTGATGGCAGAACGCTTCGATTCTTCGGCCGAGAACGTCGATCACGCCGGTTTCGCCTTCCAGCGAGTGCAGCGTGCCGCGCAGGTAGTTTGCTTCGCCGATGAAGCTCGCAACGAACTCGCTCGCCGGACGGTAGTAAATCTCGGTCGGCGTGCCCATCTGCGCGATAACGCCCTTGTTCATAACGACGATCTGGTCCGAAATGCTCATGGCCTCGGACTGGTCATGCGTAACGTACACGGCCGTGGAACCGACATCCTGCTGGATGCGGCGAATCTCGGTACGCATCTGCACGCGCAGGTTCGCATCGAGGTTGGACAGCGGTTCGTCGAAGAGCAGCACGCTCGGCTGGACGACCAGTGCGCGCGCCAGAGCGACACGCTGCTGCTGACCGCCGGACAGCTGGTTCGTCGCACGGTTTTCCATGCCCTTCAGCTCGACGAGGTCCAGGATCGCGAAGACCTTTTCGCGGATCTCGCTCTTCTTGAAGCCGCGCAGCTTCAGGCCGTACGCAACGTTGTCGTACACGTTCATGTGCGGGAACAGCGCGTAGTTCTGGAACATCATGGCGGTGTCGCGCTTATCCGGCGTCTTCTCGTTGATCTTCTCGCCGCCGAGATAGATTTCGCCGATATCGGGGCTCTCGAAGCCCGCGATCATACGCAGCGTCGTCGTTTTGCCGCAGCCGGACGGGCCGAGGAGCGTTACAAAGTCACCGGGCTTGATATCCAGCGTGACGTCGTTGACCGCGTAAAACTCTTTCTTGGTTTTCGGGTCCGTATAGATTTTCGAAATATGATCGAGCAAAATGCCCTTTTTCTGTTTGGTCTCCATAGATTACTCCTCTCGCTTGATGTACCGGCTGGTACCGAAGTATTTCGTAAAGATCTGCAGCAGCAGGATTGCGGCGTATACGATCAGAATCAGGATCGTGGCGGCCGCGCACGCCGCGCCGTAGTAGCCCTTGTTCGCGCTCTCGCTGATCTGATAGGTGATCAGGTTGACGCGCGGGTTGACGAGCAGGATGACCGCGGAAATTGCCGTGATCGAGCGGACGAACGAGGTGATCAGACCGCTGATGAACGAGTCCTTGATCAGCGGAAGCGTAATGGACGTAAAGACCTTTCCGCTGTTTGCGCCGAGGTCGGTTGCCGCCTCCTCAATGGATTTATCGATCTGTCGGAGAGCCGCGATGCCGTTCCGCGTGCCGACCGGCAGCGAACGGACAATGAAGACAAGTACGACGAGCGCCCCCGTGCCGTACAGGCCCTGCAGCGTCCAGAACGGCGCCTGCCCGCGCGGGAAGAGCTCCGCTGCATGGAACACGCCGGTAACGAAGCCGCGGATATACGCGATACCGAGAACGATACCGGGAACCGCCATCGCCATCATCGAGACGAACTCGATGTAACCCTTCAGCGCAAATTTCTTCTTGACGACCATCCACGCGATCAGCATCGACATCAGCGACGTGATCGGAGCGGAAATCAGAGCGAGCGTGATGGAGTCCGTATACTGCTTCGCGCCGCCGCTTGCAAACGTGTACTCATACCACTTGAACGTGAGGCTGTAATCGTAGCCCCAGAGGTTGAACAGCGAACCGACCGGAATCAGCACGTACAGCGCGATTACGAAGATACTGACCGCACCGGCCAGGATCGAAAGCGGAATCCGGACGCCCTTGTCCTCGATCAGGATTCTGCCGCGCGCCGCTTTGCCGGTCAGGGTTGCGGTCGCCTTGCGCTCGAGCCAATACTTCTGCAGCAGGAACAGCGCCATGGTCAGCAAGAGCAAAAACAGCGCCATCGCGGACGCAATGTTCTTGTTCAACGCGCCGGTGATCTGCAGATAAATCGAGGTTGCCAGCGTGTCGTAGTTGCCTCCGATGATCATCGGGTTCGCGAAGTCGGCGATCGACTCGATGAACGTAACGAGGAACGCGTTGCCGATGCCGGGCAGCATCAGCGGCAGCGTCACCGATGTAAAGACCTTCATACGGGAAGCGCCGATGTCGCGCGCGGCCTCCTCGATCGACGGGTCGATGTTCTTCAGAAGGCCCTTGAACGTCAGATAGCAGACCGGGAAGAACGTCAGCGTCTGCACGACGATCAGGCCCGTCAGGCCGTAAATACCCGAGGTGCGCAGGCCGAGGAGCGTTCTCGTAATGAAGCCCGTTCTGCCGAACAGCATGATCAGCGACAGAGACAGTACGAACGGCGGGGAAACGACAGGCATCGTCGCAACGACGTTGAACAGCCCCGCCAAAATTTTAGTCCTGGTTTTGACGTAAACGTCGATATACGCAAACAGCATACCGACGATCGTCGAAGTTACGCCGACGATCAGCCCGAGCTTCAACGTGTTGAAGAACGAGGTCTTGAATGTAACGTACGTCAGCGTTTCCTGAATCGTGCTCAGCGTAAACTGTCCGTTTGCGTTGCGCAATGCTTCGGAGAGCAGCATCACAAGCGGATAAACGATGAACAGCGTCAGGAAGAAAACCATAATGACGATCATCGCAATCAGAATCGGATCGTTCCAGAACTTTTTCCGATCCAGCTTTTTGCTTTGACTGCGAAAATCCTGCGGTGCAGCAGCTTTGGCTTCCACGGGGACGCCTCCTTCCTGTTTGAAATAAGAGAAAGGGGACGGAGGATTTTCCTTCGTCCCCTCCTTGGGTTCATGGGAATGACCGATCAAAGCCCGATCAGGACTTCTTCTGGTGACGCTCGTCGTCGCCGACGTAGGACAGCCACTCAGCGGTCCAATCCTTCAGTTTCGGAGCAACGTCGGAGACGTCGTACGGAACGAGGTTCAGCTTGCTGAGGTCGTCCAGGCCGTATTCTTTCAGGAGTTCAGGCTGGATTGCGCCGGCTTCCGCGGTGATGACGAGGTTCTGCATGGACTGATAATCTTTGCCCATGTTGACGCAGTCAGCGGTGAGGCAGAATTCGACGAACAGCTTCGCCGCGTTCGGGTTCTTGTCGTTCTTGACCATTGCGGCCGCGCCGACTTCGAAGCCCGTGCCGTCTTCCGGAACGATCAGCTGGATGTTCTTGTAGCCGTTTGCAATCTGGGCAACGCCGTCATGCAGGAAGGAGATACCGACAACGCACTCGCCCGGGCCTACCATCTTGGACGGGCCGGAACCGGACTTGGTGTACTGGCAGACGTTCTTATCGAATGCCTTCAGGTACGCTTCGAGGCCTGCGGAATCCAGGTTGTCCGGATAGCCGAAACGATACTTCTGGGTGGCCAGGAAGTTCGTTGCAGTTGCGGAAGTCTCGGGGTTCGGCAGAGCGATCAGCTTTTCGCCGTTGACAGTCCACTTCGGATCGGCCAGCTCAGCCCAGGTCTTCGGAGCTTCGAGACCGAGCGCTGCGCCTTCATCCATGTTGAACATAATGCCCAAGACGCCGGTGTAGATGCCGACCCACTGATAGTCAACATCGATAAACGCCGGATTGTCGATCAGGTTCTTCTTGTTCTCGGGCTCATAGGTCGCGAGCAGGCCCGCATCCTTCGCCTTGAAGTAGTAGTCGTTCGAGCCGCCGAACCAGACGTCAGCCTGCGGATTGTTCTTTTCCTCTTCGGTCTTGGTGAACAATTCGCCGGTCGCATAACGGGTTTCTTCCGTCGGGATCTGGAACAGTTCTTCGAACTTTTCGCCGGCCGCCTTGACGTAGGACTCGTCGCACGCACCGTAAACCGTCAGCGTCTCGCCGTTCTTATGAGCGGCATAGATCAGCTGCTGGATGTACGGGCTGTACTTCGACATGTCAACGGTGCACTTGCCGCAGGCGCACTTGCCGTCAGCGGTAAGCCACGGAGTATCCGACGTCGCAGTGGTCTGCGTATCCGTCTTGACCGGCTCCGTGGTCGTCGTCTGTGCCGGCTGCGAACCGGTGCAGGCAACCGCAGCGAGCATCATGACGACTGCCAATGCAATTGTCAATACCTTCTTCATTTGATTTCCTCCTTCTAAACAGTCAGTTTTCTTACTGTCCATCAACGATTTTACACCCGGTTTACAGGTTTGTCAATAGGGGAGTAAAGGAAAAGTAAAAGACCGGCGGGAAGAAATTTACCGTTCCGCATTTCTTCGAAAAGCAATGAGGGTTCGCCCGGTTTTTCGTGCAGAGACTCCGGATGAATTTCATTTGTTCGTGATCCGTTCCGAACGAAAGGCGTTGTTTCAAGATCGTTCGCGCACCCGCAACGGTCCGGCGCCTTCTGCGACAGCCCTGTTATTTGCCTGTATGCAGCGCGGCGGAGAAGCCCGCCGTCATGGTCACCGTGCCGTCCGGCGCGACCCAGAGCGCATCCGCATGATAGGCCGCAAGCAGCGATTCGCCCGCCGCCTGCGGCAGCAGAAACAGTGCGGTCGAAAGCGCGTCCGCGACGGCGGAGTCCGCGCAGAGCACGGTCACGGAACGCCAAAGCGTTCCCGGCTGCAGCGTGTCCGGGTCGATAATGTGGTGGTAGGCGACGCCGTTCGCCGTGAAAACGCGCTGATAGTCGCCGCTGGTTACGACGGCGACGTCCTTTGCATCCAGCAGCGCAAGCAGCCCGTTCGCATCGTCCGGCGACTGCACGCCGATCGTCCACGGGACGTCGCCGGGCTTCGCGCCGACCGCGACGATATTCCGGCCGAGGTTCAGAAGGTACCCGTCCGGCAGCGTTTCGGCAACCTTCTTGGCCGCAAAGCCCTTTGCGATCGCGCCGACGTCCAGCCGTGCTTCGGGGTCCGTCAGCCGCACGGTTCCGGCGGCAGCGTCCAGCTCGAGCAGCGCAGCGCCCGTATGCTGCGCTGCTGCGGCAAGCGCGTCGGGATCGGGCGGCGCGGCGGTTTCCGGGTTGTCCAGAGCGGCGGTGCGCGCGTCATGCCAGAGCGAAAGCACCGCGCCGAGCGTCACGTCCACGCGGTGGTCGGTGGCGGCTTCCATTTCGAGACAGAACGAAAGCAGCTCGGTAATGCGCGGGTCGACCGCAACGGGGTCGCCGCCGGCCGCGTCGTTCACGGTTTTCAGATTCGCCCCGCCGGGCGCGTCGTGGTAAATATCGTACAGCGTATGGTATTCGAGCAGCCTTGCGTGCACCCGTTCCGCGACGGCGGAAAAAGCGGCTTCGCTTTCGGCGTATCCGGTCAGAATCGTGACCGTATCGAATACGTCGTACCAGGTCGCTTCATACCGTTGTTTCGCTTGGGAACAGCCGATCGGGCCGAGCATCAGCGCCGCGCAGAGCAGCAAACACAGGATTCGTTTCATCGGCAGGCCTCCCTTCGGGCGCGCAGCGCGTCCCATCCCTGCAGCACGCCGGCCGTCGCCGCGCCGATCAGCGCGCCGGTTCCGACCGAAACGAGCAGCAGCAGCGGCAGGTATGAAAAGACTGCGCCGGAGCCCATCAGCGCCGCCGCCGCCAAAATCTGGCCGACGCTGTGCGCCGCCGCGCCGAGCACGCTGACGCCGTACACGGAAAGACGGCGGGAGCGCGACGCGAGCGTCATGACGAGGAGCGACAGCGCGCCGCCCGCCAGCGCATAGACGAGCGAGGTCAGACTGCCCGCAAAGATACTGGCGAGCACCGCGCGCAGCAGCAGAATCGCCGCGGCGTACGGCGCGCCGAGCGTCAAAAGCGCAAACAGCGTCACGATGTTGCTCAGCCCGAGCTTCACGCCGGGCAGCGGAATCCAGGCGAGCAGCGGCAGCGCGCGTTCCAGAAGGGACAGGGCCAGCGCAAGCGCGGTCAGAACCGCGCACCGTGTCAGCTTTGCGGTCTGCATACGCCCTCCGTTTCTATGACGACGTCCGCCGCCGACGCGCCGACGATCCGGATTTCGAGCCGGTTCGGCAGACAGACGATGCTGCGGCCCGCGTTCCGGATTGCGCCGGAGCGCACGCAGTCCCCGCCGGGGCAGGTCGCGTGCGACACAAAAACGGCGCCGCCATGGATTTCAATCGTGTTTTCATAATCGCCGCCGACCGTAACCGTCGTGTCCCGATCGAGCGGCAGCTCATACAGCAGCGCGCCGTCCTGTAAGATTTGCACGGTCACGGCTTCGCTGCGAACCAGCAGCGGCAAAAGCAGCAGCGCGAGCGCGACCAAAACAACCGCTCCCGCAGCGATCCAATCGGCGGGGCGCGGTTTTCGGCTCAGCTGCGGCTTAGACTGCTCCATACAAGAGCCTCCGGTCAACGTTTTCTCTATCATAGCACAAACGGGCGCGCACTGCCAAGTCCCGCAGGTGCAAAAAACTGCGGGCAGCCGATCGGCTGCCCGGTTTCTTCAAAAATTAATATTTATTGGCGTGATCACATGGATTCCGTTTTCTGCTTGCGGCGGAAGATCAAATTCCGGAACAGCAGCACGAGCATCAGCGCGAACAGCAGCACCAGCGCGCCGAGCGTGATGAACGTCATCAAAGTCGGCTCGCCCGCGATCGTGTCCTTGGCAACGAGGCCCAGCAGCAGCAGCATCGGCGCGCCGAGGATGATCGACCAAAGGTTCTGATAGATCACGTTGTTCGCCGCCGGCGTTTTGAACAGCGGGTCGACTTCGCGGAGCAGGATCAGGCCGGTGCTGACGGTACCGGTCAGCATGCCGTACATGACGAGGAACTGTTCGTCCACATACCCCGCAAAGAACCGGCGCGCAAGGAACCGGACGTAGAAGAAGCTGACGAGCCCGCCGGTGATGCAGACAAGCAGCAGCGGCAGCCAGAATTCCCGATAGCGGAACGCGGAAAGATCGATCGACGCGATCGACGCAACGACCATCAGGTCGAACATCAGGCCGGAGATGCGCGTCAGCAAAAAGTCGTTCGTGTAATTGCGATGCACAAAACCGGCTTTCTTGCCGACCTTGAAGAACGCCTTCAGGATCGAAGCGGCCAGCATGCCGAACAGGAAGTTGAAGCCCCAGATCAGCGGCTTGACCGTGCTGATCAAAAACTTCACTCCGCTCAGATCGCACAGCGCGGAAAGCCCGAGCATGAGACCGTACGCGATCCCGTACGCGGAAAAGACGAGCGCGAACTGCACGGTCAGCTTGTCGAGCGATTCGGAAAGCGGGATTTCGCCGCGCGTCGTGATGACGGCGGCGGTCAGGTCCTCTTTTTCCTCCGCGTTCTCGGTGCGCAGCTTGCCCTTTTTGGCGGCGATGTTCAGATAGATGACGCCGCCGATGCTCGCCGCGAGGAAGCCGCAGGCGGCGATCGAAAGGCCGAAGCTCGAACCGTGCGCAAACCCGTACTGGTTCATGTAGGTCGTGCCCCAGTTAAACGCCTGTCCGGGGCCCTGTCCGTAGCCCATCGGCAGCAGGATACCGGCCTGCGACCAGTTGCCGAGCAGATAGAACAGCAAAACCGTCAGGACGAGACCGACGATGGCCTGGATCAGATAGGTCGAGACTGTAATCAAAGAGGAATTGAACACGTCGCGCCGCGCTTCCTTGCTCGAGCGTTTCGGCGCGGACTGAAACGTCATCGCCACGATGCCGAGGCCGAGGCCGTGGTAGGTCAAGGACTCCACGGTCGTCGCGGAAAACGGCGAAGTACCGGTGATCGCGCGGAACACGCCGATAAAGAGCAGCACCAAAAAGCCGCCGATGACGGAGCTCGGGATCAGGGATTTTTTCAAAAACGGAATCGAGCGCCTTAGACCGTTCGCCAATAGCATGGCCAAAAACAGCGCGCTCAGCGTGATCAGAAAGTCCCAGACCGGGTAATCCCAGAATTGAATGGAAGTTGTCATGCCCGCAAAATACCATCCTGTTTCAAGTTGGTTGCGAATATATTATAGAACGTTTTTTCGAATGCGTCAATCGAAAAACCGAAAAACCGTTTTCCCCTATTTTTTTCGAGAATATGGGCGTTTTTTACTTGACGGAACGCCGTTTGCTTGATATTATATACCAAAATCCACAGCAAGACAAAATCCCAGCGACTGTGGATTCGAGGAAAACCCATGGATGAATTGACCCTGTTGATCAAGAAGGAGATTAAGCGACAGTACCGCAGTGTAAGACAGTTTTCGATGGCGATCGGCGTGCCGCAATCCACCATCGTGACCGCGCTGCAAAAAGGGATCGGCGGAACCTCGTTTTCGACGATCATGACCATCTGCAAGGTGCTCGGCATTAAGCCGGTTCTCGGAGAACAGGGGATGTTTCTGGATCGGGAAAGCCGCACTTTGCTCGAACGGTATGCGCTCCTGGACGAGCGCGGCCGGCAGACCGTACGCGCGTTGACCGAAGTCGAAGTCCTTCGCGCAACAAACGACCCCCTGTATCTCGAGCTCGGCAAGCATCTCAATCAGATGGCCGAAGAAAGACCGGCGGCGCAGCGCTGAAGCTGCACGGCAGCAAACCAAATTCCAATGGACAGCACGGTAACCCCGTGCTGTTTTTGCGTTGCCGGCGCGGCGGCGGGCGACAGTTTGGGGCTTGCAAAGGCACAGGGGATCGGCTACAATACGAAGTGGAAGCGTTCCGTTCGGAGCGCGCCGATCCTGTCCAAACGGAGGCGTTTATGCTGTATTTTTCTCCGGTTCCGTCCGACCTTCTGGTGCGGCCGTTTGACGAGCGGCGCATTCTTTGCGCGTTTCACGACATCGACGGGACGCATTCTTTGATCCGCGACTGGCCGCCGGTCATGAGCATCGTTCTGGACTACGCGGAGCACAACGGCGTACCGGACGGGTACGACAGCGACGAAAACGTGCGGCGGATCGCTTCGCTGGCCGGGACGAAGCCGCTGCCGGTGACCGATGGTTTCTGCATCGAATCGGCGGGCCTGTCCGCGCTGACGCAGATGGAATGGGCGCTCAGGCGGGCGATCGAGGCGGGCACGGTGCAGGTCGACTGCGATCGCGCCGAGAACCGGGAAAAGATCGAGCGGATCCGCGGCGGCGAAGAAGTATTCCCCGAGCTGCCCGATTCGCCGGAGCTCGAAGCGTTCCTCACCGAGCATACGCCGCGGCTGTTCCGGTTCTATGAAAAGGTGCTGAACCTGTTTTGCCGGGATCGGAACCTCGAACTTGCAAAGCGGGACCCGGATCGGTTCATCGTGCCGGGCTCGCCCGCGTTCATGCGGTTTCTGCACGACCGCGGCGTCAAGAACTATTTCGTAACCGGCGCGGTCGTCGAAAAGGGCATGGGCATGCACGAGGAGGTCGTGACGCTCGGCTACCCGATCGGGCCGGGCGAGGTCGTGGAGGACATCATCGGCTCAACCTGGACGGAAAAGCTGCCGAAGGACGTGATCATGGAGCAGCTTGCGCAGCGGCTCGGCCTCTCCGGCGCGGAGATCCTCGTCGTGGGCGACGGGCGAAGCGAGATTTCCGCCGGAGAGAAGATGGGCGCCGTGATGATTTCGCGGCTGCCGGAAACGGCGACGTACCAGCGGGAGCTGCACCGGCGGCTCGGGACGCATGTGATCGTTTCGGATTACTGCAGCCCGGCGCTGTATGCCATGTTTTCGGATCGCTGAGGAGGCGGCTATGGACTATCGGTATCTGGATTTTTCGGGCATTCGGACGGATACGGCGTTTCACCGCAAAAACCTTGTCCGGATCGACACGCTGCTGACGCCGGGGGTCGACCCGGAACCGGAATGGGACGGCGGCGAAGCGTTTGACGCGCTGATCGCGAGGATCATCGACGCGCGGAAAAACGGCCGCCCGGTGATCTGGTCGCAGGGCGCGCATGTGATCAAGAACAGCCTTTCACGCTACCTGATCGACCTGATGCGGCGCGGCGTGATCACGCATATCGCCGGGAACGGCGCGTGCAGCATCCATGATTTCGAGCTCGCGTATCTCGGCGGGACGAGCGAGGACGTGCCGACGGCGCTGGAGGACGGCACGTTCGGCATGTGGGAGGAGACCGGCGGCTGGATGAACGCCGCGCTGCAGTACGGCGCCGCGCGCGAGATGGGCTACGGCGAATCGCTCGCATACTATATCGAGACGCACCCGGATGCTTTCCCGTATCGTGAGGACTGCGTGCTGTACATGGCGTACAAGCTCGGCGTTCCGGCGACGTTTCACATCGCGCTCGGCACCGACATCATCCACCAGCACCCGACGGTGGACTTCGGCGCGATCGGCAAGACGAGCGGGATCGACTTTCATCGGTACTGCGCGTCCGTTTCCGAACTGGACGGCGGTGTGTTTTTGAATTTCGGGTCCTCCGTGATCGGGCCGGAGGTGTTTTTGAAGGCGATTTCGATTTCGCGCAACCTCGGCTTCGATACCCGGCGGATCACGACGGCAAATTTCGACCTGGTCCCGCTCGGCGATTACCGCGTGAAGATCGGGTACGACGATCCGCATTACTATTACCGTCCGCGCAAGAACATCGTGAACCGTCCGCCGCAGAACGGCGGGATCGGCTGGCACTTCGTCGGCGATCACAAGCAGACGGTTCCGGCGATCTGGCGGCGGCTGTCGACAGTATTTTTGACGCCGGAAAACGACTGAACAGAATGACGCGTCCCGGCACGGCGTTTGCTCCGTGCGTCGGGACGCGTTTTTTGCGTTTCTGATGTTCTTTATTCTTCAGAACAGGCAAGGTTCCAGACGCGCAGACTTTCGAGCGGCCTGCCGTCCGCATCGAACATGGCCTGGTTGTCGACCGCGCTGCCGCCGTAATATCGCCCGGCGTCCTCCGGATCGTAGACCGCCGCGCAGCTTGACGCCCAACCGGAACCGTACGTTTCCCAAAGCGCGCTGTTTTCCGCACGGGAGCTTTGCCCGACGGTAATCCACGCGCCTTCCCAATAGCAGACGCCGATCCCGTTCGTCGTCCGGTATGCAATCGTTTCGATTACGCTCCGCACCAGCGCCGCCTGTCCCTCCACCGAAAAATTGCCTTCGCCGACCGTGTTGGCAAAAAAGTCCGTGTCCTCGTCGGTGAACGGGTATGCCGTTTCGAGCACCATGACCTGTTTCCCGTACGTTTCGGCGACCTCGCTGAGCACCGCGGAAAGGTTTTCAAGCGTGCCGTGCCAGTACGGATAATACGACGAACCGAACACGTCGTAGTCCAGATCGTACGCCGCGAGCGTTTTCGCATAAGCGGCGTATGCGCCCCCCTGCTCCGGGTTCGTGAAATGCACGGCGACGAGCGCGTCCGGGTACGCTTCGCGCACGGCTCTGCTGCCCGCGCGCATCAGGGGCAGGATGCGGGACCATTCGGTTTCGCCGCACAGCGCGCCGTTCGTTTCGTTCCCGATCTGCACCATGCCGACGTCGATCCCCGCCGCCCGCATCGCTTCCAGACTTTCCTTTGTGAATGCATAGACGGCTTCGGCCTTTTCGCCGACGCTCATCCCCTCCCACGCGCGCGGCGCTTTCTGCTTGCCCGGATCGGCCCAGAAATCGGAATAATGGAAATCGACGAGCAGCCGCATCCCGAATTGTGTCGCGCGCTTGCCGATCGCGATCGCCGTCGCGACGTCGTTATTGCCGCCGCCGAAGCCGCGGCCCTCCGCGTCGAACGGATCGTTCCAGACGCGAACGCGGATCGTATTGATCCCGTTTTCCGCCAGCGTCTGCAGCAAATCCTGCTGTTCGCCGTCGAAGTTGTAATATGTGACCCCGCTGTTCTCCTCGGCAACAACCGACGAAACGTCCATGCCGAGAAGAAACCCTGCGGGTAGGCGGTCCGCCGGTTCCTCCTGCGGGATACTTTCCGCGGTCGGCTCGGCCGTCGCCGGCACGGCCTGCGGTTCACTCTGCTGCGTCGGCATGGCGGAACAGGCGATCATCAGGATCGCCGCAAGGAGAATCGCTGTGCATTTGCCTGTTGTGTTGGTCATGGTTTTTCTCTTCTGGAAAAAAGACCGGGCAGACGCCCGATCTTTCCATATCGTTTGGGTGCTATCCGCCGAAGTTCAGAACCGTGCCGAGCACGACGAGCACGATCAGCACCAGAATCAGCCCCGCCGTAAGTACGAGGAAGCCGAGAATAAACGCAAGCAGTCCGATGCCGTACGTGATGCGCGCCGCGAGCGGAAACGGCAGCTCGTTCTTCCTGGCGGCTCTGCCGATGCGGGCCGCGCCGCGCCACGAGATGCAGCCGAGCGCAATCATCAGAATCCCCGCAACGACAACGCCGCCGGTCAGAATGAACGCCGGCACAAAATACGTCCCGAGCTGCGCCCAGCCGTCCGGATTCAGCAGAATGCGGAACGGCGTCGTCCTGGCGACGCGATAGAGAATAAACACCATCAGCGCCGGCAGCAGCAGCGCGTGCAAAGCGACGATCAGCAGAACCCACGATCGCCTTCGCAGCGATTTTTCCAGCGGAGTACGCTCCATCGGATTACAAGGTTGCCGAAAGAATTGCGGCGAACGCAAAGATACAGGCGAGCGCAGCCATGATGACCGTCAGAACGATGCCGCAGATAAACGATGCAAGGCCGAGCACGTGCGCCACGACCGAGACCGGCGGACGGCGAACGCCTGCCGCGCGCGCTTCCAGGCCCACTTCCCGCGCGCGCCTCCATGCCATCCAGCCGAGGACCAGCATGACGACGCCCGCGATCAGCATTCCGACGAAGAAGATCAGCATTGCCGAAAAGACCGGCGCCGGCGTCTCCAGCTCCCAATCGTTCGCAATCAGATTGCCGAACAGACCGAACAGGAACCCGAAATACCCGATCAGGATCAGGACCGTCGGGATCGCATCGGCCAGGATGCCGAAGAGCAGCGCTTTTTTCGACCGTGCCTGCAGTTCAAGCTGCATGTTGTTCTGTTCCATACAAAAATCCTCCTTCTGATAAAATAACGGGAGCCGCCCACGGCTCCCGCGTTTTGCTGTTTATTTCGTTCCGAAAATGCGGTCGCCTGCGTCGCCGAGGCCGGGAACGATGTACATATGATCGTTCAGCTCCTTATCGAGCGCCGCGCAGTAGAGCTTGATATCCGGGTGGTTCGTCATGACGCGATCCACGCCCGGAACCGCCGCGATCAGGCAGACAAGGCGGATATCCTTGCAGCCGTACCGGTTCTTCAGGATATCAATCGTCGCCGTCAGGCTGCCGCCGGTGGCAAACATCGGCTCGAGAACGATGACCGTGCTTTCCGCAACGTCTTCCGGCAGCTTGCAGTAGTATTCGACCGGCTGCTTCGTTTCCGGATCGCGATACAGGCCGATGTGGCCGACGCGGGCGTTCGGGAGCAGGGACGTAACGCCCTCCACCATGCCGAGACCGGCGCGCAGAATCGGAACCAGCGAAATCTTCTTATCGGAAAGAACCATCGTCTTGGTCTTGGCAACCGGGGTTTCGATCTCGGTCTCCACGAGCTCCAGATCCTTGGTGACCTCATAGACCATCAGCATCGCAAGTTCCTTGACAAGCGTGCGGAATTCCTTCGTTCCGGTGTTTTTGTCACGCAGAAGCGAAATCTTATGCTGAATCAACGGGTGATCGAATACGAATACATTTTCGTGCTGCATACAAATTCTCCTTTTGAATTTTTTTCAGTATACCACATTTTTCCGAAACACGCAATCCTTTTTCGACAAAGACCCGTGATTTTACGCTTCGGCTCATCCCCAGATGCGGTACGCCATCAGAAAGTGTTCCTTCCAGTACGAACCGGTCAGCACCGTATCCGTGATGCGCACCTTGCCCGCGCTCGAGGACGCGTCGATCATTTTTCCGTTGCCGAGATAGATGCCGACGTGGCCCTTGCCGTTACCTGTGCCGGAGAACACGAGGACGTCGCCGCGCCGAAGATCGCCGCGATCCGTGATGCGCAGATACTTTTTGCAGGTCGTCCAGCCCTTGCTCGTCATGTAGCTCTGCTTGACGCCCGCCTGGTTCAGGCACCAGTAGACGAAGCCGGAGCAGTCGAACCGGTCGGGGCCCTTCGCGCCGGACACGTACGGACAGCCGAGTTTGCTTTCGGCGATCGCGATGAACGCTTCCACGCCGTCGCCGTAGTCGATTGTGCTGCCGCTCGAACCCGTATCGCCCGCCGGCGGTTCGGTCGGATTCGGCGTTTCGGTCACGGTCGGTACTTCGGTTTCGCTCGGCTCCTCCGTCCCCTTCGGCGTCGCCGTCGGCTTCGGCGTCTTGGTCGGCTTCGGCGTCGCCGTGACTTTGGGCGTCGGATCGGTTCCGCTCGGCGTGCTTGTGGGCTTCGGCGTTGCAGTCGGCTTCGGCGTTTTGGTCGGTTTCGGCGTGGCCGTTACTTTGGGGGTCGGGGTCGGCGTCTTGGTCGGCTTCGGCGTCGGCTTGGCGACCGCGCTGCTCGCAAACAGCGCGCCGATCGTTTCCGCGTCCGCTTCCCCGCTTTGCGGGAGCTTGTTCTGCTTCTGGAACGCGGTCACCGCCGCCTCCGTTTTGTCGCCGAAATAGCCGGTCGCCTGCGAGGACGAAAGGTAGTTCAGTTTGGCAAGCCTGAGCTGGATATGCTCCACATCGTCGCCCTGCACGTCCTTTCGGAACACAAACGGCACGGCGTCGCCCGATTCGAGCAGGCGCATCGTCGTTCGGCCGAGGTTGCCGTCCACAACCAGCCCGTTTTCGCTCTGGAACCGCTCGACCGCGGCGCGCGTCATCTTGCCGAACACGCCGTCCGGCAGCCCCGCGAGGTATCCGAGCGCAAGGAGCCGCTGCTGATATGTGCGAATCTCCTCGTCCGTATCGCCGAGCGCATAGAACCGGCCGACGGAGTTTTCGTCGAACAGAGATTCAATGAGGCTGTTGTCCACGATCGACGTTTCGGGGAGCCCGTTGCGTCGACAGAAATCGAGAATCGCGTTTTCGGTCCCTTCGCCGTAAATATCGGTCGTATCGGTTTCGGGCAGATAGCCGAGTTCAATCAGCCGCTCCTTGACCAGCGCGACCGCGTCGCCGGAAAACCCGCGCACGAGCGCGTAGGACAGCGCGTCGTCCCGGTAGAGCGCAGCGTACGTTTTCGGATCGACCGCGCCGGAGACCTCGAGCCCGTTGCGCAGCTGGAACGCGCGGATCGCGTTTGCCGTGCCCTCGGTAAACTCGTCGCTCGGCTGCTCGAAATCCAGATAATCAAGCTGCATCAGCCGGATCGAAACGTCGATGACAAGCGGCTGGCGGTCGCCCTCGAGCAGCGTGTCCCCCGCGGCGGGGTTCTTGGTCGGCACCGGCGACGGCGTCGGCTCCGCGGTCGGCGTCGGCTCCGGCGTCGGAATCGGCGTGCCGGGCGCGACAATCGCGATGTTGTCTTCGAACGCGGCATAAGCGACGGCGATCGGCGCGCTCTCCGCCGTGCCCTCGGGCGAGGGCGTCGGGTATGCGTCCGCAAAAACGGCATGCAGAACGGTCGGCCGGAATGCGATCCAGACCGCGATGCACGCGCCGAAAAAAGCGATCGAAAGGATCACTTCCAGGGCGATGCGCCCGGCTTTTCGATTCGGCTTTTCGTTCTTCATGGCGGCTCCCGATTGGATTTGCATACAGCATACCAAACGGATGCAACAGAATTACGCAAAAAATATGAAAAAAATGCAAACAAACCATCGAATCGGCATACGCTGCACAGAAAAAAGAGACTGTTCAAAACTTTGACCAGCCTCTTGTGAATTCTCGCTTCGCTCCGTGAATTGTCCTTCGGACGTGAATTGACCGCTTCGCGGACGTGAATTGACGGCAAAGCCGTCGTAAAGGAAGCCTTTCCGGATGGAACACATTTATCACGACAACGCAGTTGTCAATTCACGCGTTTACGCAATTCACGGCGCAGCCAATTCACGCGTTTACGCAATTCACCTTATTTGCCGAGTTCGCAGCGGATCTCGCGGATGCCCTCGTTCGATTCGAGGAAACCGCTGAGGTCGCTGAGCGTCATATCCTGCGACATGCGCAGCGTCAGGTCGTAGGTCGCGCTGCCGTCCTCGTCGAACGCGATCTTGCTCGCCACGATCTGCATCTTGTGCGCGGAGATGTACTGGTTCAGCGCGGCACGGAACGCGTCGGACCGCTGGACGTGGCAGTGAATCTGCCCGACGATCATCGAATCGGCGCTGAGCGCGTACTTGTGCATAAAGACCTGCAGAAGCGCGACGACCGCGGTTGCGAAAATGCCGATGACGTACATACCGGCGCCGATCGCAAGACCGATGCCCGCCGTCGCCCAGATGCCCGCCGCCGTGGTCAGACCGCGGATCGACGTGCCGTTGCGGAAGATGATGCCGGCGCCGAGGAACGAAACGCCGCTGATGATCTGCGCGGCGAGACGCGCCGGGTCCGTGCCCTTGGAACCGAAGATGCCGTTTCCGGTCGGATCGACAAGATCGGCAAAACCGTACTTGCTGACCACCATCATCAGCGACGCCGCGCAGCAGACGATGATGTGCGTCCGGATACCGGCCTCCTTGAACCGTTTGCTGCGCTCAAACCCGATCGCCGCGCCGCAAACGCAGGCCACCAGAATCCGCGCAAAAAACTCGAGGTATTGCACGATCGAAAACTGCCCCAGCATATAGCCGCCCAAAGTCATGCCGCAAATCCGCCTTTCCGCTCTTGATTTTGCCTTGTGGATTCTGTTATTATAATGGAAGAAATGAATTTTGTAAAATCATTTTTACAAACAGTGCGATAAAAAATCTTTATAGATGCGGGGTGTCTTATGCTGGATCCGAAATTGTATTCCGTCCTGCAGGTGTATGAAACACGGAGCTTTTCGGAAGCCGCCAAACGGCTTTCGATTACGCAGCCTGCCGTGAGCCACCATATCAAAATGCTCGAGGAGGAGCTGAACGTTCGGATTTTCGACCGGCGCAAGGGCGAAGTGATCGTCACGCGCGAAGGGGAAGCCGTCGTCAACTGCGCGAAAAAGCTGCTCGGCCTGTACAACAACCTCGTGCAGGACCTTTCGGACTCGAAGCAGCTGAAAACGCACCTGACCGTCGGCATCACGCACACGGCGGAAAGCAATCCGGTTGCGGAAGCGCTGGCGCAATACTGCGCGACGCATCCGCAGGTCACGATCACGATGGTGACGGACACGATCGACAACCTCTACCGGAAGCTGAAAAACTATGAGATCGACCTTGCGATCGTGGAGGGCCGGATTCCGTCCGACAGCGTGCATTATATGCTGCTGGACACGGACTGCCTGATGCTTGCGGTTTCGGTCAATCACCCGTTCGCGTCGCGCAGCATGGTCACGCTGAACGAGCTCAAAAAGGAGCGCATGATCATCCGTCTGCCGAACTCCGGCACGCGCAACCTGTTTGCCGCGCACCTCGAAAGCAACAACATGTCGATCCGCGATTTCAACGTGATCCTGGAGCTCGACAACATCGCGACGATCAAGGATCTGATCCGGCGCGACTTCGGCGTTTCGGTGCTGCCCAAGAGCGTCTGCCTCGACGAGCTGAAGAAGAAAAAGATCGTTCTGCTGCCGGTCGAAAACCTCTCGATGATCCGGGAAATCAACCTGGCGTACAAGAGCGATTTCGGGTCGATCGAGCTGCTGCACGATCTCGTCACGGCATACAACGAAACGCGCAGCATTTACCAATAACCGCTCGGAAAAGGGTTGACATCCGATGGGTTGTACCCTATAATAATCGTGCGTTGAAGGTGTTTTGGTACCGTCCGAACGCAGCCAAAGAGAGCCCCCGCCGCGGCTGAAAGCGGGGACGCAGAGCACGGACGGGAAGTTTCGCCACCGGAGCATCCCCTTTCCTTCCGATTTGTCGGGAAAACGGGGCGCATACCCTGCGTTATCGGGGCCAAAGAGAAAGGCGTTTGCCTTTAACTTGGGTGGTACCGCGGAAATGTTTTCGTCCCATGCAGCAGCACGGGACGATTCTTTTTTGGAACTGATTTTGCATCAAGATTCGTAAGGAGGAACTATGGCAATTTCGATGGAGGAACTGCGCGAGCAGTTTTTTGAGAACCTCAGGGCGGCCGATTCGAGCGAGGCGTTTGAACAGCTTCGCGTTCGGTATCTCGGCAAAAAGGGCGAGGTCACCGGCCTTTTGAAGAACATGGGCGCGATCGCCGCCGAACAGCGCAAGGAATACGGGCAGCGCGTGAACGAGCTGAAAGCCCTCGTAGAGCAGGCGATCGCAGACCGCATCGCCGAAGCGCGGGCGAAGGACCTGGAAGCGAAAATTGCGCTTGCGCCGCGGTACGATCTGACCGCGCCGGTGCAGATTCCGGAAGGGTCGTATCATCCGATCACGCTGGTGCAGCGCGAAGTCGAGCAGATTTTCGCGTCGATGGGCTTCACGATCGAGGACTATGACGAGATCGTGGACGATTACCATTGCTTCGAAGCGCTGAACATCCCGAAGCACCATCCAGCCCGCGACATGCAGGACACCTATTATCTGACGAACGGGCAGCTTTTAAAAACGCATACGTCCGCCGCACAGAACGCGATCATGCGTAAGTACGGCGCGCCGCTTCGCGCGATCTTCCCCGGCCGCTGCTTCCGCAACGAGAGTACGGACGCCTGCCACGAAAACACGTTCTTCCAGATGGAAGGCATCATGATCGACGAGAACATCTCGATCTCGAACCTGATTTACTTCATGAAAACGATGCTGTCCGAAGTGTTCCAAAAGGACATCAAGGTGCGGCTGCGTCCGGGCTTCTTCCCGTTCGTCGAGCCGGGCTTCGAGCTCGACATCTCCTGCCTGATCTGCGGCGGCGAGGGCTGCCCGAGCTGCAAGAACAGCGGCTGGCTGGAGCTTTGCCCCTGCGGCATGATTCATCCGAACGTGCTGAAGGAAGGCGGCATCGACACCGAAAAGTATACCGGCTTTGCGTTCGGTCTCGGCCTGACGCGGCTGGCGATGATGAAATACGGCGTGAAGGACATCCGCGATCTGAACAGCGGCAACCTCAAAGCGCTTTCGCAGTTTGTACGGTAAGGAGGACGAACCATGAAAGTTTCCATGAATTGGATCTCCGAATACGTTGATCTTTCGGGACTGGATCTCAATGATCTGATCCATCGCTTTACGCTTTCGACCGCCGAGGTGGAGGACGTTTACGAAATGGGCCGCGACGTGAACGGCGTCGTCATCGCCGAAGTCACGAAGGTGGAGCCGCACCCGAATTCCAAGAAGCTGCATCTGGTGACGGTGAACTGCGGCGATCACGAGGAGCACTGCGTTTGCGGCGCCCCGAACGTTCGCGAAGGCCTGCGGATTCCGTTTGCGCCGTTCGGCGCGTCGGTCGTCGGCATGACGATCGGGGAAGCCACGATCGCGGGCGTCGTTTCGCGCGGGATGTGCTGCTCGGCGCAGGAGCTCGGCATTGCCGACAGCTCTTCCGGCCTGCTGGAGCTTCCGGCGGACGCGCCGCTCGGCAAGCTGTTTACCGACGTGTACGCCGTGCGCGACACGGTGTTTGAAGTGGACAACAAGTCGCTGACGAACCGGCCCGACCTTTGGGGGCATTACGGCATCGCGCGCGAGTTTTCCGCGATTGCCCGCCGCCCGCTGAAGCCGCTCGACCTCGCCGATCTCTCGGTCTATGACAGCCTGCCGGAGGTTCCGATCGGACGGATCGACAGCGAGCTGTGCTACCGCTATTCCGCGCTGCGGATCGACAATGTGCAAAAGTCCGTCAGCCCGATCGACATGCAGATTCGCCTGTACTACTGCGGCATGCGCGCGATCAGTCTGCTGGCCGACCTGACCAACTACATCATGCTCGAGCTCGGACAGCCGACGCACGCGTTCGACTCGCGCAAGATCGCCGCGATCCAGGTGGAGCGCTTCCCGGAGCCGTTCCGGTTTGAAACGCTGGACGGCGTGAAGCGGAACATCGATCCCGAAACGCTGATGATCAAGTCGGACGAAACGCCGGTCGCAATCGCGGGCGTGATGGGCGGTCTCGACAGCGAGATCGTCGCCGACACGGATTCCGTGACCCTCGAATGCGCGACGTTCTCGGCGGTCTCGGTTCGCAAGACGTCCACGCGCGTCGGTCTGCGCACCGACGCTTCGATGCGCTATGAAAAGACGCTCGATCCCGAGCTGTGCAAGCTCGCGGCGGCGCGGTTCACCAAGCTGCTGCTCGGCATCGACGGCGGCGCGACGGTCGTTTCGCGGTTTACCGATCGGTACGGCTATCACTACCCGACGATCACGCTGGCGTTCGATCAGGCGTTCATCGACCGCTACACCGGCATCAGGATTTCCGGCGAGCAGATCACGGATACGCTGACGCGGCTCGGCTTCGGCGTAACCCGCAGCGGCGACGATTTTACGGTGCTCGTTCCCTCCTGGCGCGCAACGAAGGACGTCACGATCAAGGCCGACGTCGTCGAGGAAATCACGCGCATTTACGGCTACGACAACTTCCGGATCGAAACGACGCTGAGCGCGCTGCATCCGGTTCGCCCGCTGCAGGTCAAGGCGGACGAGGCGGCGATCAAGGACGCGCTCGTCAAGCAGTTCGGTCTGCATGAAGTCCATACCTACATCTGGTGCGACGCGAAAAAACTCGCCGATCTGAACATTCCGCTGCCCGAGAACGTCAGCCTTCTGAACGGCATGAACCCGGACACGACGGTGCTCCGCAACTCGATGCAGCAGACGCTGCTGCCCGTTCTGAACGAGAACCGGTTCTTTGCGCCGGACTTCGGCGTATTCGAGATCGGGCGCGTCGTCGCCGGACAGAAAGCGGACGGCTCCTGCAACGAGCGCCGGACGCTCGGCGTCGCCGTGCAGTCCCACGCGCCGATCCCGCGGATCCCGTTCTCGCTGTTCCTCGACATGTTCTCGACAATGGTCTGGAACCTGCGGCGGCAGAAGGTCACGTTCCGTCGGATCGTGCCGACGTTCGCCTGGCAGCATCCGGCGAACACCGCGCAGGTGGTCGTCGCCGGCAAGCCGATCGGCTACGTTGCCGTCGTGCATCCCGCCGTGCAGGAAGCGATCGACAAGCGCGCGTTCCTTCTGACCGCAGAGCTTGACCTCGACGCGTTCGCCGAGATTCCGGCCAACGAGCTTTCGTATGAAGAGCCCTCGAAGTTCCCCGGCATCGACATCGACCTGTCGTTCGCCGTCGGAACGGACAACACGTTCGGCGACATCGAGCAGGCGTTTGCTGCGCAGCCGAACGAGACACTGAAGAAGATTTCGCTTGTCGACGTGTATGAAGCCGACGGGCAAAAGAGCATTACGGTGCGGCTGCACTTCGTTTCGCCGGTGAAAACGCTGTCGAAGCCGGAGGTGCAGGCCTATATTGACGGCGTCCTCAGTGAACTTGCAAAGAACGGAATCGTATTGAGAGGGTAAGAACATGGGATTTGATGTGGAACAGGTGAAGGCGGACCTGATTGCGTGGCTGCAAAACTGGTTCGAAGAGAACGGCCCCGGCTGCAATGCGGTGATCGGCATTTCGGGCGGGAAGGACAGCTCTGTGACGGCGGCGCTGTGCGTCGCTGCGCTCGGGCGCGACCGCGTCATCGGCGTGCTGATGCCGAACGGCGTGCAGTCGGATATTCAGGATGCGGAACACCTCGTGAAGCATCTCGGCATCCGATACCACATCATCAACATCAAGGATGCGTTTGACGCGTTTGTCAACGGCGTCTTCTTCGCGGGGATCCAATTCTCGCATCAGGCGCGCGTCAACCTGCCGCCGCGGCTTCGGATGAGCCTGCTTTACGCCGTGTCGCAGTCCGAGAACGGCAGAGTCATCAACACCTGCAATCTCAGCGAAGACTGGGTCGGGTACTCCACGCGCTACGGCGATTCCGTCGGCGACGTTTGCCCGCTCGGCAAGCTGACCGTAACCGAAGTCAAGGAACTCGGCCTTTCGCTCGGCCTGCCGCGCGAGCTCGTATTTAAGGTTCCGTCGGACGGTCTCTCCGGTAAGACCGACGAGGACAACCTCGGCTTCACCTACGCCGTGCTCGATCGGTATATCCGCACCGGTGAGATCGACGATCCCGAGACGAAGGCGCTGATCGACCGCAAGCACAAGGCGAACCTGTTCAAGCTGCAGCTGATGCAGACGTTCCCCTATGCGGGCCCGGAGCTTGCGCAGCACTGAACCGGCGTTCTGTCAAGAAAATGTAAAAAATATGCGAAAAAACGGTTGCGCTGCAGCCGTTTTTCTGTTATACTGAATGAGAGTGTGGGAAAGAAGGGATCACGATGGCATACCGGATCATTACCATCAGCCGCCAGTTCGGCAGCGGCGGCAGAAGCATCGGAAAGAAGCTTGCGGAACGGCTCGGGTTCGCGTATTACGACAAAGAGCTCGTGAAGCAGGTTTCGCTTGCGACCGGATTTTCCCCCGAATACATTGAGGAGCGCGGCGAGTATGCGCAGAGCCGGAGCAAGCTTTCCTACCTGTTCACGACGGTCGGCGCCGTCGGCGTGATGAACGGCATGACGCCCTCCGATTACCTCTATACGATGCAGCGGAAGGTGATTTTGGACCTTGCCGAACAGGGCGACTGCGTGATCGTCGGGCGCTGCGCGGACTATATCCTGCGCGATCGGCCGGACACGTTGCATTCGTTCATCCACGCCCCCGTCCCCTACCGCGCCGAGCGCATCGTGCGGCTGTACGGCGAATCGGAGCATTCGCCGGAAAAGCGCCTTTCCGACAAGGACGGCAAGCGCCGCGTCAATTATGAGCATTTCACCGGCCGGCCCTGGGGCGCGGCGGAGAACTACGATATCTCGCTCAACTCGGCCGCGATCGGCGAGGACAACTGCGTGGAGCTTCTCTACCGGATCGTCACAAACGAGCAAAAGCCCTGCTGAAAAAGCAAACGACAAGGGGCTGTTCATAAATGATTTTGAACAGCCCCTTGTGAATTCTCGCTTCGCTCCGTGAATTGTCCTTCGGACATGAATTGTGCCTTGCGGCACGCGAATTGACAAAGATTCTGCGCTCCCGGTGGGAGAAGAAGCAGAATCTTTGATAACCGCTGTTCGCACGCTGCAGGCGATTGAGCCGTCGTGAAGATAAGGTTTCCGGAATGGAACTGTTTATCACGACCGCGTCAGCGGTCAATTCACGCGCTTGCGCAATTCACGGCGAAGCCAATTCACGCGGCAACGCCGCAATTCACTGTTAAGAAATGAATTTCTTAACACCCTCTCGCTTGTTTTGGAGTATTAATCTTTTGTCAGCAGCGTCTGATCGCTTTCGAGCGCATAGCCCGCGACGGCGGCGAACCGCTCCATCAGGTCGCGCTTGGTCAGTCTGCGCTTCTCCTCGCCCGCGATGTCGAGGATGATATGGCCCTCGTCCATCATAATCAGGCGGTTGCCGTGCTTGATCGCGTCGGTCATGTTGTGCGTGATCATCAGCGCGGTGAGCTGGTTTTCGGCAATGATCCGATCGGACAGCTCGAGCACCTTGGCGGCGGTCACCGGATCCAGCGCGGCGGTATGCTCGTCGAGCAGCAGAAGCTTCGGCTTTTTCAGCGACGCCATCAGCAGCGTCAGCGCCTGCCGCTGGCCGCCGGAAAGCAGCCCGACTTTGACCGTCATGCGATCCTCGAGCCCGAGACCGAGAATCTTCAGCTTTTCGCGGTACTCCTCGCGCTCCTTTTTCGTTACGCCCCATCCGAGGCCGCGCCGGGCGCCGCGCCGCAGCGCGAGCGCGAGGTTTTCCTCGATCTGCATGTTCGCGGCGGTGCCGAGGATCGGATCCTGAAACACGCGGCCGATATACGCTGCGCGCTTATGCTCCGGCAGTGCGGTGATGTCGGCGCCGTCCAGTTCGATCCGGCCGCTGTCGATCGGCCAGACGCCCGCGACCGCGTTCAGCAGCGTGGACTTGCCCGCGCCGTTGCCGCCGATGACGGTGACGAAATCGCCGGGCAGCAGGTGCAGCGACAGGTCGGCGATCGCGCGTTTCTCGTTGATTGTGCCGGGGTTGAACGTCTTGTGAATGTGCGTCAGCTTAAGCATGCGGCGCCTCCTTCCACTTTGCGCTCCGACGGAACGAAGACTTCGACTTGTCGCGGAAGTACGGAACGGCGAGGAAGATCGCCACGGTGATCGCCGTGAACAGCTTCAGATCGTTCGAATCGAGCTTCAGCCAGAGCACGATAACCAGCACGAGGTTGTACAGCACGCCGCCGATCACGACGAACGCCAGCGTCCAGAAGAAGTTCAGGTGCTTGCCGAGCAGCGCTCTGCCGATGACTTCGCCGATGATGACCGCGGCAAGGCCGATGACGATCGCGCCGCGTCCCATGTTGATATCCGCGAAGCCCTGATACTGTGCCATCAGTCCGCCGGCCATCGCGACGATGCCGTTGGAGATCGCAAGGCCGATCAGCTTCATGTTGTCCACGCTGATGCCGAGCGCGCGCGCCAGGGCCGGGTTGCTGCCCGTCGCACGGAGCGCGGAGCCCTGCTCGGTGCCGAAGTACCAGTACATCAGCGCAATGACCGCGAGCACGATCAAAAACCCGACGAGGATCGCCTGCGGAATGTGCCGCAGCGACAGCACGAGCGTATACCGGTCGACGCTGATCGCCTTGTTTGCCGACATGCCCATGATGTGCAGGTTGACCGAATACAGCGCGTACTGCGTCAGAATGCCGGAGAGGATCGCCGGGATGCCGAGCTTGGTGTGCAGAAGGCCCGTGATCAGGCCCGCCGCGCAGCCGACGACCATGGCGATGAGGACGGCAAGCCACGCGGGGCAGCCGGAAAGGATCAGCATTGCCGCCACGGCGCCGCCGGTCGTAAACGAACCGTCAACGGTCAGATCGGCAACGTCCAGCAGACGAAACGTGATATAGATGCCGAGCGCCATCAGGCCCCAGATCAGGCCCTGCGCAATGCCGCCCGGCATGTTTTTCACGAGCTTTAAGAGGCTGAGCGAAGCGAAATACGCTCCCATACAAAACGTTCTCCTTCCGTGATCCTCGCGGGGGAATTACACGATGGGTTCATAGCCGTCGGGAATCGCGACGCCGACGGTCTCGCTGTTCGCAGCGTTGTAGAGACGGCCGAACGGCGCATACCGGATTTCCATATCGCCCGGGTTCTTGCCGTTCACAAGGATCTCATACGCCATTTCGCCGGTCACGCGGCCAAGCTCATAGTAAGAGATTGACAGCGTTGCGATGCCGCAGTGACGGCAGATCGACTCTTCGCCCGCCAGGATCGGCGTCTTGGACGTGTTCGCGATGTTGTTGATCAGCTCTGCGTTCGAAGCGGCGGTGTTGTCGGTCGGGACATAGATGACGTCGCACTCGTCGCACGCGGTCTGCGTAACGGCGGCCAGGTCGTTCGAATCGGCGAACGTGAACTCCACAACGGTGTAGCCCATCGCCTTGGCCGCTGCGCCGTAGGCCGCCGCCTGTACCTTGGAGTTCGCTTCCGCGGAGCAATAGAGGATGCCGAGCGTCTTGGCGTCCGGGAAAAGCTCCTGCAGAATCTTCGCCTGCTCCTCTTCGGGCACGCGGTCGGACGTACCGGTGACGTTCGTGCCGGTCTTGGCGCCGAAGTTGTCGATGCCGAGCGCCGCGCCGTAATCCGTGACGGACGTGCCGACGACCGGGATCTTGTTCGTCGCAGCCTGCGCCGCCTGCACTGCCGGCGTTGCGTTGGCCATGATCAGATCGACTTCCTCG
This sequence comes from Clostridia bacterium, assembly GCA_017448545.1. Taxonomy (GTDB): domain Bacteria; phylum Bacillota; class Clostridia; order Christensenellales; family CAG-138; genus UBA3792. Next base: position 26,973 of record JAFSLH010000015.1, read on the forward strand.
CTGACGAACTGGTTGCAGATCGTCGCGCAGGTCGAAGGATCGCCGGAACCGTTCTTCACATCAAACGCGACTTTGTCGCCGAGCTTCTCCTTCAGAACGTCCATAAAGCCCTGCGTCGCCGCGTCGAGCGCGTCGTGCTGCACGAGCTGGCAGATGCCGACCGTGTACGTCTTCTCAGCGGAAGCGGCGTTGCCGGAACCGGTGCAGCCAACCGCAGCCAGCAGCAGAATCGCGCCGAGTACAAGCGCAAGGATGGATTTTGTCTGTTTCATTGGGAATGATCTCCTTTTCTTGATTGTCCTTTGGTGCGTAAAAAAGCCGCACAGTCATTTGTGCGGCGGATTACCTTTTGGGCTTCCGGTTACAAACACAAACGACTGCTTTAACGGTTGCTAAAGTAGTAATAATAGCCGTATGCGTATGCGAACCGAACTGCCATACCTCAAAACCTTTCGGAAGAGATACGGTAACTGTACCACTTGTCCTGTCGAAAGTCAACCCGTATTTTTCACATTTTATATATTTTATACCATGCGCCGTTTGTTCCGGCATTTTTCTACGCCCGGGCGGCATATTTTTCCGAAAAAACGTGTTCCCCTGCGGCAGAATCTGTGCTATACTGCTATTATATGGAAGAAACAGGATCGAAGGCCGTCGGCTTTGTGCCGCTGACAGAACAAAATATCCTCACGCTTGCGCCGTATTTTGCGGAAGCGGCGTACGGCGTCTGCGACAACACGCTCGGCGCGGTCTACCAGTGGCGGCGAAACTACCGGCCGTGGGTTCTGCTCGCGGACGGGTTTCTGTGCCTCCGCGCGTTCTACGAAGGGTACGGCGAATGCTACACGACGCCGATCGGCGCGGGCTGCATCGACCGCGCGTTTGACCGGATCGAAGCCGACGCGGCGCAGCGGAACCTGCCGCTGCGGTACTGCGTGGTGCCGGAAGCGGCGCTGCCGGTGCTTTCGGCGCGCTACGGCGACCGGATGACGACGGAAAGCGTGCGAGACTGGGCCGATTACCTTTACGACGCGGAAGCGTTCCGCACCTATGCGGGCAAGTCGCTGCACACGCAGCGGAACCACGTCAACCGCTTTCGGCGCGAGCATCCCGACGCGGCTTTGATCGACGTGGAAACCGAAGAGACCGAACGCCTGGTCTGCGCGTTCAATTACCGGTATGCCGAGCAGCACCCGGACAGCGCGCTGATCGAACGGAACGAACTGCGCGGCGCGTGGGACCTGCTGCAAAAGCGGGCGCAGCTCGGGCAGATCGCCTGCTGTCTGATCGAAAACGGGCAGGTGCTGGCGCTTTCGATCGGCGAAGCGAAGGGCGACACGCTGTTCGTACACGTCGAAAAGGCGCTGCTGGACGTGCCCGGCGCATACCCTGCGATGGCGCAGGCGTTCGCGCAGCGGTTCCCCGCCGTGACGACCGTGAACCGCGAGGACGACGGCGGCGATCCGGGGCTCCGCTATTCCAAGCTGCAGTATAAGCCGAGAGCACTTTTGGAAAAGTATCTCGTCACGATCACATAAAATTTCAGGAGGAGAACTATGAAAAAACCGATTCTTTTGATTATGGCGGCGGGTATGGGCAGCCGCTTCGGCGGGCTCAAGCAGATCGAGCCGATCGACGAGCAGAACCACGTCATCATCGACTACTCGATTTTCGACGCAAAGCGCGCGGGCTTTGAAAAGATCGTCTGCATCATCAAGCCGGAGATCGAAGCGGATTTCGAGGAGCGCATCGGCAAGCGCATCCGTCCGTTCGTGAATCTGGTCTATGCCTACCAGACGCCGGACAAGCTCCCCGCCGGGTACGGCATTCCGGAAGGCCGCGTCAAGCCCTGGGGCACCGCGCACGCGATCCTTTGCGCCAAGGACGCGCTCGACGCGCCGTTCGCCGTTCTGAACGCCGACGATTTCTACGGCGCGGACGCGTTCCGCAAGATTTACGACTACCTCGCGGTCGAGCGGCCCGAGAGCGACAACGCGATGGTCGCCTATCAGCTCGGCAACACGCTTTCCGATTATGGCTCCGTTGCGCGCGGCGTTTGCGAAGTCGGCCCGGACGGCAAACTGCAGTCGCTGACCGAGCGGCTGAAGATCGTCAAGCAGGGCGACGCCGCGGCGTTCACCGAGGACGACGGCGCAACGTGGGAACCGCTCGCGTTTGATACGCCGGTTTCGATGAACCTGTTCGGCCTACAGCCGTCCGTGCTCGACGAGTTCGAGAAGCGGTTCCCGGCCTGGCTCGACGAGAACCTGCCGAAGAACCCGATGAAGTGCGAATATCTGCTCCCGCGCGTTCTCGACGACCTGATGCGCGAAGGCAAAATCACGATCGAAATGCTCACGACGACCGCGCGCTGGCACGGCGTGACGAACCGCCCGGACCTCCCGATCCTGCAGGCGGCGATCAAGAAGATGCAGGACGACGGCCTGTACCCCGTCGAGCTCTGGAAATAACCAAAAACAATGCACCGGAGAGGGCTCCTCTCCGGTGTGTTGTTTCATAACGGGGAATAACACAGGGGGACGGTTCTTCTGTGTTCTCTGAACACAGGGGGACGGTTCTTCTGTGTTCTCTTTGTCGCATAATCAAGCTAACATTTACACAGCAAGAACCGTCCCCGCTGTGTTTGTCCCCGCTGTGTTCTCATTCTCCTGTCAACACAAAAGAACCGTCCCCTTGTGTTCGTGTTGCCTAAAACCACATCTCATAATAATAGTAGGATGTAGTAATTCTTTTGAAGAACACGGAATTGTCCCCGTCTGTTTGCTCCCAGAAATAGGTATCTTGATCCATTACACAAATCTCGCCTGTCGCGTCGGCGGGCAGGAGGTCTTGTATTGTAATGCTTTCATCCGGTGAATAGAGAAATCCAATGCTTGAAGAAACAGAACCCCATCCGCCAAAGTCGAGTGCGTTATTGCGTGTTGTAATTCCTCGTAAACCTTTTAGTTCCTTGAATGGAGTTTGTAATTCTTCTACGGTATTCTGTGTGTTGATCATCTCCCCATTCAGATCGGTTTTTTCGATTTTTTCGGAATTGATATAGAGAAAAGAAGTATTCTCGTCTTTTATCTCTGCAACCGCCTCATAGCAATTCCGAATACATGCGTCATTGTCCTGAACCAATTTGGAAATCTTTGCGAATTTTGACCTGCTATATCCTTCCTGACTCGAACAGTTACATCCGAAAGCCAGAATCAGAAAAGACAAAACAATACAAATCAAGACTTTTCGTTTCATCAACATTCTCCGTTTCATGTGATCAGGATCAATTCAGTCCATATATGTCTTATAGTAATACAGATTCCGAGCGGCTCGCTTGATTGACCATAACCCGTCCATGTTGACACTTGAACCATTCCCATAAATCAGTCCGTATTCATCGTCCAATGCTGCACTCAAAACGAAGAACAGCATGTCGTTTTGACGGTAGACCCGCATCACGCGTTTACAGAACAATGGACTGACCGAAATCGTTTTCTCGTTCCCGTCGGTTCTTTGCACAAGGATCTTTCCGGCTTCCCGGTCATAAACGATTGCACGGTATTCCTGTGCTTCGATCCAGTCGGACACCTTCTGCGCTTCTGATTCTATGCGGTCATTCTCTTTGGAAGCGTTCGCCCTGATCACGACGGCAAGGACGATTGCAGCGATGACGGTGAGCGCGCATAGAATCACGATCAGCTTCTTCCGGTGATGCATACTGCCGCGCCTCGGTTCGCCGTGCTCCGATCACGCTTCGGGGCGGGACTGTTGCTGCACCGTGAGCCGATAGCCGTCCGCCGCGCTGCCCTCGATCGTGAAATCGTATGCCCAGCCGTCCGCCATCGACAGCGTGACCGATCCGACGGTCTGTTCCGCGGCTTCGTCGCCCGGCTCGGTCGTGATCGAAACCGTCACTTCCACGGCTTCGCGATCCGGCAGCCCGGACAGCTCTTCCGCCGTCCAGCCGAACGTGTAGGCGTCCCGGATCGCGGTTCCGTCGGCGTTCATTACGCTCGAGCTCGCCCGGACGTCGCCTTCGGGGCCGTACGCCAGCGTTATCGAATACACGGGCTCCGCCGTTTTCGCCGTCACGTCGATCCGGACGGCACAGTCCTCCTCGCAGCCCGCCGTACAGCCGACCGCGAGCAGAAGAAACAGCGCGCAAAGCGCCGCCAGAATGTTCCATTGTCGTTTCATACTCGACCTCTCTTTTGCAGTATTTTACGATCGCATCTGTATCATACCATTCTATTCATTGTTTGTCAACCGTTTTTTATTGATTTTCAATATTTGCAGGGGCAGGGCACAGAGTGGGCTTTTCCGGTTGCTTTTCGTGCAAATTCTGTTATACTGTGGATAGACGCAAAAGCGGCTTACGGAGGTGGCTCTATGAAGAAATGGTGGATCATTCTGCTGATCGTACTGGGCGCATTGCTGACGCTTGCCGTGATGATCGCGGCGATCGCTGCTGTGCTGCAGTACCGGCTGCGGATCGAACAGCCGATGGACGGGCCGGGCATGTTCTACGAAGTGGTGGTCGACGAGCTCGACTACTGGGAATACGACAACGTGAACGGCGGAACGTACCACATCACGGCGACGCGCGGCGACGTTGTGCATCTTGTCATGGAGCGCAAGGCGAACCCCGACGCCGAGCCGGTTCGGCTGGAGGCGGACGCGGACAAGGAACTGCTGAAGCAGATCGGCGATGCGATTGCGGAAGGCGGGCTGGAAAACGCGTCGCGGCTGCCGGAGCGCGACCCGTACCGGATGCCGGACACCACCTCGCAGATGAAGGTCAAAGAGCCGTACTGGGAGTTCACGGTGACGTCGCTGATGGATCTGCCCGCAGACGCATGGGACGGCTGGAACAAGGTCGTCAAGCTGCTGCAGGACGCGCTGAACGAACCGCTGTACAAGGTCGATTACGGAACGCGGATGTTCGACTTCCCCAACGCGCGCGAAGCGTACCCTGCCGGCACGGCCGTCGTGCTGTACTTTGACAGGATCGCAACCGATACGGATTATTCGTTCTATCTGGACGGCGAGCCGCTGCGCTATTCGTTCGACGACGCGTTCGGGATTCTGCTCACCTTTACGATGCCGGCGCACGACGTGACGCTGGAAGTAAAGCAGCGCAACAGCATGATGATCGACCCGCTGGCGAACAACAGGCACAACATCACCGTCACGATCGGCGGGCAGACCGTTTCGGGCTACCTCTACAGCAACTTTTCCGGCGACACGCTTTGGGAACAGCTGCCGCTGACGCTGACGGCCGAAAACCGGGCCGGGCGCGAACTGTGCGGCGTTCTGGGGCCGGATGCGCTGCCGTCGCCGGACAGCGAAACGGACGGGTTCGAGATCGGCGATCTCGTGTATCTGCCGGCGGAAGGCGGGCTTGCGATTCTCTACGCGCAGGACGGCGAGCGGTTCGACCGGCAGCCGCTCGGCCGGATCGAGGACGATCTTTCATTCCTCGCCGACGTTACGGAAGCGACCGTGACGATCGCGCGCGCGGAGTGACTCGCGTTTTACCCGTGTTTTGCCTGAAAAAGCCGGAAAAGCGGAAAATAATGCTTGCTTTTTGGGAACGCCGTGTGTATAATAGCCGATGGTAGTGCATTACACGACGAAGGAGTGATAATACATGAAGAAAGATATTCATCCGTCTTACGGCGAAGCGGTTGTCCGCTGTGCGTGCGGCGAGACCTTCCTCACGGGTTCCACGAAGGGCGAACTGAAGGTCGAAATCTGCAGCAAGTGCCATCCGTTCTTTACCGGCCGTCAGAAGCTGGTAGACAGCGGCGGAAGAGTCGATCGCTTCAAGAAGCGGTACGGTCTGTAAGAACGGCTTTTCCAAACGTCCCCATGAACCAATTACGCCGGATCACTACCGATCCGGCTTTTCTTTTTCTTTTTTTGCGGCAAATCAGCCGTCTTCTGAACAGCCTGACTCAGTGCTTCTTTTCGAGTTTTGTCTTGTTCCCCTTATGATCGACGATATAGGTATTGTCGAGCTGCGTCTGCAGGCTTTGGCGAAACTCCGCGATGTACGCCTTGCGCAATTCTGCGCGCTCGGCGTGTTCCTCCGGCGTTAAGCCCTCGTCCGTCTTTGCTTTTCTGGCCAGTTCGTTGATGCGATCGATATGCTGCTGTTTCATACGCCCTCCGTTCCTTTGGCGTTATTATACCGCAATTTCCGATTTTGTAAAGACGAATGAATGTTTCGCGGGATTGGGGGCAAAGGCCCTTTTCTTTTTTCGGATTTTTGCTATAATAAAGGAACGGAAAGGAGGAACGCGCATGCTGCATCCCGTGCTGCAATGGACCTGGGGCTTTTGGCAAAACGCGCTCGGCGGTCTGCTCACGCTTGCGCTTTGGCGCCGTCCGCACGAACGGTTTTTCGGCGCGGTCGTGACGCACTGGCGGCTTCGCGGGAGCATGTCGCTCGGCATGTTTCTGTTCCTCGGCCGGCACGCACAGGCCGTAGCGGACGACCCCGCGGCAGGCGACTATAAGCGCCGCGTACTGGTGCACGAGTTCGGACATTCGATCCAGTCCGCGCTGCTCGGGCCGCTGTATCTGCCGCTCGTCGGGCTGCCGTCCCTGCTTTGGGCGAACCTGCCCGCCTGCCGACGGTATCGCAGACGGCACGCCGTTTCCTACTACGCCGCATTTCCCGAGAATTGGGCAAACCGGCTCGGCCGGCGCGCGACCGCGCTGCCCGCCCCCGAACAGAATGTATCATAAGAGAGGAAGCCTATGAACAACACACCGAATTCCGGCGGCAGAAAACGCACGCCGATCTCCGGCAGCAGCGACGTCCGCAAGACGGAGAAGCTTCATTCCAACGGCCCGGTCGGGCAAAAAGACGGCTATGCCGGCAGAAAAACCGGCCCCGCCGATCAATACGGCAGTTCCGGCCCGCAGCGCAGCGCCGGCGGGATCTCGATCGCCAAGCTGCTGCCGCTGCTTCTGATCCTGGTCGCCGTGTTCCTGGTCTTCCGGTTCTGCACCGGCGGATGCAGCAGCTGCGTCCCGCTGATGGAGCTGGACGGCAGCTCGCTGTTCGGCGACGAAGACCTGTCCGGCCTCCTGTCGTCCGACACGACCTCGTCCACGTCCTCCGGCACGTCCGCCGGCACGTCGTTCAGCACGTCGGATCTTTTGGGAACGCTGCTCGGCGGCTATGACGAAACCGACGCGACCGCGGCGGAATCCGTTTCCGCAACGACCTCGACCGCGACCGCTGCGACGACCGTTTCCAATCAGGCGCGCGAAAAGTTCACAAAGCTCGTCGGCAACGGCAAGGACGAAGTCACGATCATGGTGTACCTCTGCGGCACCGACCTCGAGTCCGAAAACGGCATGGGCACCGCCGACCTGAACGAAATGCTGCACGCGACGATCGACGACGAGCATGTCAACGTGATCGTGGAAACCGGCGGCACGAAGAAGTGGAACAACACGGTCATTTCCAGCACGACGAACCAGCTCTATCGCGTGACGAACAAGGGGCTTGAGACGCTCAACGCGAACCTCGGTCGCAAGTCGATGGTCGACCCGGGCACGCTCAGCGACTTCATCCGGTACTGCGCGAAGAACTATCCCGCCGACCGGTACTGCCTGATCTTCTGGGATCACGGCGGCGGCGCAATCTCGGGCTACGGCTACGACCAGTATTATTCCGGTTCGATGACGCTGGACAAGATTTCCAAAGCGCTGACCGACGGCGGCGTGAAGTTTGACTTTATCGGCTTCGACGCCTGCCTGATGGGCACGCTGGAGACCGCGCTCGTTTGCAGCGAGCACGCGGACTACCTGATCGCTTCGGAGGAATCCGAGCCCGGCTGCGGCTGGTACTACACGAACTGGCTGACGACGCTCAGCAAGAACACCTCGACCGATACCGTTACGCTTGCCAGGACGATCATCGACGACTTCAACAACGTCTGCCAGAAGAACTACCGCGGCTGCAACACAACGCTTTCGATCGTTGACCTCGCCGAATTCGTCGGCACCGTGCCGGAACCGTTTGCGGCGTTCTCGAAGTCCGTCGGCGTTCTGCTCGACGACGACCAATACGAGACCGTTTCGACCGCGCGGCACGATGCGCGCGAATACGGCAAGTCGAGCAAGGCGAACCACGTCGACCTGATCGATCTTGCCAACCGTATCGGTACGAGCGAAGCCAAAGCGCTGGTATCCGCGATCAGGAGCTGCGTCAAGTACAACCGCACCTCGACCTCGATGGCGAACTCCTACGGGCTTTCGATCTACTTCCCGTATTCGTCGTTCAAGGGCGTCAGCTCAGCCGTGAAGGTGTACGACAGCATCGGCATGGATTCGGGCTACACCGACTGCCTGAAGAGCTTCTCCTCGCTCGCGGCGGGCGGACAGCTCGCGACGGGCGGCACGACCGCCTCGCCGATCAGCAGCCTGCTCGGGCAGTACACCGGCGAGAGCAGCTTCTCCGCCGGCTCGATGCTCGAATACCTGCTCGGCGGCACGTCGCAAAGCAGCGGCTCGGCGTACGGCATCGACGCATCGAGCCTGCTGTCCGGCATCCTCGGCAGCGATGCGGGCAGCTGGTTCGACAGCGACCGCGTGCTGCGAAATGCGGACATCTACGACGAAACCGTGCTGTCCGAAGACGATCTGCTGCTGACGAGCAAGGGCGACGAGATCGTCCTCGCGCTTACGGCGGAGCAATGGGCGCTCGTGCAGGACGTCCGGCTGAACGTGTTCGTGGACGACGGCGAAGGCTATATCGACCTCGGCCTCGACGCAATCTATTCCTTTGACAACGACGGCGATCTTCGCATCGCATGGGACGGCGCATGGCTCGGCGTCAACGGGCAGGTCGTGCCGTTCTACATGGAGGACGAAACGACGAACAACGGCGTGACGACGTACACGGGCCGCGTCCCGGCGCTGCTGAACGGCGAAGCGATCAACCTCTTTATCACGTTCGAAAACGACGTGCCGCGCGTGCTCGGCTATCAGCCGGTCTATGCGGACGAGACGGAAACCGTTTCAAAGTCGTACCTGCCGCTGCGCAGCACCCAGGTGCTGCAGTTCGTCTGCGACTACTACGGTTACGACGGAACCTACAGCGCGACCTATCTGCTCGGCAATCCACTGGCCGTGGGCGACGGGCTGACCGTTTCGGATCTGTGGGTCAACGCCGACCGCTGCGTATTCTGCTACTGCCTGACCGACCTGTACGGCAACACGTTCTGGACCGAATCGCTGGTTGCGGAATAAGAAATAACAGAAAACCTATTACGACAACGCAGTTGTCAATTCATGCGCTTGCGCAATTCACGGCACTGCCAATTCACGCGGCAAGGCCGCAATTCACAAAAAAGAGGGCGTTTCAGAATTGTGTTCTGAACACCCTCTTTTGATTCTTTTTGATCAGTCGCCCATTTCCTCTCTTTCAAGCCCAAAATGCAAAAACGCCGCCCCGAAAGAGGCGGCGCATGTTTGCGGGAATCAATATTTTCTGGCGTCCTTGACGTGTTCGAGATGGTCGGCATAGGCCTTGAGGTTGCGCGGGTTCTCGCTGACCTCGGTGTCGCCGACGCGCCACCACGAACCGTAGCCCTCCGTCATCGACTTCGGCAGCACGCGGATATCGAACAGCACCGGACGGTCCTTGATCGTCTTTGCATCGCGGATCGCAGCCAGCAGCTCGTTGATCGAACGGATCGTATAGCCCTTGGCGCCGTAGCCTTCGGCGATCTTTGCAAAGTCGACCGGCATGAACGCGCCGGAGTGCTCGCCGTCCTCGCCGCGGAACCGCAGCTCGGTGCAGAGCGTGTCGTTGCCGTGGCCGACCTGCAGGTTGTTGATGCAGCCGAACGACGCGTTGTTGAACAGGCAGACGTTGATCTTCTTATGCTCCTGCACGGCGGTCAAAAGCTCGCTGTGGAGCATGACGAACGAACCGTCGCCCGCCATCGCGTATACGTCGCGGTCGCCGATCGCATACTTGACGCCGAGCGCGCCGGAGATCTCGTAGCCCATGCAGGAATAGCCGTATTCCATGTTATAGGTATCCACGCCGCGCGCGCACCACATGCGCTGCATATCGCCCGGCAGCGAACCGGAAGCGCCGATCACGACGTCGTCCGGGTCGATCGCAAGGTTGATCGCGCCGAGAACCGTCGTCTGCGTCAGCGTTGCATCCAGGTCCTTCGCAAACCGGTCGGCAGACGCCGCGTTCGCATCGTTGACTTCCGGCACATAGCCTTCGCCGTATTCGATGCCGCGCAGCCGGTCGAGCTCGCGGAACCAGCGATCCCGCGCTTCCTGCACTTCGGTGGTGTACGGCGCGCAATAGCCGTCGAGCGCTGCCAGCAGCAGCGGCAGGGCGCGCTTGGCGTCGGCCACGACCGGAACCGCATCCAGCTTCATCGCCTGGAAATCGGAAACGTTGACGTTGACAAACTTCGCATCCTCGCGGAACAGCCACTTCGACGCGGTCGTAAAGTCGGTATAGCGGGTGCCGACGCCGATCACGACGTCCGCTTCCCTGGCGATCTCGTTCGCCGCGGAGCAGCCCGTTACGCCGATGCCGCCGAGGTTCAGCGGATGATCGAACAGCAGCGCGCTCTTGCCCGCCTGCGTCTCGCCGAACGGAATGCCGGTCGCTTCGGCAAACGCGCGGAACTCGCCGTGCGCTTCGCTGTACCGGACGCCGCCGCCGCAGATCAGCAGCGGCTTCTTGGCAGCCTTGATGACGGCCGCCGCTTCCTCGATCGCTTCCGCATCCGGCACGCGCCGCGCGAGGCGGTAGACGCGCTTGGCGAAGAACGTTTCGGGATAGTCATACGCTTCGCCCTCGACGTCCTGCGGAATCGCAATGCAGACCGCGCCGGTGTTGGCCGGATCGGTCAGCACGCGGAACGCGGAAATCATCGCGCTCATCAGCTGCTCGGGCCGCACGATGCGATCCCAATACCGGCAGACCGGACGGAACGCGTCGTTCGTCGAGATCGAAAGGTCGTTCGTCTGCTCAATCTGCTGCAGCACCGGATCGGGCTGGCGGCAGGCATAGACGTCGCCGGGCAGAATCAGCACGGGGATGTTGTTCGCCGTTGCCGTTGCCGCCGCGGTCACCATGTTCGCCGCGCCGGGGCCGACGGACGAAGTGACGGCGATGATCTTTTTCCGCTTCATCTGCTTTGCAAACGCGACGGCGGTATGCGCCATGCCCTGCTCGTTCTTGCCCTGCCAGACCTTCAGGTTATGCCGTTCCTGCCGGAGCGCCTGGCCGAGACCGACGACGTTGCCGTGGCCGGGCAGCATGATGACGCCTTCCACGAACCGATGCTCGATGCCGTCGTATGCAATGTACTGATTCTCCAAAAAGCGCACCAACGCCTGCGCCATGGTCAATCGGACAGTTTTCATAGGTTCCTCCTTCTTGATTCAGCTCGTTCAGCCTTGAAAAATGTGTTCGTTTGCGTCGGGCTTCCAGAGCCAGGCATGCTCCGGATCGTCGATCCGCGTCTTTTTCCACGGATCGCCGTCGAGATGCCGGATGCCCCAGGCGTAGCACATGGCATAGCCCGGCGCCGCCGCCTGCGAATGGAACCCGTGATTGATGACCGCACAGCCGTTGTGTCCGGTTTTGTAGATCTCGCCGTTTGCGAAGCCCGCGCCGAAACCGTGCGGATAGTCGAAACGGTAGAAGTACACTTCCGGCTGCGGATGATGGTGCGGCGGGTAGGACGACCACTTGCCGGGGAAGTTCAGCACCTCGCCGAGCACCATGTTGGAAAACGGAGCGTTCTCGTAATCGAAGAACGTTTTGATCTCCCGCCGCATCGCGCCCATCAGCTCGCCGTTTGCGCCGGCGTGCTGCACCTGGACGGTTTCCGGCGTATACAGCACCGGCTCGTAATCCCGCGGATTGACCGTTTGCTGCACATACAGCTCGGCATGGCTCTTTGCCAAAATCCCGATCTTCACGCCGCGCGGGCTGAGCAGGCAGTACGCTTCATGCCGGAAGCAATCCGGCCGTTCGCACTCGGCGCTCTGCCCGCCGTAGGTGATCGTGACGCTGCCTTCGAACAGCAGCACCGCCGTCTCCTTCTCGGCAGAATCGATCGTATACACATCGCCCGGCTCCATGACGAGCAGGCCGACGTCCATCAGCGTCCCGAGATCGTCCCGGTCGCTGTCGATGTACGCATTGTAGCCGCGCACAAGCTGTTTTTCGAGATACATACCTTACAGCCCCGTATGCGCCGCGATATACTTGCGGCCCTTGATCGCGTATTCGAGCGGGTTCGCCTTGGCGGGATCCTGCTCGGCTTCGACCAGCAGCCAGCCCTCGTACTTCGCGTCGGACAGTACCTTGAACACCGGATCGAAGTCCACGTCGCCGTCGCCCGGAACCGTGAACGCGCCGTTGCGGACGGCGGTCAAAAAGCTCCAGTCGTTCTGCCGCGCCTGCTCGACGACCGACAGCCGCATATCCTTCAGATGCACATGGCCGACGCGGTCGACGTACTTCTTCAGCATCAGCAGCGGGTCTTCGCCCGCAAACGTGAAATGACCGGTATCGTAGCACAGGAACACATACCGCGGATCGGTATTCTGCATCATGCGGTCGGTCTCCTCCGCCGTCTGCACGACGGTGCCCATGTGATGATGGAAGCAGAGCTTGAAGCCGCGCTCCACGGCGATCTTGCCGAGCGCGTCGAGGCCCTTGCAGAGGCGATCCCATTCGGCGTCGTTCATCACGTACTTATGACCGCCGGTCAAAATCGGCGTGTTGACCTGGCCCTGGATCGAATAGCTCTGCTCCGAAACGTTGATGCGGTTTGCGCCGACGGCTTCGAGGAAGTCGAGTTCCTTTTGGAAGCTCGCGACGTTCTCCTCGAGCGGCTGCCGAAGCAGGAACGACGAGAACCAGCGGCTCGCGATCCGCATCCCGCGCAGGTCGAGTTCCCATTTCAGGACTTTCGGGTCCTTCGGGTACTTGTTGCCGATTTCGCAGCCCGTGAAGCCCGCGAGCGCCATTTCGCTCACGGTCTGGCGGAACGTATTCTCCGCGCCGAGCTCCGGCATATCGTCGTTGCACCAGCCGATCGGCGCGATGCCGAGCGAAACCTTTTTCTTATCGAACAATTCCATTTTCCAATCTCCTTTCGGTTATTCCGTTTCAAAATCATTGCTGCGCCTTGACGCTCGGCAGCGTCGAACCGCCGAACGGCATCGCCAGTACCGTCGCGTCCGGGCCGAGTTTTTCAAACGCACGATCAAGCGCCGCCTGCGCCGACGGCTGCGGCGTCAGGAAAATCGACCGGACAAAGTCGTCGTCCAGATCGGAGACGAGGTCGACCTCCGCGCGCTCCAGCACCATCGCGATCGCCGCCGCCTTATGGCCGCCGAGCTTAAATTCCCGCCCGATCCGCTCGATCAGGCTGTGCGCGCTCGGCGCGGTCGTCATCCATTCCTCGAACGTTTTTTCGCCGAGACCTTCGTGGCAGGAGCCGATCAGGATAATGATCCCGCCGTCCCGCACCGCATGCTTCGCGTTGTCGAGCGCCTTTTGCGTCTGGTACAGGTTCAGATCCTTCGGCGCGCCGCCCTGCGAAACGAGCACGATATCCGCCGGCGCGTCGAGCTCCTTGCGATACAGCGTATCGAGGAACGCGCAGCCTGCGCGGTGCGCCGCCACGGGATCGCCCGCCACGGCGCGCAGAATTTCCTTGTGCTCGCTCAATACGACGTTCACGATAAAGTCGATCCCGACCATTGCGCCCGCTTCTTCGATGTCCATCCGCAGCGGATTCGATTCGAGCGCGCCCGCTTTCGCTTCGGGCAGCACCATCCGGCTGTGATTCGCCTGGATCGCGGCGCGCGTCGAAACGCCGGGCATGATCGCCTTGGCCCCGCCGGAGTACCCCGCAAAATAGTGGTACTCGATGTTGCCGAGGCAGATGCGCCGATCCGCTTCCGCGACGACGCGGAAAATGTCCACGGGCGTCCCGCGCGACGTCGTTCCGTAGGACACGCAGTCCTCTGCGTCGCTGTCGATGCAGCGGATTTCGGCAAACGCGCGCTCGCCGGCGAGCTTTCTGTGCTCTGCTTCGGTCTGCTTGCGGTGACTGCCGAGGCCGAACACGAGCGTGATATCCTCCGGCTGAACGCCGGCGGCGTACAGCTCGTCCAGCAGCGCGGGCATGACCTTATACGTCGGCATCGGGCGCGTGACGTCGCTCGTAATGATCGCGACGGTCTCGCCGGGATGGACGATCTCCCTCAGCCGCGGCGAACCGATCGGTTCCTGCAGCGCGCGGCGCACCTCCGCTTCCCCGGTCAGCCCGACCGGGACTTCGTTCGCGTGGAGCACGCCGATCAGATTATTATCCGGCACCTCCACCGTCTGGACGGAGGCGCCGAAGCCGAATTCCAGTTTCATACGTTATTTCCGTGCCAGCACGGCCTTGACCTGCTGAGCGACGTGATCCGCCGTCAGGCCGAACCGCTTCTGCAGATAGTCCTGCTTGCCGACTTCGCCGAACTCGTCCTCGACGGCGACGCACGCCGCGGGAACCGGGCAGCGCTCCGCCAGCACTTCGAGCACGTTGCAGTAGAGGCCGCCGTGGCGGTTCGCGTTCTCCGCTACGACGACCGCGCCGGTCTTCTTTGCCCACGCTTCGACCGCGTCCGCATCGAGCGGCTTGATCGTGAAGCAGTCGACGACCGCAACGGAGATGCCCTCTTTTTCGAGCGCGGCAGCCGCCTGCAGCGCTTCATGCAGCATCAGGCCAGCCGCGAACACGACCGCGTCCGTGCCTTCGCGCAGCGTGACCGCCTTGCCGATTTCGAGCTCGCTGCCGTCCGCGTAGATGCGGGCCAGCTGCTTGCGGCCGACGCGGATGTATTTGACGCCCTTCCGGCCGTTGCACTGGCGCAGCACGCTTTCGAGGCAGGTCGGGTCGGACGCGTCGATGATCGTCGCTTCCGGCAGAACGTTGTACAGCGCGACGTCTTCAAACGGCATGTGCGTGCCGCCGTTCATGGCCGCCGTAACGCCCGGGTCGGTGCCGATGACCGTGATGCTGTTCTTTGCATAGCCGCCGGACAGGAAAATCTGGTCGTAAATGCGGCGCGAAGTGAACGTGCCGAAGCTGTGGATGATCGGCTTGAACCCTGCGACCGCAAGACCGGCCGCCACGCCCGCCATGTTCGCTTCGGCGATGCCGCAGTCGATCGCGCGGGTCGGGTTCGCCTGCGCCCACTTGAGCGTGCCGGAGCAGCCCATCAGGTCGGCGTCGAGGAAGATCGCATCGGGATCGTTGTCCACGATATCCGCAATCGTTGCGCCCAGAACGTCCTTACAGAGGCGCGGATCCATTTCTCCGTTATACACAATCTGTTTCATGTTACGCCTCCAGTTCCTTGATTTCCGCTCTGAGCTGTTCCGTCCACCGCGCGTGACGGTCGTCGTCGACCGGCATGCTGTGGTTCATCTTTGTTTCTTCGATCTCCTTGACGCCGTGGCCCTTCACGGAATCGAGGATGATCGCATACGGTTTCTCGCCGCCCGCACGGGTGCGCTCGACCGCCGCCGCAATCGCTTCGACGTCGCCGCCGTCCACCATCACGGTATCGAAGCCGAACGCTTCCATCTTGGCAACGTAGTCGCCCATCGGGAACACGTCCTCGCAATAACCGTCCAGCTGCTTCTTGTTCCAGTCGATGAACACGACGAGGTTTCCGACCTTCTTGGCCGCGGCAAACGCGAACGCTTCCCAGCACTGGCCCTCGTTGCTCTCGCCGTCGCCGACGATCAGGAACGTGCGCGACGGACGGCCCTTCAGCTTATCGCCGAGCGCAAGACCGACGGCCTGCGACGTGCCCTGGCCGAGCGAACCGGTGGTCACGTCGACGCCGGGCGTCTTGTTCCGGTCGCAATGGCTCGGGAGCCGCGTGCCGCCCTTGTTCAGCGTTTTCAGCTCTTCATACGGGAAGAATCCCAACAGAGCGAGCGTGCCGTACACGGCGGGGCCGGCATGGCCCTTCGAAACGACCAGCTTGTCGCGATCCGGCCACTTCGGATCGGTCGGACGAACCTGCATTTCCCGGCCGTACAGCACGGCCAGCGTATCGGCGATGCTCAGCGCGCCGCCGACGTGGCCGGAGCCGATCGAATGGATCGCGTCCAGCGCGGCGATGCGGATGCGCGCCGCAAATGCTTTCAGTTTTTTGATTTCCTGTTGTTCCATACCTTTCTCCTTCCCGTACTTACAGAGGCAGTTCGGAGCCGTGCCGCAGCGCCTTCACCACCGGCAGTTCTTCGCCGCTGAGGAAGCGGATCAGCGCGCCGCCGCCCGTGCAGATATAGCCGATCTTGTCGGTCAGACCATACTTTTCGGTCGCAGTGATGCTGTCGCCGCCGCCGAGCACCGTAAAGCCCTCGGTATCGGCCAGCGCCTGCCACAGCGCCTTCGTTCCGTACTCGCTCGGCGCCTGCTCAAAAATGCCCATCGGGCCGTTGACGAACACGGTCCTGGCCCGCAGGATGCGCGCCCGATAGTCCGCCGCCGTTTCGTGCCCGACGTCGATCGCGCCGATGTCCGCCGGAATCTCGCCGAGCTTCGCCTCGTGCCGCTCGCCGTCCGTGACCCATGCAAGGTCGGTCGGCAGCACGATCTTCTGCCCGTACGTCGCGTACAGTTCCCGCGCGACTTCGTAATATTCGGTATAATTCGATTTCTCAATGAACGCCGCGCTGCCCGCGCCGATGTCGTTTCCGAGCGCGATCAGGAAGATGTTCGCAACGAGGCCGCCGGTCAGGATCTCGTCGGCAACGCCGCGCTCCAGCACGGTCTTCATCATCTGGAACGCATCCGAAATCTTCGCGCCGCCCAGAGAGAACACGCAGGGGCGCTGCGGCTCCTCCATGACGGAAGACACGGTGCAATATTCCTTCTCAAACAGCCGGCCCATCGCACTCGGCAGAACCTGCTCGAACCCGCAAAGGCTCGGCTGATCGCGGTGCGCTGCGGCAAACGCGTCGCAAACGTAGTAATCCGCCAGCGGCGCAAGCTTTTCGACAAGCAGCGTCTTTGCCTGCTGCTCATGCGAAAGGCGAAGCTTCATCTCAAAGAGCGTCTGCTCCTCGGAAACGAAGCGAACATTGTCCAGCAAAAGGATTTCGCCGTCCTTGAGGGCTTTGATCGCTTCGCGCGCGGCGGGGCCGCAAACGTCGTCGATAAAGCGCACTTCCTTGCCCAAAAGACGCGAAAGAACCGCAGCATGCGGCCTTGTCGTGTAGAAATTTTTATACTCGATGTCGCTGCCCTGATGCGCAAGCAAAACGACCCGCGCTCCGTTTTCACTGAGCTCGCGGATCGTCGGCACGCAGGCCGTGATACGGTTCACGCTTTTCAGCGTGCCCGTACCACGGTCCACGGGTTGATTGATGTCTACCCGGCACAGCACGGTCTTGCCGCGCACTGGAAGCTCATCGAGCGTTCTGATCCCGAATCGCATTCTGTTTCTCCGATCTTCTTATTTGAACCGACCGATCTTGAGGTACTCGTTCGTCTTGGCGGTGCCTTCCTCACAGGTCAGCTGCATCTTCATGCAGGCACGGATTGCGTCGATCGTTTCCGGAATCGTGACGCTCTCCTGCGGAATGTTGATCGCGAACATGATATCGTTGCCGCTCTCGACGATGCTGTCTTCCCAGAGGCCGATCTCGTACATGTCGCCGCGGCGGTTGCCGAGGTCACGCGCATACTTGAACAGACTCGCATTGCCCTTGAAGCCTTCGTCGATCGTGACGGTGCGGATACGCGGATGCTTGCGGAACGCTTCGAGCGCTTCTTCCCGCGTGATCTTTCTGCCGTCCCGGCCGGTTGCGAGCACGGTGATGATGTGGCCGTGGGTCACCGGCGTGTGGACGAGGATGCCGGTCGCTTCGATGTGCGGCATGATCGTCATCAGGTCGAGCGCCTGGTGCGACGGCGCCTTGTCGATCTGCAGCGCGTTCGTCAGGCCGCGATGATAGTCGCCCGGATCCGCAACGCGGCGGATAATCGTGATGGCAACCTTCTCGACGCCGTATGCGCGATCGAGGCAGTCGACCGCACGGATCAGACCGGTCGTGTTGCAGCTCGTCAGCTTCAGGTATTCCTGGCCGACGCCCTTTTCGTAGTTCGCATAGCCATGGAAGAACACGTCCGCGACGGAGTTCTTTTCACCGCCCTGGAAGATCGCCTTGACGCCGACCTTCTGGTACAGCTCCTTGTTCTTTGCGCCGACGCCGCCCGGGGAGGAATCGAGCATGACGTCTACCTTGCGGCAGAGTTCCTCGAACGTTCCCGCGACCGGGATATCGAACTTGTCGAACGCCGCCTTGTCCGCGCCGTCGACCAGATACAGATTGTACTTGACGTTGTTCGCGCCGATCATGTCATTCTCGCGCAGCGCGCGGATGGACAGCGTAGGCGCAAGATCCGCGATACCGACGAGCTCCATGTCCCCCTGCATCGCAACGCCGTCTGCGAGGCGCTGACCGATTGTGCCGTATCCTGCTACGCCGACTTTAATCTTTGCCATATTCGAACTCCTTTCCGTTTTCCGCCGTTCAGATTTCGTCTACCCGTACCGGGCGATTTTCTTTCATGGACTTCAGGCAGGCCTGCGCCAGCTTGACCGAGACGAGACCGTCCCAGATGCCGGTCTGCGGCTGCTCGTTCTTGAGGATACACTCGATGAACTCGCGGACTTCCGCCTGATAGGAACCCATGTACCGCTCGAGGAAGAACCACAGCGGCTTTTCACCGGTCACGCCGTCCACATTGGACAGCACGACGTTCGAAGCGGTATCGTTCTGCGTCGTGGCGCAGCCCTTGGAGCCGAACACTTCGCCGCGCTGATCGTAGCCGTACACCGCCTTGCGGGAACCGTCCACGGTCGCGAGCGCGCCGTTCGCCAGCTTCATCGTGATCGTGCAGGTATCCACGTCGCCCGCTTCGCCGATGGCCGGATCGATCAGGCATGCGCCCTGCGCGTACACTTCAACGACTTCCTGACCGGACAGGTAACGCACCATATCGAGATCGTGAATCATCATGTCCATGAAGATGCCGCCGGACACCGCAACATACTTGGCGGGCGGGGGCTCCGGGTCACGGGAGGAAACACGAACGTACTGCACCTCGCCGATCTTGCCGTCCTGCACGGCCTTGCGCAGCGCGCGGTAGTTGTGGTCATACCGGCGGTTGAAACCGACCTGATAGATCAGCGGCTTCGGAGACGCTTTCAGCGCCGCGTCGACTTCTTCGATCCGCTCGATGCTCTGATCGATCGGCTTCTCGCAGAAGATGTGCTTGCCGGCGGCGATCGCTTCAAGCGAAATCTGCGCGTGCAGCGTCGTCGAAGCACAGATCAGAACCGCCTCGATCTTCGGATCGTCCAGAATCTTGTGATAGTCCTCATACACATTGTCGATTCCGACAGACTTTGCCCATTCCGCAACTGCGGGCTGCATGAACGGGTCTGCGATGGCGGCGATGTGTGCTTCCGGAACGCCCGTCAGGATGCTCTTCGCGTGGACCTGTCCGATACGACCGGCTCCGATAATGCCAACTTGAATCATGTTTTTTCCTCCGTTTTTTTGAACTATAACCCTTCCGGGGATTATTCGGTATAAGCTTCGCCGCTGCCTTCGGTCAAAGAACCGTAGGTGCGCTGAATCTTAGCCCAGTTTTGGTCGCGGTCGAGCGCAACGCCTCTCCCGACGCCCGAAACGATCGTGCCGACGCCTTTTTGTGCGAGCGTTTCGCCGAGCTCGCGCAAAAGCGCGGGCGCACTGCCCGGCAGCGTGGATCGCCCGTCAAAGATGATATGTACATAAACGTCCTCGAGGCCCGCTTCCTTCGCCATGTCGACGAGCGCAAGCGGATAGTCGATCGACCCATGCGAGGACTTTTTCGTCAGCAGCGCGAACAGGTGCAGCGCCGTCCCGCGCCGTTTGACCGATTCGATCGTTTCGAGGAACACAGGGTTCTTCGCAAACGAACCGTCCTTCATCGCATTGTCCAGCCGCACGTCGTCCTGCAGAACGACTCTGCCGGAACCGAGATTGATGTGTCCCGCTTCCGAATTGCCGGTCTTGCCCTCCGCAAGCCCGACCGCCGGGCCGGACGCTTCGAGCTTTGCATACGGATAGTCGCGCAGCAGCGCGTCCCATTCCGGCGTCGCCGCCGTATGGATCGGGTTGTTTTCGGTCGGCAGATCGAGACCCCATCCGTCGCAGATCAAGAGCAGCACTTTTCCGGTGTTTGCAAAGCGGAACAGCGGCTTTCCGGTCATTTCGGCGGGCTGTTCAATGCCCATCGCGGACAGGATCGTCGGCGCGACGTCGCAGAGTTTTCCGCTCTCCCTCAGCCGCTCGGTTCCTTCGCCGAGCGCGATGCAGGCGACGAGATTCGTCGTGTGCGAAACGTGCGGTTTGCCCTCCGGCGTATGCAGAATTTCGATGTTTCCGTGGTCTGCGGTTACAAGAACAGTATAGCCCTTTTCACGCGCGTATGCAACAGTTTCGCCGATATATTTGCTGACTGCAGTGCACGCAATCGGCTTTGCGCTGTCGCTGGAAGTATGGCCGATGACG
Organism: Clostridia bacterium; assembly: GCA_017448545.1. Classification (GTDB taxonomy): domain Bacteria; phylum Bacillota; class Clostridia; order Christensenellales; family CAG-138; genus UBA3792. The sequence goes on from JAFSLH010000015.1 coordinate 47,632, forward strand.
TCGCCGTTCGCGAAGTTCGTCACGATGAAATCATACCCCTTGTCGAGCCCTTCTTCGAGCTTTTTCGCGACCTCCGGCAGCTTCAGTTCCGGTACCGTGTCGAACGGAACGCCCTTCGGCGACGGGATGCGGAAATCGTCCTCGCCCGCAAACGGCGTCTGGTTGCCGCCGTTGAAGAAGAACGTCACATGCGCGTATTTCTCGCTTTCGGCGAGGTGCATCTGCGTCTTGCCGTTATTCGCCAGCACCTCCGCCAGCGTCTTCTGCACCTTCGACGGCGCAAACGCGATCGGCAGATAGGTATACCGCTCGCTGTACATCGTCAGGATCACGAAATCGAGCGGATCGAGCATCCTGCGCTCGAACCCCTTGAAGTTCGGATCGGTAAACGCGTCGGTCAGTTCCGTTTCGCGCTCGCCGCGGCGGCAGCAGAAGATCACGCCGTCGCCCGCCTGCACAAGTCCTTCCGCCTTGCCGTCTTGGCCGACAAGGTTCATCGGCTCGAAATGGTACTCCGAGCCGCCGTTTTCATACCGTTTTTCGACCGCGCGCGCAAGCGCCTCGCCGCCGGCCAGTTGATACTGTGACATTTGCGTCCCCCCAGATCAATAGTTTACAGTTGAGAGTTTACAGTTTACAGTTTACAGTTGAAAGTGTTCGATCAGCCGACGATGCGGGGCGTCGGGTCCTCCGCCGCTTCGGGGCAGAACCTGCCGTCTCCCGGGAAGATCTCGAGCAATTCTTCGAAATGATGCAGGATGCAGTCCGGCCGGTTCTCCTGCGTCAGCTTGAATTCCAGCCCGCCGGGGTACTCCGCGCCGACCGTGCCCGCAAAGTTCGACTGCTTTGCGCCGATGATGTCGCGCTTGAGGTTGTCGCCCACGAAACAGCTTTCCTCCGGCCGCACGCCCGCTTCCTGCAGCGCGAGGAAGTAGATCGCCGGATGCGGCTTCCGCAGCATCGTTACGCTCGACTGCTGCACGGTGCAGAACAGATCGCGGATTCCGTCGTGATCCAGCCACTCGTCGATCTCGATCGTGCCGATCAGGTCGCTGATGATGCCGACCAGATAGCCGCGTTTCCGCAGCTCGCGAACCGTTTCCACGCCGTTTTCCACGACCACGCGCTCGCCCTTGGCGCGGCGGAAGCAATAGGTCAGCTCCTTCGCCGCGGGTTCGATCTTGGCACGATCCCATTCCGGGACGAGCCAGCGCGTCCAGAGCATCTCCTCCGGCGCTTCGCACATATACTTCAGCGCCCAGTTCCGGTACCCGTCGTACCGCTTGTTCAGGAAATCATAGAACGTATCTGCGTCCATGTCCGTCCCGCAGAGTTCCTTGATGCGCTCGCGCGCCTGCCGGATGAACGGATGGTTCTCCTCGTCCACCACGCGGAACGTGCCGCCGAGATCGAGGAAGATCGCCTTGATGTTCTCTTTCATGGTCAGACCCTCCGCACCTTATCCCACGCGACGTGCGGCGCCGCCGGGAAGATTTCCTTGAGCTCGGCGAAATCGAAAATGACCGCGTCCGGACGGTTCTCGTCCGTGATCTTTTCCTTCGCCAGCTTTTCGGGCGTCGTATACAGAATGAACATGCCGTAGCCCGCCAGCCGCGTGCCTTCCACGTCGCGGTTCAGGTTATCGCCGATATAGACGCAGCGCTCCGGCTTGACGCCGAGCAGGTCGCACGCCTTATTCGAGATCGCCGGGTCGGGCTTGCGGATGCCTTCCACACAGGAAAGCAGCACCGCGCCGAAATACTGTTCCAGACCGTCCGCCTTCAGCCAGCGCGGAATCTCCTGCGACGTGACCAGGTTCGAGATGATGCCGAGCTTATAGCCGTTCGCGTACAGGTCCTTGATCGACTGTGCGCCGTTCGGCGCGACGACGCGGCGGCCGTCCTTGTTGCGGTACTCGATCGTCAGCTCGATCGCGTTCTTCTTGATCAGCTCGCGATCGTATTCCGGCGTCAGCCACTTCGTCCAAAGCTCCTCTTCCGGCGCTTCCTTCATCGTTTCGAAGCACCATTTGCGGTAGCCCGCATAGCGGTAATCGAGGAATTTGCAGAACTCGTCCGGGTCGCCGGTCTCGCCGCACATTTCGGCGATTTTGCGGCGCGCTTCGGCTTCAAACGCAGCGTCGCGCTCGACCAGACGCAGCGTTCCGCCGAGGTCGTAAAAGACAGCGTCAAATTCGCGTTCGGTATTCATGTTATGCCTCCTGTTTTTCGTTCAGCGGCGGGAAGATATCCAAAAGCTCGGAAATCCGCGTGATCGTATAATCCGGCTGTAGAATGATTTCCTGCGGCTCGTTTTTGATGGTATCCGGCTCGTCGATGCGGATCATCGTCGCAAAACCCGCCTTGCGCGTGCCTTCCACGTCGCGGATCGGGTTGTCGCCGACGTACGCGCACTGTTCCGGCTTCTTGCCGATCGCGCGGCAGGCGAGGAAATAGATTTCCGGGTCCGGCTTGCGCAGACGCACCTTCGAAGATAGAATCACGGCCTTGAAATAATGCGCTACGCCGTCGGCGATCATCCAGTCCGGAATCTCGGTCTCGGTGATCGTGTTCGCAATGATGCCCAGCGTATAGCCGCGCCGATTCAGCTCAATAATCGTGGACTTCACGTCGTCGCGCGGAACGCGGCGGCCGTCGTGATCCCGCCAGAGCCGCGTGAGCCGTCCCGCATGCGCGCAAACGCGTTCGGAATCGTAATCGGGCAGCAGATGCTGGCTCCAAAGCTCCATCTCGCCGGCGTCCAGCAGCGTCTTTTTGACTTCCTTGCGGTACTTCTGCCAATTCCGCTCCAGCTTTTCGAAGAACACATCGTGCGGCTCGGTCGCGCCGACCAGCTCCATCAACTCCTTCTCGGCCGCGGCGGAAAACTCGGGGTCGCGGATGACGATGCGCAGCGTGTTTCCGACGTCAAAAAAGATCGTGTCTGTCATATCCTCTGTCTCCTTTTCTGTAATACTTATTTCTGATCATTGATCCGGCGAAGTATCTCCGGAATTTCATACAGCTCCTGCACCAGATAATCGGGCTTCGGCGCGTCCGCGCCATGGAACGCCACGTCCCGATGTGCGATCGACGGGTTCGCAACCTGAATCACAAGCCCCAGCCCCGCGTTGCGCGCGCCGCGCACGTCGCGCGAAATCGTGTCGCCCACATACCCGGTTTCGGCCGCCGTCACGCCCATTTCGTCCATCGCGACGGCAAAGATGCGCGGGTCCGGCTTCCGGATCCCGGCCGACGACGACATCACGATCGTTTCCATGTACTGCGCGATGCCGTATTCGTTCAGCATGTGCGGCACGAGCGACGTCGAGATGATATTGGAAACGACGCCCATCCGGATGCCGAGCGCATGCAGCTCCTCGATCGTTTCCTTGAGACGCGTTTTGCGCATGTTCTCCACGCGCTCATAATCATAGAGGAAGCTCAGCTCTTCCGCGATCGGCGCAAACCGCTCGCGCGGGATGCCGAAGTCGCGCAAATACCATTCGCTCCAGATTTCGTCCTGCGGCAGCTCCGTCCAATCCTGCTCCCCGCGGTGCTTGTACGATTCCGCGTTTTTACGAAGGAGCGCATTGAGCGCCTCCGGCGTCGTGTCGAGCGCGATCCCGTATTGCCCCAGACGGCGAATCAGATGCGCGGCAAACCGCAGGCGGGATTCCTCCGACCCGTGCACGTCGTGCAGCGTTCCGCCCAGATCGAACAGCAGCGTTGTGATCATAGCCCCTCCCGTTTTTCGCCGTTTTATCGCCCGCTGTGCATACCGAAACAAACGCATCTTACGCAGCGATTACGAAAACGTTTACGTTCGAGAATATTGTACCCCGTCAGCAGTCGTTTGTCAATATGTAAAAAGGCTGTAAGGCATGAAGTTTTTCCGGATTTTACGGGGTTGGTGCAAAAAGGGGGACAAAGATTTCGCGCTCCCGGTGGGAGAAGAAGCGAAATCTTTGCTGTCCGCGCGCAAAAAAACAAGGCGCTTTTTGAGCGTCTTGTTTTGGATCCCGGCAGCTGCCTATCTTCCCGGGCCGTCTCCAGCCAAGTATTGTCGGTGTATGTGAGCTTAACTTCTGTGTTCGGAATGGGAACAGGTGGGACCTCACAGCTTAACCACCGGAAAGGTGTGTTGCTTTCAAGCAACTTGA
>JAFSLH010000016.1 GCA_017448545.1 Clostridia bacterium
CCGAAGGCTGTACTAACGCTACGCCGAGGGCGAAAACGCGGATAATTTGCGGCATATAATCAGAGAAAAGGCGGATTTTTCCGCCTTTTCCACATACAAGTTAAAACAATTCCAATTTGCCGCAAATGGTCTGGCGCCTTTGCGACAGCCCCATCTCGCTGTTTTGTCTGATCAGCCGCCGAGATACGCTTTCTTCACGGCGGGGCTTGCCAAAAGTTCGCTGCCGGTACCGGTCAGCACAATCTTGCCGGTTTCGAGCACGTAGCCGCGATCCGCGATCTTCAGCGCCATGCGCGCGTTCTGTTCCACCAGCAGAATCGTCGTTCCGTGATCGCGCAGTTCGCGCACGATGTCGAAAATCTGCTCGACCAGAATCGGCGCAAGGCCCATCGACGGCTCGTCGAGCATCAGCAGCTTCGGGCTGCTCATCAGGCCTCTGCCCATCGCCAGCATCTGCTGTTCGCCGCCGGACAGCGTTCCGGCGATCTGCCGTCTGCGCTCCAGAAGGCGCGGGAACCGCTCGTAGACGTTTGCGAGGCGCGCCGCCGTTTCGGACGGCTTGCCGACGTATGCGCCCATTTCGAGGTTTTCCTCGACCGTCATCGCCTGGAAAATGCGGCGGCCTTCCGGCACGTGCGCAAGTCCCATCGGGACGATCTTATGCGGCGCGACGCGGTTCAGCTGTTTGTTCTCAAACGTAATGCTGCCGGTCGTGCTGTGCAGAAGGCCGGAGACCGTTTTCAGAACGGTGCTCTTGCCCGCGCCGTTCGCGCCGATCAGCGTGACGATCTCGCCGTCGTTGACCTCGAAAGAAACGCCCTTCACGGCATGAATCTTGCCGTAATACACGTTGATGTTCTGAACCGAAAGCATTTAGTCCTCCTGTTTCCCGAGGTATGCCTCGATGACGGTCGGATTGTTTTTGATATCTTCGGGCGAACCTTTTGCGATGATCTTGCCGTAGTTCAGCACCGCGATACCTTCGCAGATCCCCATGACGAGCGACATATCGTGCTCGATCAGAAGCACCGCAATCTGGAACCGGTCGCGGATATTGCGGATGTTCTCCATCAGCTCCGCCGTTTCCGCCGGATTCATGCCGGCCGCCGGTTCGTCGAGCAGCAGCAGCTTCGGATCGGTTGCCAGCGCACGGACGATCTCGAGCCGACGCTGTGCGCCGTACGGAAGCGAGCCCGCCTGCCACTTCGCCATGTGCTGCATATCGAAGATGCCGAGCAGGTCCATCGCCTTTTCGCGCGCTTCCTTTTCCTTTCTGTGATAGGAAGGCAGATGCAGGAACGCAGAAAGCATCGAGTACGGAATCTGGTTGTGCATGCCGACCAGAACGTTGTCGAGCACGGTCATATCCTTGAACAGCCGGATATTCTGGAACGTGCGCGCGATGCCCATGCGGCTGACTTCGTCCGGCCGCTTGCCGCGCGTGTCGATGCCGTCGAACAGGATCACGCCGCGCGTCGGCTGATACACGTTCGTAATCAGGTTGAACACGGTCGTTTTGCCGGCGCCGTTCGGGCCGATCAGACCGGCGATCTCCGTGCGGCCGATCAGCAGGGTGAAATCTTCCACGGCGTGCAGACCGCCGAAGTCGATGCCGAGCCCGTGGATGTCGAGAATCAGCGGCTTGCCGCTGTCACGCTCGGGGATGACGCCGAGACTGGGAGTCGGTACGAGTCGATCCATCAGGCTTCACCTCCGTCCTTCGCTTTGCGAATCTTCGCAAACCACTTCTTTGCGTCCTTCTTCGTCTGCGTCCACCACTGCATCAGCCGCTGATTGTTCGTCAGCAGCATGATCGCGATCAGCACGATCGAGTACGCGAGCATCCGGTAGTCGCGAAGCGAACGCAGCATTTCGGGCAGTACCGTGAGCACACCCGCCGCGATGATCGAACCGCGCAGATTGCCGAGTCCGCCGAGCACGACGAACACGAGCAGCAGGATCGACATATCGACGTTGAACTTGGTCGCGGAGAGCGAAGCAAAATTCAGCGCGAACAGCGTACCGGCCATGCCGGCGATAAACGCGGACATCGTGAACGCGGTCAGCTTGAAGCGCGTCAGGTGGATGCCGACCGCTTCCGCCGCGATCGAGTTGTCGCGCATCGCCTTGATCGCGCGGCCCATCTTGCTGCCGAGCAGCCGATAGAGGAAATACAGCACGAACAAGATCAGCAGAATGCCGGCCAGGAACGTCGAAATCTTCGGGAAGCCGGAAGCGCCCATCGGTCCGGCGATGATCTTTTTCCCGCCCTCCAGCAGATTCAGATTGTCGTTGATGAAGCTGAAATGCAGGCCCTTTGCGTCAACGCCGATATACAGGTTCGTAATCAGGCTCTTGACAATCTCGCCGAATGCGAGCGTTACGATCGCGAGGTAGTCGCCGCGCAGCCGCAGAACCGGAATGCCGATCAGAAAGCCGATGATACCGGCCGTAAGTCCGCCGGCGACGATCGAGATCAGCAGGACGAGCCATGTTTGCGGCACGACCGGCTTCAGCAGCGTTGCCGTTACGATACCGGTGAACGCGCCGACGCTGACGAATCCCGCATGACCGAGCGACAGTTCGCCGAGGATGCCGACCGTCAGGTTCAGCGACAGCGCCATGACGACGTAGGCGCAGATCGGGACAAGCTGTCCCTTCAGCAGGTTGGAAAGATTCCCCGTTCCGCGGAGAATTTCGATGACTGCGAAAAACAGAAGAACGATTCCGAAGGTGAAAATCTTTTCGCGATTGGTTTTGCCGAGGTGAAACTTTTTCTTGAGCTGTTCCATACTGTCACCTCACACCTTCACGACGGTCTTTTTGCCGAGCAGACCGGTCGGCTTGATCAGCAGTACGAGAATCAGAACGAGGAACACGATCGCGTCGGAAAGCTCCGTGGAGATGTACGCCTTCGCAAAGATCTCGATGATGCCGAGCAGGATGCCGCCGAGGAATGCGCCCGGGATCGAACCGATGCCGCCGAACACCGCCGCCGTAAACGCCTTGATGCCCGGCATGGAGCCGGTCGTCGGTTTCAGAAGCGGATAGGCCGAGCAGAGCAGAACGCCCGCGATCGCCGCCAGAGCGCTGCCGATCGCAAACGTGACGGAAATCGTGCGGTTCACGTTGATGCCCATCAGGATCGCCGCGTCCTTATCCTCGGAGCAGGCGCGCATCGCCTTGCCCATTTTCGTCTTGCCGGTAAACAGCGTCAGCCCGACCATGATGACCACGCACGCGGCGATTGTCACAATCGTATTGATTGAAATCGTCAGTTGTCCGTTGAACAGGTTAACGGCCGCATTCTCAAAAACGGACGGAAATACGCGGGGGTTTGTCGACCAGATCAACTGCGCTCCGTTCTGCAGAAAATAGCTGACGCCGATCGCAGTGATCAGAACCGACAGCGAGGGCGCCGCGCGCAGCGGCTTATACGCCAGCCGCTCGATCAACATGCCGAGTGCCGTGCAGACCAGCATGGCCAACGGAATACCGACAGCCGGGGGCAAGCCAAAGCTGTTTAACGCAAAAAAGCACACATAAGCGCCGACCATAATGACGTCGCCGTGTGCAAAATTCAACATTTTGGCAATACCGTACACCATCGTATAGCCGAGCGCGATGATGGCGTAGATACTGCCGAGGCTGATGCCGTTGATCAGATGGGACAAAAAGCTCATTTGATCCCCCTCCTGTTCTGTTTTCTCAAAAACAACGGCGGCGGGAGCGGCACTAAACCGTTCCCGCGCCGGAATCATGCTTGCACGTTACGCCGCATCAGTCCATGCTGGCATAGGCGCCGTTCTTGATGACAACCGCGATCGCGTCCTTGGAAACGCGGCCGTCGGTTCCCCACGTCATGTTCTGACCGGTCAGGCCGTTGAACGTCATGGAGGTGAACTGCTGCTTCATGATCTCGTTGATCTGCTGCGCAGTCATGTCTGCAGTCACGTTGCCGTTCACGCAGGCCTGGTAGATCGCGTATACACAGTCATACGCGTCCGCCGCGAACTGGTTCGGGATCTCGCCGTACTTTTCCTGATACTTCTTGACGAAACTCTTGGTATTCTCGTCGGATGCATTCGCATCAAACGCCGTCATCAGGATAACGCCCTCGGCCAGCGACTTGTCAAAGCCGTTCATCTCGAGGATGCCGTCCATGCCGTCCACGCCGAAGAACGTGATGTCAATCCCCATCTGATTCGCCTGCGCGAGGATCAGGGAAGCGGGCTCATAGTACATCGGCAGGAAAATCAGATCTGCACCGGCAGCCTGCGCGTCACCGAGCTGCACGGAGAAGTCGTTCTGGCTGTCAGCGGTGAAGGTCGTCGTCGAAACGATGTTCAGACCGATCTTTTCGGCTTCTGCCGCAAAGTTCTGATAGATGTAGGTCGAATAGTCTTCGTCGTTCTTGTAGATGACAGCTACCTTCGTGCCGAGATTCTTGTCCTTGATGTAGTTCGCGCCGGCGATACCTTGCGTCGGGTCGATGAAGCACATCTGGAACACGTTGTCCTTACCCTCGGTAACCGTTGCGGCAGACGCGGAAGGCGTCAGGAAAAAGATGCCGTCCTCATAGCACAGTGCGCTCGTAACCTTTGCCGGATCGGAAGTGACGGAACCGAGCGTGATCTGCGCGCCCCAGTCCTTCAGCGCGTTGTAAGCGTTGGCCGCTTTTTCAACGTCGTGTACGTCGTCCTCATACTTGAGTTCGAACTGCAGGCCGCCGAGCGCGTTGATTTCCTCTACGGCGATCACCGCAGCGTTTGCGCAAGCCTGACCGTAGATGGCAGCACCGCCGGTCAGCGGGCCGGTCGCGCCGATCTTGATCGCGGACGAGGTGTTCGTGGTCGCGGGCTGGTTGCCCGAAGTGCAGGCGACGACGCCTACCAGCATCATCACAACTGCCAGTACGACAGCGATAGTCTTTTTCATCTTTGTGTCCTCCTATGGATTTGATATATGGTATCTATATTGTAGAAAAGCGGCTCCGCCGTTTGCGGAGCCGCCGATCTGTCAAGAGGCGAGGGTCCGTCAAACTGCGTATGCGCCGGTGCGTACAAGTCGAATCAGCCCGAGCAGGCTGATCGAAAGAACGGGCGCCAAAACAAACAAGACGCTCGGAACTTCGAGCGCCGCAGCCACCAAACCCGCACAAGCAAAGCAAGCGCACGCCGCGTACGTCTGCGCCTTCGGATTCGACTGCGAAAACTGCTTCATGTTCCTGCTCCTTCTGCCGTGATGGGCAAAGAGTACCACGTTCTCCCTGCTTTGTCAATATGAATATAATATACAAAAGGCAAATCTAACGTAAGTTTTACACGGTTCGGGGCTTTATCAGCGGGATTCCGTTTTTTTCCGGGAAACCGAAAAAACCGATTGTCGGCGGGTGCGGCACATGCTATAATAGAAAGAAGTTATGCAATTCAGCGCATTTTCCTGACAAACGGAGGGCATTATGAACACGACCTACGTCTGCGGCCACCGCAATCCGGACACGGATTCCATCGTCTCCGCGATGGCATACGCCAATCTCTGCAACGCGCTCGGGGACAACGGGTATATTCCCGCCCGCCTCGGTCACATGAACGACGAGAGCACGTTCCTTCTGAACAAGTTCGGCTTCACGCCGCCGCTCCATATTTCCAACGTGCGGACGCAGGTGCGCGATATCGAATTCGACCGGCCGCCGCTCCTCGGCGCGGACGTTCCGGTCAGCCACGCCTGGGGCGTCATGGAGGCCAACAGCGCGTTCCATGCGCTGCCGATCGTCCGGGAGGACGGCTCGCTGTTCGGCATGGTCACGGCGAGCAGCATTGCGGAGCGCGATATGCTTTCGATCCACAATCCGCGCGTCGAAAACGTGCCGGTCTTTAACCTGCTGGCCGCGCTCGAAGGCCGCGTGATCAACAACGAAGACGATTTGTTCGAAACGATCTCCGGCGAAGTCATCATTGCGCTGCCGACGGCCGGCGAACCACTGCGCGGCGTGAAGCCCGGCGCGATCGTGATCTGCGGGCAGCAGCCGGAAATCGTCGAGAAGGCGCTGGAGCACAAGGCGAGCGCCGTCATTCTCTGCCAGAGCGATCTATCTGACCGGTACCGCGGTCTTTCGTCCGAAACCTGCATGATCGCCGCCCCGTGCGACGCTTACCGGGCCGCGCGCATGCTTTACCAGTCCATCCCCGTCAGCCGCATCGCGCAGACGAACGAGCTTGTCTTTTTCCATCTGGACGATTATCTTGACGACGTGCGTGAAACCGTGCTGCAAAGCCGGTACCGCAGCTATCCGGTTCTGGATGAAAACGGCTGCGTCGTCGGCACGCTCAGCCGCTTCCACCTGCTGCGCCCGCGGCGCAAGCGCGTCGTTCTGGTCGATCACAACGAAGTCGGGCAGGCCGTCGCCGGGCTCGATCAGGCGGAGATCGTCGGCATCATCGACCACCACCGCCTCGCCGACGTGCAGACCGGCTACCCGGTCTATATGCGGAACGAGCCGGTCGGCTCCACCACAACGATCATCGCGACGATGTATCAGGAGCACGGGCTCATGCCGGGCGAAAAGCTCGCCGGGCTCATGGCCGCCGCGATCATCAGCGACACCGTCCTGTTCAAGTCCCCCACCTCTACCCCGCGCGACCGGCGCATCGCCGAGCGGCTGGCCCGCATCGCCGGAATCGATCTGGACGAGCTCGGCCGGGAGGTCTTTTCCGCGAGTCAGGGCAGCGACAAGCCGGTCGAGCAGCTGCTCAAGACCGACTTCAAGGAGTTCCACCTTGCCGATCACAAGCTCGGCATCAGTCAGATCACGACCGTCGATTCCGCTTCCCTGCTTGCGCGCAAGGACGAATTCCTCGACGTCATGCGCCGGATGCAGAAGGATCGCGATTACGACATGGTGCTGTTGATGATCACCGACGTGCTGAGAGTCGGCACCGAGCTGATCTCTGTCGGCGACGCCGAGATCCTGCGGCAGGCGTTCCAGATCGGCGACGTAAAGGACAACCACGTTTTCCTGAAGGGCGTCGTCTCGCGCAAAAAGCAGATCGTGCCCGCGCTGGCGATCCTCTGGGGCTGAAGTCCAAAACGAAAGAAAGTGTCTGCAAAAGCGGCAGGCACTTCTTTTTTGGATTTGTTTTACCGATCTCTTCAGAAGGCGTATTCGAGTTCTTCGAAAAGCTCATCCAGCGCGCCGGAGCTTGCTACGCCGATGATCGCGACCAGGTAGATGAACCAGACCACCGTCATAATGATCGAGAAGACCATGCCGACCGTCGCCAAAATACGGGCCACCTTGATCTTTGCGCCGGTTGCGCCGAGCGCGACGGCGTTCTTGACCTTGCCCTTGGCAATCGCGCAGACGATGATGCCCGGCAGGCCCAGTTCCGACAGAACGAGACCGACGATGCTGAGAATCAGCGCGCTCTTCGCCGCAGACGACTGTTCCTCCGTGTTGACAACCGCCGTCGGCTCGCTGTATACCGGCTGCGGTTCCGGCGCGCTGTATGCCGGCTGCGAATAAACCGGTTCCTGTACCGACGGAACGGCTGCACCGCAGTTTTCGCAGAAACGGGCGCCGTCTTTCAACTCTGCGCCGCAGTTTTGACAAAATGCCATTTGTAATTCCTCCTTACAAATCTTTTCCGGGCCGAACAAATCGGCCTTCACCAGTATAACATCATCGCTTCCGTCCTGCAAGGGGATTCCGAAAAAACTTCCCGCCGCGTTTTCGCATTTTCCGTTTCCCCGCGTTTCCCGTCCGGGGCATCCGTTTTTCGGCGGTTTTGAAAAAGTCCGGTACAATTCCGTCGAAACGGTGGAAAAACCAGGCGGCATGTTGTATAATGAATCCAGAAAACAGCGCGAGACGCTCGCGCATGGGAGGAACGGTATGGGAAAGATGCGGCTGACGGCGCAAACGAACGGAACGACGGAGGGCTTTTGCCTTGTCAAAAGCGTTGCGGCGCGCACAGACGTGAAGGGCAGCGAATACCTCGATATGGTACTGGCCGACAGTGAAGGCGAATGCGTCGCGAAGCTGTGGAACTACAGTCGCGTGTATCACGGCTCCTTTGCGCCGAACGATATTGTGAAGGTGCGCGGATCGGTACAGATCTGGAAAGACAACGAGCAGTTCAAGATCGATCGCATCCGCCTTGCCGCGCCGGAGGACGACGTGGATATGAGTCTGCTCGTCCCCTGTGCGCCGACGGACCCGCAGGCGGTCTACGACGAGCTGTATACGCTCGCACAGAACTTCCAAAACGACGATCTGCGCCGGCTGACGCAATACCTGCTGCGGGAAAACCGGGATGCGCTGCTGCTCTATCCCGCCGGTGTGAAGCTCCACCATGCGACGCGCGGCGGTCTGCTGCACCATACGATTTCCGTCGTGCGGCTCGCCGAACAGATTGCGGCGCTGTATCCGTGGCTGAATCGCGACCTGCTGCTGGCGGGCGCGACGCTGCACGATATCGGCAAGCTCGTGGAACTCGACGCGGGCGAGCTCGGGCTCGCCGGCGCGTATACGGCGGAGGGACAACTCCTCGGCCACATCAGCATCGGCATGTCGATGATCGCACAAGCGGCGGAGGTCACGATGGTTCCGCGCGAAACGGCGATGCTGCTGGAGCACATGCTGCTTTCGCACCACGGGACGCCCGAATACGGCAGTCCGCGGCTCCCGATGATCCCGGAAGCCGAAGTGCTTTCGGTCTGCGACCTTTTAGACAGTCGGATGTACGAGATGCACAGTGCGCTCGATACCGTCGCGCCCGGCGGCTTCACCGAACGCATCTGGGCGCTCGATAACCGCCAGCTGTACCGGCCGACAAATCCATAAAGAATGATATCTCCCTTTTTGAACGGTGAATTGCGTAACCGCGTGAATTGGCTGCGCCGTGAATTGCGTAACCGCGTGATTTGACAACTGCGTTGTCGTGATAAAAAAGTTTACTTCACGACGGCTGTGCCGTCAATTCACATGCCATAAGGCATTATTCACGTCCGAAGGACAATTCACGGAGCGAAGCGAGAACTCACGGGGCTGTCGCAAAAGGCGCCAGACCATTTGCGGCAAATTGGAATTGTTTTAACTTGTATGTGGAAAAGGCGGAAAAATCCGCCTTTTCTCTGATTTATATGCCGCAAATTATCCGCGTTTTCGCCCTCGGCATAGCGTCAGTATAGCCTTCGGGACGAAAACGCGAATTCTGACTGCCTTATCGACAGCCCCTTACAGCGCTCAAAGAGTTTTGAGACAACGCCTTTTGTTACGCTTTTTGGGGCGGATTGGACGCGGCCCTGCGCCATGCGGTCAGCGCTGCCGCGGCTGCGCCGACGGCAAAGGACAGCAGCACGTCGCTGAGCAGCGTCCACGTCGGGCGAAAGCTGCCGACCAGCAGCGAAAACACCGCCGTCGTCACCGCCGTGAACAGAATTCCGGCCAGTCCGCCGAACAGCCACGCGTTTTCGGAAACGGTTCGCCCGATCCAGAACCCCGCCAGCCCTGCCGACAGGACCTTGATCACTGCGTTGGCGACCGGAATTACGCTTTCCGGCAGCCATTCGAGATACAGCAGCAGGGCAAGCAGCAGCATCAGCGCCGTTGCCGCTGCCGCAGACAGCAGCGTCGCCTTCAAAAGCGCCCCGACGGGCGCAGAAGATTTTTTACGTTTGTGCGTCGGTTTGTGCATCGTGCCATCCTCCTTTGCCTCACTCTATGCGGCGGTCGGGACGGATATGCGTCCGGTATCCGGAGAAAGCGCGTTGCATTTTTTCAAAATATTGTTGCATTTGTTCCCTTGCGCAGACTGCCGTTTTCCGGTATAATACAGACGAAGAAAGAACCCGGCGCCCTTTTTGACGGAACGGATTTGCACGAGTCTCTGCGCGTTCCGCCGTTCGGAACGGGCCGGTTCGGGTATTTCATCGCGCGCAAAATCCCCCGTCGAAAGGGTTTTTGAGGAACATGGAAGAAGAACGCGTCCGAAGAATCGTTGCCGAGCGTCTGACCGCGTACCGCAAACGTTCCGGTTTCACGCAGGCGGAGCTGGCCGAAAAACTGAATTATTCCGACAAGTCGGTGTCCAAGTGGGAACGCGGAGACGGCCTGCCGGATCTTTTGGTGCTGTGTCGGCTTTCGGAGATTTACGAAATTCCGGTGGACGAATTTCTGCACGAAGGAACGCTGAAGCGGCCGGCGTCCGTGCGGCGGAAACGGCATTGGCTGATCTCGCTGCTCTCGATCGGACTTGCCTTTTTGGTCGCGACGCTCGTGTTCTATCTGCTCACGATCTTCGGCGTGCCGCACGCATGGCTTTCGTTCATTTGCGCCGTGCCGGTCGCCGCGATCATCGCAACCGTATTCAGCCATATCTGGAGCGGAATTCTGCTGCAATGCATCTCGGTCAGCGTGCTGGTCTGGTCGCTGACGGCGGCGGTCTATCTCTTCGTTCTGGTGCTTGCGCAGTCCGGCGAAAGCAACGCCCTGTTGTTCAGCGTCGCCGGCGGTATGCAGGTGCTCGTTCTGCTGTGGTATCTGCTGAAATACTATCGAAAAAAAACCAATCAGAAAGGAAAGTGATTGCTATGTCATTTTGCACGGAATGCGGATATCCGCTCCCCGAAAACGCGAAATTCTGCCCGAACTGCGGCAGAGCCCTTGCCGCTGCGCCCGCAGCTGCGCCGGAAGTCGCCCCGGCCCCCATCCCGGTTGAAGAACCTGCGACGGTAATCGCGCCGGAACCCCTCCCGGTCGAAGAACCCGTCCCGGCGCCTGTTGAAGAACCGGTGGAAGAACCTGTGGAAGAGCCCGCGCCGGCGGTCGCGGAAGAACCCGCGCCGGAGCCTGCGGAAGAACCCGTTCCTGCGGTTGAGCCCGAGCCCGTCCCGCAAGCAATCGAGCCGGAAGTGATTGCACCTGCGGCGGAACCGGCGGGATGCGGTCTGCACCCGGTCGGCATCGCGGCGATCGTGATGACCGCGCTGACGATTTCGTTTCTCGGCTTTGCACTGATCACGCTGTATCTGCATCTCCACCCGGTGTTTGCGATTCTGTTCACGATCGTCGCCCTGCTCTGCTCGGTCGTCGCGTTCGGCGTCGGCGTCGCGTCGTTCATCGTCGGCCTGGTCAAAAAGAAGAATCCGACTTGGATCGCCGGTCTTGCCGCCGCGCTGTTCGGATTCGTCAACTTTGTGCTTTCCATCATCTATCTGATCGGAAGCATCGTCGCTGCAGTCGCCTGATACAGCGAAACAATTCAAGAATTACTTTGCGCCGGATGCTGCATCCGGCGCTTTTTGACGCTATTTTCCGCCCCTTTTTCGGAAAAAAGATGGACTTTTTTCCGATTGTGAAGTACAATAAAGGTTAGAGTGTGTCCGGGGAGAAACGGCCCCGGACGTGCGAATAATGGCCCGCAAAAGCGGGCGGTAAGGAGAAACAAAGCATGAGCAGACTCCGTATTGTGACCCCGAATCGGGCGCAGGAAACCGTTGAGGAGCTCTACAAAGATGTGGAACGGCGGATGCAGGCGAACCAGCCGGGGCTTTGCCCGGTGGACGTCGCCGCCTCGTTTCTGCGCCTGTGCCACGCGCAATCGTGCGGAAAATGCGTGCCGTGCCGGGTCGGTCTCGGGCAGCTCAGTTCCCTGCTGGACGACGTGCTGCAGGGAAATGCCACGATGGACACGATCGACCTCCTTGAACGCACCGCCGAGAGCATCTATGCTTCCGCGGACTGCGCGATCGGTTCGGAAGCCGCCAAAATGGTTCTGAAAGGCGTCAAGGGGTTCCGCAGCGATTACGAGGAGCATATTCTGCACGGACGCTGCGCCGCCCTGCAGAACCAGCCCGTGCCGTGCGTCTCGCTGTGCCCGGCGCATGTGGATATTCCCGGTTATGTTTCGCTCGTGCACGCGGGACGGTTTGCGGACGCCGTCGCGCTGATTCGAAAGGACAACCCGCTGCCCGCCGTCTGCGGCCTGATCTGCGAGCATCCGTGCGAAGCGCATTGCCGCCGCACGCTCGTGGACGATCCGATCAACATCCGCGGTCTGAAACGGTACGCGGTCGAGCACGAAGGCGAGATTCCCGCGCCGAAGCGCGCGCCGGCCACGGGCAAGCGCGTCGCAGTCGTCGGCGGCGGCCCGAGCGGCCTGACCTGCGCATATTACCTTTCGATCATGGGACATGACGTCACCGTGTTCGAGCAGCGGAAGCAGCTCGGCGGCATGCTGCGGTACGGCATCCCGAGCTACCGTCTCCCGCGCGAAGAACTGGACAGGGAGATCGCCGGCATGGCGCTTTCGGGTTTTGCGGTAAAGACCGGCGTTTCGATCGGGAAGGATCTGCCGCTGGAACAGCTGCGCCGGGACTATGATGCGGTGTACATCGCGATCGGCGCGCATACGGACCGGAAGATCGGCATCCCGGGCGAGGACGCCGAGGGCGTGATCTCCGCCGTGGAAATGCTCCGCGCGATCGGTGATAACGAGATGCCGGACTATTCCGGGCAGGATATTGTCGTCGTCGGCGGCGGCAACGTGGCGATGGACGTCGCCCGCTCCGCGATCCGGCTCGGCGCGAAAACGGTGCGCATCGCCTACCGGCGGCGCAGGATCGACATGACCGCGCTGCCGGAAGAAGTGGAAGGCGCGATGGCCGACGGGTGCGAAATTCTCGAGCTGAACGCGCCGGTGCGTATTGAAAAGGATGAAAACGGCTGCGTGAAGGGCATTTGGCTGAAACCGCAGATCGTCGGCCCGATCCAGTGGGGCCGCCCCGCGCCGGTCAATTCCGACCGGCCGGAAACGCTTCTTGTATGCGACAAGGTGCTGGTTGCCGTCGGGCAGGGCATTGACTCGCGCGCGTTCGGCGAATCCGGCGTTCCGCTGAAGCGCGGCGCGGTGCAGGCGCAGGATACCGGCAGCGTTGCCGGGATGGACGGCGTTTTCTCCGGCGGCGACTGCGTGACCGGTCCGGCAACCGTGATCCGCGCGATTGCGGCCGGAAAGACCGCCGCTGCAAACATTGACGAGTACCTCGGTTTCCGTCACACGATCGGAACCGAGATCGAGCTCCCCGCGGTGCGGTTTGACGACCACGCGCCGCTCGGCCGCATCAACATGCAGGAGCGTCCGCCGTGCGAGCGCGTCAAGGACTTCCGGCTTATGGAATACTGCATGACCGCGCAGGAGGCGCAGCAGGAATCGTCCCGCTGCCTGCACTGCGACCACTTCGGCTACGGCATTTTCAAGGGAGGCAGAGAAACGCAATGGTAAACGTAACGATCAACGGCATTCCGGTACAGGTTCCCGAAAACGCCACGATTCTTGACGCCGCCAAGGCGGCCGGCGTCAACATTCCGACGCTCTGCTATTGGGAAGGGCTGAACGAGATCGGCGCGTGCCGCGTCTGCGTCGTCGAAGTCGAAGGGTTCGATCGACTGCCCGCCGCGTGCAATACGCCGGTCGCCGAAGGCATGGTGATCCGCACCAACAGCAAAAAGGCACTGACGGCGCGGAAAACGAACGTGGAACTGATCCTTTCCGAGCACAACAGCAATTGCGCGACCTGCGTCCGCAGCGGCAACTGCAAGCTGCAATCGATCGCCAACGATCTGAACATTACGGACCTTCCGTTTGAAAAGAAGCTGCCGAAGGTGCAGCGCCCCACCGGCTTCCCGCTCGTGCGGGACGATTCGAAGTGCATCAAGTGCATGCGCTGCGTCCAGGTCTGCGACAAGATCCAGGCCTCGAACGTCTGGGACGTCATCAACACCGGCGCACAGACGACGGTTGCGGTTTCGAAGGTCTACCGGCTCGAGGACTCCCCCTGCGCCCTGTGCGGCCAGTGCATTACGCATTGTCCGGTCGGCGCGCTGAAGGAGCGCGACGATACCGACCGCGTGCTCGACGCGCTGCACGATCCCGAAAAGATCACCGTCGTGCAGATCGCGCCGTCGATCCGCACCGCCTGGGGCGAGCCGTTCGGCATGCAGCCGGAGGAGGCGACCGTGGAGCGGCTCTGCGCCGCGCTGCACGCCGCCGGTTTCGATTATATCTTTGATACGAATTTCTCCGCCGACCTGACCATCATGGAGGAAGGCAGCGAGTTTCTCGAAAAGCTCGCGCATCCGGAAGCGAACAAATTCCCGATGTTTACGTCCTGCTGCCCCGGCTGGGTGCGGTTCTGTAAGGCGCACCATCCGCAGTTTACGGATCAGCTTTCCTCGGCCAAATCGCCGCAGCAGATGTTCGGCGCGGTCGCAAAGAGTTACTATGCCGAGCTGCTCGGCGTCGACCCGAAGCGGATTTTCAGCGTCTCGATCATGCCGTGCCTGGCCAAAAAGCACGAATGCGCGATCCCGGCGATGAACGACGCGTGCGGCGAACCGGACGTGGACGTCGCGCTGACGACGCGGGAGGTGGATCGCCTGATCCGCATCGAGCAGATCGATCCGAAAGCGCTTTGTGACCGGCCGCTGGATCAACCGCTCGGCGTCGGCAGCGGCGCGGGCAACATTTTCGGCGCGACGGGCGGCGTGATGGAAGCCGCGCTCCGCACCGCGTACCGCCTTGCCGTCGGCGAAAACCCCGCGCCGGACGCGTTCCGCGCCGTTCGCGGTATGGACGGCTGGAAGGAAGCGACGTTCGAGCTCGCCGGAAAGACGCTGCGCGTCGCCGTGGCGAACGGGCTCGGCAATGCGGATAAACTGCTCCGCGCGCTCGAAGCGGGGGACGTGCAATATGACTTTGTCGAAGTCATGGCGTGTCCGGGCGGCTGCGTCGGCGGCGGCGGACAGCCGATCCACGACGGCGTCGAACGGAAGAACGAGCGCGCCGACGTGCTGTACCGGCAGGATGCGGCGATGCAGCTCCGCTTCTCGCACGAGAACCCGTCGATTCAGGCGCTCTACGCCGACTACCTCGAACAGCCGCTCTCCGAGCGCGCGCACCGTCTGCTGCACACCGATCACCGCGCCTGGACGATGCCGGGCGAAGCGTAATTTCGAAAAGGAGTCCTGCCCATGACCGCAGCTGTCATTACCGTGAGCGACCTCGGCGCGCGCGGCGAACGAATCGATACGAGCGGACCGAACCTTTGCGCGCTGCTCGAGGCAAGGGGGTACGAAATCGTCCATACGGCGATTGTGCCGGACGAACCGGACGCCATTCGCGACGCGCTGCTGTACGCGGCGGACGAGCTGCACACGGCGTTGATCCTGACGACCGGCGGCACCGGGTTTTCCCCGCGCGACATCACGCCCGAAGCGACGCTGCCGCTGCTGGAACGGCTGACGCCCGGCCTGCCGGAACGGATGCGCGCCGAATCCATGCGCATCACGCCGAAGGGGTGCCTGAGCCGCGGCGTGGCGGGGATTCGCGGTCGCTCCCTGATCGTCAACCTGCCCGGCAGCAAAAAGGCGGCCGAGGAAAACCTGCTCGCGGTCATCGATCCGATCGCGCACGGGCTCGAAATGCTGCTCGGCGAGGGCAGCGCGAACTGCGGCGGATAACGGGAGGCGCACGATGGAACGACCGTCTATGGAAACGTGGCTGCGGGAAGCGAAAGCCGCCCCGACCGCAAGCCAATGCGGCATGTATCTCTTTCACAACGGCGTCGTCCGCGCGACGCCGAAATCGCTTGTGCGCGGCGGTGAACCGACCGACCGCGCCGTTTCGGCCGTCCGGTTCTCGTTTGACGCGGCAAAGGCCGAAGCCGCCATCCGGCGGGCGCAAACCCTGCCCGGTATCTTTCACGTCCGGGTCTGGCTGAACGAAGGGACGCTGCCGGTCGGCGCGGACCTGATGCTCGTCCTCGTCGGCGGCGACATTCGCCCGCACGTGATCGACGCGCTGCAAAGCCTCGTGCAGGAACTGAAAACCGTCTGCGTCTGCGAGCAGGAAGTGTATTGACCGATCCGGCCTTACCATCCTCCCGATCGCTTCGCAATCCTCCCTCCTTTGCACAAGGAGGGCTTTTTCCGGTTTTCCGGCAGATTATTTTGGGAAACCGGGTGCAAAGTCGAAAAAACTGTGATATGATAGAGGGCGAGGTGTGAGCTATGAAAAAGAATCGCAAGTTTTGGTTGACGTTGATCATCTTCTCGCTGACCGGGCAGATCGCATGGGTCGTCGAGAACATGTATTTCAACGTGTTCATTTACAAGATGTTCCGCGCCACCGCGTCCGAGATCGCCGCGATGGTCACGGCCAGCGCCGTCGCCGCGACGGTCACGACCGTTCTGATGGGCGCGCTGTCCGACCGGCTCGGCAAACGCAAGGTGTTCATGTGCTTCGGCTACCTTGCTTGGGGCGTTTCGATTCTCAGCTTTGCGCTGATCCGGCTCGACGTGATTTCCGCCGTGCTCGGCACGACGACGGCGGCCGCGAGCGCGTGCATCCTGCTCGTCATCATCATGGACTGCGTGATGACGTTCTTCGGTTCGAGCGCGAACGACGCGGCGTTCAATGCCTGGCTGACCGATTCCACCGATGAAACGAACCGCGGCGCGGCGGAAGGCGTGAACGCGATGATGCCGCTGATCTCGATTCTCGTCGTGTTCGGCGGATTCATGGGCTTTGACCTCGACCGGGCCGAAAGCTGGACCGTGATTTACTGCATCATCGGCGGCGTCGTGCTGCTGATCGGCGTGCTCGGCTTCTTCCTCGTCGAGGAAGCGCCGGTGAAGAACCCCGACAACCTCGGCTATTTCGGCACGATCCTGTACGGCTTCCGGCCGAGCGTGATCCGCAACAACGGAAAGCTGTACGCTT
The DNA here is from genome assembly GCA_017448545.1 of Clostridia bacterium. Classification (GTDB taxonomy): domain Bacteria; phylum Bacillota; class Clostridia; order Christensenellales; family CAG-138; genus UBA3792. The sequence goes on from JAFSLH010000016.1 coordinate 16,785, forward strand.
CGATGCTCGCGTACATGGTGTTCAGCACGGCGATCCAGGTCTACATGCCGTACCTGATTATCTACTATGAGCAGACGCTCGGCATGGCGGACTACGTGCTGATCATGGCGCCCGCGATTCTGCTCGCCGCCGGCGTGACCGTCGTGTTCGGCCGTCTGACCGACCGGTTCGGTTTCCGCACGATCGTCCTGCCCGCGCTCGGAATGCTGCTGCTCGGCTTTGTGCTGCTGTGGATCGTACCGGCCGTGATCCCGGCCGAAGGGCTCGGGATGCGGATTCCGGTGTTCATCGGCTCGCTGTTGATGATGTCCGGCTATCTGTCCGGCATGGCCGTCTTCGGGACGCAGCTTCGCAACTACACGCCGGAGCACATGGCCGGTCGGTTCCAGGGGCTTCGCATCCTGTCGCAGGTGCTGATCCCCGGCATCATCGGCCCGCAGATCGGGGCCTGGGTGCTGCGCGACGCGCCGACGATCGTCAACGGCGACGGCACCGAATCGTTCCTGCCGAGCGCGGACATCTTCCTTGCCGCTCTGGTCGTTCTGTTGGCGGTGATGGCCGGGCTTGCGATTTATCTTGCCGCGACGCGGAAAAACCGTTCCGCAAAAGCCGCCCAATGAACGATCGGCAGGAGGAAAAGTTCATCCGGCTGACGACGGACCCCGTGGAAAAGCTGATCTGCCGCATGGCGGTGCCGACGATCATTTCGATGATGGTCACCGCGATCTACAATACGGCGGACACGTTTTTCGTCGGACAGCTCCATTCCAACAGCGCGACCGGCGCGATCGGCATTGCGTTCAGTGTGATGGCCGTTTTGCAGGCGACCGGCTTCTTCTTCGGCCAGGGCAGCGGCAACTATATCTCGCGGCAGCTCGGCAAACAGCGCACCGAGGACGCGGAGGTCATGGCCGTGACCGGCGTGGTTCTGGCGGCGATCGCCGGAACGATCCTGATGATCCTCGGCCTCGTCTTCCTCGAACCGCTCTGCGTTGCGCTCGGCGCGACGGACACGATTCTGCCCTATGCCTGCGACTATCTGCGCTGGATCCTGATCGGCGCGCCGTACATGGTCACTTCGTTCGTGCTGAACAACCAGCTGCGCTTTCAGGGCAGCGCCGTCAATGGGATGATCGGCATTACGAGCGGCGCGCTGCTGAACATTGCGCTCGATCCGCTGTTGATCTTCGGCTTCGGGCTCGGCGTTTCCGGCGCGGCGATCGCGACGATCACGAGCCAGTTCCTGTCCTTCCTGCTGTTGCTGATCGGAACGCGCCGGCGCGGCAACGTGCATCTGAAGCTCAAAAACGTGCGCATCAACGGGACGATTCTGCTGCAGATCTGCAAGGGCGGGTTTCCGTCGCTGCTGCGGCAGGGGCTTGCGGCGATTGCGTCGATCTGCCTGAACCACGCCGCCCGCGTCTACGGCGACGCGGCGATCGCCGCCATGAGCGTCGTCAACCGGGCCATGGGCATGGCGCTTTCCGCGCTGATCGGGTTCGGGCAGGGCTTTCAGCCGGTTTGCGGGTTCAATTACGGCGCGGGGCTCTTTGATCGCGTGAAAAAGGGATTCTGGTTCTGCGTCAAGGTCTCGTCGATTGCGATTGCGATCTTTTCGACGATCGGCATCGTGTTCGCGCCGCAGATCATTGCGATCTTCCGCGACGACCCGGACGTCATCGCGTTCGGCGCGCGGGCGCTGCGGTTCCAGTGCTCGACGTTTTTGCTCGGCGGGTTTGTCATGGTCGGCAATATGGCTTCGCAGACGATGGGAAAAACGCTGCAGGCTTCGTTGATGGCGGCGGCGCGGCAGGGCTTTTTCCTGATTCCGGCGGCTCTGATCCTGCCCCGCATCTTCGGTGAAACCGGCGTACAGATGGCGCTTTCCGTCAGCGAAGTGCTGTCGTTCCTGCTGGCGCTTCCGCTGGTCATCGGCGTTCTGCGCGGGCTGGAACGCGAAAAAAACAAACAAAATTGACGATTGCCGCAACCGAAAACCGGATCGGACGGTATTATTGTCAGAAAGGATTCCAAATGGAACAACGGAACGACACGGCGCAAATGATCGGGGACGATCTCGATACGCTGTATTCCGTTTACGGAGATATGGTGTATCGGCTCGCGCTCGTTCGAACGCGCAGCGTTGCCGACGCGGAGGACGTGACGCAGGAGGTCTTTTTGCGCCTGCTGCGCACGGATACCGTTTTCGCCTCGGAAGAACACCGGAAAGCATGGCTGATCACGGTGACGCTGAACTGCTCCAAAAATGTGCTCGGTTCGGCGTTCCGGCGGCATACCGTCGCGCTGGACGCGATCGTGGAGCCCGGCACGGAGGATGAGATGCCGGATTCCACCGTTTACGACGCGGTGATGCAGCTTCCGCAAAAATTCCGCACGGCGATCCATCTCTACTATTACGAGGATTACTCGATCAAGGAAATTGCGGATGCAATGCGCGCGAGCGAATCGGCGGTCAAGTCGTGGCTGTTCCGCGCGCGGGCGCAGCTGAAAACGACGTTGAAAGGAGCGTTTGACGATGAAATTTCAGGATGAATATCGCAAGGCGAACAATGCGATTTCCGCCCCGAAAGCGCTCCTGGACACGATTCGGGAGCAGGCCGCTGCACAGCAGGAACCCGAAGTTGCCTTCGCCGCCTCCTTTGCGCGGCCGAAGCGGATTTTGCCGCGCGTGCTCGGGTATTCCGGCGCTGCGGTCGCGGTCGCCGCGCTGGTGCTTCTGATCGTGCGCCCGTTCGGGCTGAACTTCGGAAACAAAGCGGCTGCCCAGGCGCCGATGGTCGCGGAGTCGCTGACCGCAGGATATGAAACGGCGAGCCTTGAAATGGTCGCCGAGGAATCCATTGCTTCGGAAAACGAGAGCAAGATGCTGTTCGGCGTCAACGCGATCGCTGCGGACGGCTACGACGGCGACGGAGACGGCATGATGGACGATTACGTTCCGTACACGATCCCCGATCCGACGTACGAGGACATCTTTGCGTCGCTGTATGCGACGGGTGAGCCGGAAGCGCCGGCGGCGGAAGCGGTCAAGTCTGCAGCAGCGGAAGATGTGCCTGCGGTCGACGAAATGCTGTTCTATGCGGACGGCGTGCTGTCCTTCGGCGAATACAGCGTTACGCTTCCCGCGGAGCGCACGCTTTGCACCGCGTTCCTTTCGGACGAACACGTCTTTGTGCTCGCGGAAGCGGACGGCCGGACGTTCGTCACCGTGTACGACAGCGCGCTGAATGAATGCGGCGAAGCGGCGGCGGACGGCGCGTATTTCGAATACGAAGTGCGCGAGACGACGCTTCTTTCCGAAAGCGGCACGTTTGAATCCTATCAGGCGGTAATCCTGACCACCGAATGGACGGTGAACCTCGACGCGGCGGCCGAAGATACGCCGGAAACGTTCTGCCCGTCTATATCGGATGCAAGCGGCACGCGCATTCTGACGCCGGACGAAATCTCGATCGTCAGCGCGAGCGACCGGTACACGGTCTTTCTCGCCGTCGCATGGGACGACGGCGTGCGGATTCTGTACGGATTTGCGGAACTCGGTCTTTGATCGCAACCAAAACGAAGGGGCTGTCGCAAAAGTGATCTGAACCCAAAAAGTTAGACACGAGATTCAAATTAAGCAGCATCGAGGGCTTGCTTTCTGTGAACAGCAGGAGGTAAGCCCTTTAGCTTTGCCTTGATCCTACGGTTATTGTAGTAATCA
>JAFSLH010000017.1 GCA_017448545.1 Clostridia bacterium
GGAAGGATTCAATAACAAGATCAAGGTGGCTAAGCGTATCGGTTACGGCTTCCGTAACGATGACTACTTTTTCACCTTGATCAAATACTTGTCGCTGCCTTCTGTAAGAAAACGTTTCCACAACTTTCGTTGAAGAGCCAAAACACCGGATCGTTCGTCGGAACGGTCCGGTGTGGTTTTTGTTCGGTATTAGCTGTTCATGCGCGTTTGCAGCGTTTCAAAGGTATGCGCGAGGTCGGCGTTGTCCACCCATGCGCAGCCGAGCGGCACGCCGGGGCGGTTCGCCCCGTGGAAATCGCTTCCGCAGGTGATCAGCAGATTGAGCTGATGCCCGATCGAAACAAACATTTCCGTCTGCTTCGGGGTGGAGGAGGGGTAGTAGGCCTCGATGCCCATAATGCCGAGGTCGGTCAGTTCCCGGATCAGCGTGTGCGGGTTGTCACGGATGTGACACGGGTGCGCCAGAATCGGCAGCCCGTCCGCAATGTGGATCATATCGATGACCTGCTTCGGCGTGAACCGTTGCTCCACATAATAGCCGACGCGGCCGGGCCGCAGAAACTTCGCAAAAGCGTCCTTCACGTCCGTCGCTTCGCCCATTGAAACGAGCGCCTTGGCAATGTGCAGCTTCGTCGTGCGCTCCGGCGGGCGGTCGATTTGTTCCTCGACGGGGTACCCCGCTTCGCGCAGCTTGCCGTAGATCGTTTTGTTCCGTTTTTCGCGCCGCTGCCGCGCAATCTCCAGACACTTCAGAAGCGTCGGATTGTTCGGGTCGATGTCCAGACCGATGATGTGCAGCTCATGCCGCCACTCGTTGTCCATCTCGACGGCGGGCAAAACGGGCAGCCCGATTCGTTCGCCGGCCGCAACCGCTTCCGCGACGCCGCCGATGTTGTCGTGATCGGTCAGCGCCAGCAGCCGCACGCCCTCCGCCGCAGCGGATTCCACCAGCTCGGTCGGGGTCAGCGTCCCGTCGGAAACGATGCTGTGCGAATGAAAATCGAACTTTTGCTCCGCGCTCATGCCTGCTCTCCGCCTTCGGTTTCTTCGATCGCGGGAACCGACTCGGCGGCGATTTCTCCGCGCATGACCGTTTCGGGGTCTGCGCCGCGGTAGACGGCTTCAAACTGATCGCCGGTCACACGTTCGTACTTCAAAAGCATCTCGGAAACGGCAATCAACCGATCCTTGTTCTCGGAAATGATCTTCTCCGCGCGCTCGAACTGTTCTTCCAGAATCCGACGGATTTCCACGTCGATCTTGGCGGAAAGCTCCTCGGAGTAGTTCTTGCTGTGTCCCCAGTCCTTTGCGATAAAGACTTCCGTATCGCCGCCGACGAACACGGGGCCGACAGCGTCGCTCATGCCGTATTCTTCAACCATCTTGCGGGCGATCTCGCTCGCCTGCTTCAGATCCTGAATCGCGCCGGTGCTCACGTCCGTGAACGCGACCTTTTCGGCAACCCGTCCGCCCATTGTCATGCAGATGCGGTCCAGCAGATGCGATTTCAGCACGTGATGCAGGTCTTCGCTCGGCAGCGTCATCGTGTAACCGGCCGCCATGCCGCGCGAAATGATCGAAACCTCATGCAGCTTGTCGCAGTGCTCCAGCTCGATGGCAAGGATCGCGTGACCGCTTTCATGGTACGCGGTGATCTTGTTGTCCTCGGGCGTGACGACGCGGCTCTTCTTTTCCGGGCCCATCTCCACGCGGTTCACGGCTTCTTCGAGGTCGCGCTGCTCAATCTGCTTGCGGTTCGCGCGCGTTGCCAGAATGGCCGCTTCGTTCAAAACGTTTTCGAGGTCAGCGCCGGTAAAGTACGGCGTGCGCCGCGCGAGCGTTTTCAGGCTGACGTCCGGCGCAAACTTCTTGTTGCGCGCATGGACTTTCAGAATGTCCTCTCTGCCCTTGACGTCCGGATAGCCGACCATGATCTGCCGGTCAAACCGGCCGGGACGCAGCAGCGCCGGGTCGAGGATGTCGGCACGGTTCGTCGCCGCGATGACGATAATGCCCTCGTTCGGGGCAAAGCCGTCCATTTCGACGAGGAGTTGGTTCAGCGTCTGTTCGCGCTCGTCGTGTCCGCCGCCGAGGCCTGCGCCGCGCTGCCGGCCGACCGCGTCGATTTCGTCGATAAAGACGACCGCGGGGGAGCTGCGCTTTGCCGTGTTGAACAGGTCGCGAACGCGCGAAGCGCCGACGCCGACGAACATTTCCACGAAGTCCGAACCGGAAATCGAGAAGAACGGAACCTTTGCTTCGCCTGCAACCGCTTTCGCCATCAGCGTTTTACCGGTGCCCGGCGGGCCGACGAGCAGAACGCCCTTCGGAATCCGCGCGCCCATCTCGGAGAACCGCTGCGGCGCGCGCATGAATTCAACGACTTCCTGCAGCTCTTCCTTTTCCTCGACGAGACCGGCGACGTCGTTGAACGTGACCTTATCGTTCGAGCTGTCGAGCGTGCGGGCGTTCGCCTTCGAGAAGTTCATCATCTGGCCGCCGCCGCTCTGCTGCCGGATAAAGATGAATACGATAAAGCCGATCAGCGCGAATTCCAGAATGTAGGGGAGCAGCATGAGGATAATCGGCGTGCCCTCCGGCAGAGCGCTGACCATGACGAAGCCGTAGTCCGACGGCAGAACCGTGTCCTTATCAACTCCGGTCTTGCGCGCGACCAGCGTTTTCATGTTCTCAGAAAAGGCTTCGTTGCCGAGGTACAGCACAAAATCCGCCTTGGCGGGCAGATCGGTCGCGGCGGCTTCGCTGGTGCGGTACAGACCGTAGAACGTGCCGCTGTCAAGTACCTCATAAACCGCCTTGACGTTGTCGTTTTCATACGCTTCGGCAAACTCGTCGAAATTGATCTCTTTCGATTTTTGCGGCGAGCAGCCGTTGGACACCATGAAGATCATCGTGCCGATAATCAGAACCCAGACGAGAACCGTCAAAAGGCTCGGCATCCGGCTTCTCGGTGTTTTTTGATTGTTATTTTGTTCCAATTGCGTCCTCCGCCCCGCACCGCGCGGGGTATTTGATGTTAATTTGCGTAAACTTCCGGTTTCAATACGCCGATGTACGGCAGATTCCGGTACAGGCCCTTATAGTCGAGACCGAAGCCGACGACAAACTCGTTCGGCACGGTGAAGCAGCAGTAGTCGGGCGTGATATCGACCTCGCGGCGGCTCGGCTTGTCGAGCAGGCATGCGACCTTGACCGAAGCGGGCTGCCGATCGTTCAGGATCTTGCAAAGATACTTCAGCGTGTAGCCGCTGTCCATGATGTCCTCCACGACGAGCACATGCTTGCCGGTGATGCTGGTGTCGGCGTCCTTCGTGATCTTCACAATGCCGCTGGTCTTCTGCGCGTCGCCGTAGCTCGAGATGGCCATGAAGTCCATCTTCATATGCACGGAGATCGCCCGGCAAAGGTCTGCGAAAAAGATGCTCGCGCCGCGAAGCACGCAGATCACGACGATCTCCTGCCCGGCATAGTCGCGCGAAATCTGTTCCCCGAGTTCCTTGATGCGCTTGGCGGCTTCTTCTTCGGTGATCAGGATCTTTTCAATGTCCTTTGCCATGAATTCCTTGCCCCACATAATTTGATACCTCCTGCATGGTATTTTCCCGAAATTCCAAATGCACGACCGGTCCCGCGCCGCTGACGCGCGCACGTTCGTCGATCGTATACCCGGCGACCCACAGGACGCCGATTTCGTCCCAAACGACCGGAACCGAGCGGAAGAGCCGCGGCACCTTGCGATCCGTAAAACAGTCGCTGAGCAGCTTGCTGCCCCGCATACCGAACGGCGTGAACCGGTCGCCCGGCCGCGGATTGCGCACGGTGAGCGCGCCGCAGATCGCAGTCTCGTTCAGATACGCTTCGTTTGCGCCGCACGGAAACGTTGCAGCGTCGGCGCGTGTTGCCGAAACCGTTCCGCCCGGAACGGAAACCGGTTTCCCGACCGGAAGCGGAACGCACCAGTCCGTCGCGTCCGGCGCGTCGATCAGCAGCCGATCGCTCGAAACCCAGGCGACGTGCCCCTGCTTCAGCGTGCGCTGCGAACCGGTCTGCGCCGAAAGCAGCGCGTCCAGCGCAAAGAGGTCGTTCCGATCGTAGGAATCGTACGGCAGATACCGCTTCAAAACGCGAAACCGCAGCGCGTCCGGCAGGGCCGCCAGCGCATGCCGATCCGATACGGAAGCGAACAGCCGGTCGGCTTCCGCGTTCAGGTACGCGGCGTCGGTCTGTACCAGGGCGGCCGTATCCGCCAGCGCTTTTGCGGCGTTCGGCCGCAGCGATTCCAGAAGCGGCAGCGCCGCGTGCCGGATGCGGTTCCGCAGCGCGTCGTCCGCGTCGTTCGTGCTGTCCGTGCAAAACGGTTGGTTCCGTTCGGCCAGAAACGAAAGGATTTCCGCTCTGGAAACGTCCAGCAGCGGGCGAATCAGGGCGCCGCTGCGATACGGCATGCCGGACAGTCCGTCCGTTCCGCACCCGCGCAAAAGGTGCAGCAGCAGCGTTTCCGCCTGGTCGTCCCGGTGATGCGCGGTCGAAAGCAGCGTGTAGCCGTTTGTTTTCAGCGTTCGGTACAGAAACGCATATCGCGCTTCGCGCGCCGCCGCTTCCAGCGACAGGCCGGACTGCTTCGCCGCCTGCGGTACGGAAACCGTTTCCGAAAAGAACGGAACGTCGAGTGACGCGCAGAGCGCGCGGCAGAACGCTTCGTCCCGGTCGGCTTCTTCACCGCGGATCCCGTGGTTCAGGTGCGCCGCGCCGAGCGATGCGATCCGTCCCGCGAGGGCGAGCCGACGCCATTCCAAAAGCAACGCGACGGAATCCGCCCCGCCGGAAAGGGCGACAAGCACGCGATCCGATGCGGTTACGCCGCAGCGGACAAGCGCTTCTTCCCGCAAGACAACCATGGACATGCACTCCAGAGACAGTTCAATCGTAAAACCCGAAAGATAGATAAAATTATGATACCCCGATTTCCGCCTTTTTGCAAGTGGCAATTGCAAATTCGCAATGGCATTTGTGAAAACAAACGTCGAAAAACCGCGCTTTTTGCACTGCCCTGCAGCGTTCGGCCGTCAGGAAACGACGTTGATCGGCGACCCGTTCAGAAATGCGGCAAGATTCGCAACCGAAACGTCGATCAGACGCTGCCGCGTCGGAACCGGCGACCACGCGTAATGCGGCGTAATCAGGCAGTTCGGGGCCGAGAGCAGCGGGTTTGATTTGGAAATCGGTTCCGCGGAAACGACGTCCACGCCGACCGCGCTGAGTTTTCCGCTTTGCAGCGCCGCCGCCACGTCCGCTTCGTTCAGAAGACTGCCGCGCGCCGTGTTCAGAAGGATCGCCCCGTCCTTCATCTCGGCGATCGTTTCCGCACGGATCATACCGATCGTGTCCGCCGTAGCAGGACAGTGCAGAGAAAGAACGTCCGATTGCGCCAGAACGTCCGAAAGCGGCAGCCGTTCGCCGCAAAATTCCGGATGCTCCGAGCGGCTGTATCCGATCACGCGCATGCCGAGCGTCTGCGCGATCCGCGCCACACGGCAGCCGATCCGGCCCGTTCCGATCATGCCGAAGGTCTTGCCGTCCAGCAGGATCGGCGCCTTATCCCAGAAGCAGAAGTCCGGCGACGCCGTCCATTGCCCGCGATGTACGAGCCGGTCCAGCTGCGCCGCGCGCTGCGTCAGATCGAGCAGCATCGCAATCGTCAGCTGTGCGACGGCTTCCGTACTGTATGCCGGGACGTTGCAGACCGTGATGCCGCGCTCCCGCGCCGCGTTCAGATCCACCGTGTCATAGCCGGTAGCGAGCACGCCGATAAACCGCAGGTTCCGCGTGTTCATCAAAAGCTCCCGCGTCATGCGAACCTTGTTCGTAAACACGGCGTCCGCGCCGCGCAGCCGCTGCGCCGCCATGTCGGGATGCGTCCGGTCGTAGACCGACAGCGTGCCGAGCTTTTTCAGCGGCGACCAGTCCATATCGCCCGGGTTGACACTGTATCCATCCAAAATAACGATCTGCATAAAAAACCTCGCTTTCCTTCTTATATTATATGCTTTCGACGCTCCCGAGACAAGGAAAGAATTCGTAAACGGGAAAAAGAAACCTGCGGGCGGCTGTTTTGTTTGCGCATGTTTTTTCTGCGGCCTGCACACAATACCCTCAATGCCTCATAAGATAGTAAGGAACGGATGAAAAGGAGAACCGCATGGCTGTGTGGGAGATCACAACGCTCGAATACGATGTGCCGCTTGCGCGGCTGTTTTCGCGGCGTTTACAGGAGACCACAGGGGAGGGGAACGTGGAACCGCTGCCGGACGGCGCGCGCGTGCGGCTGGTCGGCGACGGCGCAACGGCCGCTTTGGCGGAAGCGACGTCGCGGGTTCTGCTGCGGGACCTGCAGTATCTTGTGATTGCGCGGATGACGGACACCGTTCCGCTGCCGCTGGCCGAAAAACGGGTCGTGCTGCGAAACGCGCTGTTTGCGGCGCGAAGCCGGGAGGAGCGCGCGCCGCTCTGTCACGCGCTGACAGCGTACTTTGCGGCGGAAAACGCGCTCTGCCTGGACGGGTATCTTTGCTTTCGGATGCAGGACGTGTTGATGCTTTGGCAGCTTTGCGTCGAGCAGGCGGCGCAAAAGGTACTCGTGGAGCTCGAATACGGCGCGATGATGCAGGCGCTGCGCCTGTATGCCGCCGAACAGCAGTCGAAGATGGGGGAGCTGCGGCTCTGCATCCATCCGGACGGCAGCTGCACGCTCTCGGACGACGATCGACTGCTGATCGAGTATGCGGATTCCTCGCCGGAAGGCATCGTGACGCTGCTGGTCAATATGGCGCCGCGTCGGCTTGTGATTCTGGATTGCAGCGACGGCGCACAATCGCGGCTCTGTGAAGCGCTTTTAGAGGTTTTTGCCGAGAAAGCGGTGCTTGTACAGCAATGAACGGAATACAAAAACAAAGCCCTGTGGACGCGCCACAGGGTTTTACGATTGAAACGGTTTACGATTATCGCTGCCGCTTGTCGTTGCGGATTGCGGATTTCGTGCCGATCATCTGGAACAGCTGCACGAGCACGACGAGAAGGATCACCGCCGCGGCCATCACGCCGTTCATGTAGCGGTTGTAGCCGTACGTAATCGCGAGCTTGCCGAGGCCGCCGCCGCCGACCGCACCGGACATGGCCGTATAACCGAGGATCGTCGTGATCGCGATCGTCAGGTTGGAAATCAGCGACGGAACGCTTTCGCGCAGCATGACCTTCGTAATGATCTGGAACGGCGTCGCACCCATGGAACGCGCCATTTCAATCAGGTTCGGGTCGACCTCGCGGAGACTGCTTTCCACGAGCCGCGCAATGAACGGGAACGCCGCAATGACCAGCGGAACGACCGAGGCCATCGTGCCGTACGCTTTGCCGACGATCAGCCGCGTCAGCGGAATCACCAGCACCATCAGAATGATGAACGGAACGGAGCGCAGAATGTTGATGACGACGTTCAGAACCTGCATGAGCCACTTCGGAAGCGGCAGGATGCCGTCTTCTTCGCCGGCGACGAGCAGAACGCCGAGCGGCATGCCGAGCACAATCGACATGGCGGTCGCCAGGACGGTGGCATACAGCGTTTCCCAAAGCGCGAACGGAAACTCGTTCGAAACGATGCGCCAGGTTTCGGACAGCGGTTCAAAAGCGAGGTTAGGCATGGATGCGCACCTCCTCCGCAATGATTTCGGGCTTGTCGCTTAGGTAGGCGAGCGCGCGCTTCAGTTCGGACTCGTCGGCGACTTCAATGACCATCGAGCCGTACTCTTTTCCGGAAATCGACTTGATCGAAGCGGCAAGGATGTTGGCAAGGATGCCTTCCTCCTTTGCCATGCTCGCGATCAGCGGCGCATTCGCCGTCGCGACGCCGCGGAACACGATACGGATCCGCCGCTCGGGACCGTCCGATTCGGGCAATTCTTCGTAACCGTCCGGGAAAACGAGCCGCTTCGCCGCATCGGATTTCGGCGCGGAGAACACGGCCTCCACGGGGCCTTCCTCCGCAACGGTGCCGTTGTCCAGAATCGCAACGCGCGTGCAGATTTCTTCGACGACGCTCATCTGATGCGTAATCAAAAGGATCGTCAGGCCGAGCTTGTTGTGCAGGTCGCGCAGAAGCGACAGGATGTCGTGCGTGGTTTTCGGGTCGAGCGCGCTCGTCGCCTCGTCGCAAAGCAGCACCTTCGGATCGGTCGCCAGCGCACGCGCAATCGCGATCCGCTGCTTCTGCCCGCCGGAAAGCTGCGCGGGGTAGGCGTCCGCCTTGTCCGGCAGACCGACAAGCTCCAGAAGTTCCCGCGCGCGGGCCTCGGCGTCCTTTTTCTTGACGCCGATCAGCTCCAGCGGGAAGCAGATGTTTTTCAGGCAGGTTCGCTGCGCGAGCAGGTTGAAGCTCTGAAAGATCATCGAGACTTCGCGCCGCACCTTGCGCAGCTCCGCTTCGGAAAGGGTGCAAAGATCCTGCCCGTCGATCCGCACGGTTCCTTCCGTGGGTCGTTCGAGCAGATTGATGCAGCGCACCAGCGTGCTCTTGCCCGCACCCGACATGCCGATGATGCCGTAAATATCGCCGTCGTTCACCGTGAGAGACACATTTTTCAGTGCCTCCACGGCGCCGTCGGACGTGCGGAAGGTTTTGGTTAAGCCTTCAAGTGCAATCATTGTGAATCGATCAATTCTGCCGCAAGATTACTTGCCGAACGGCGTGAGCGTCGACTGCTTGCCGCCGTACAGGCCCATCGGTTCGCTGTGGACTTCGCCCACGGAGACGATATGCGTGCCGTTCTCCTCGTTGAAGTTGTTCATGTACGGAACATGCTGGAAGTAGTTTGCATCGACCTCGCCGGCTTCGACGACGTTGTTCGGCTGGACGTAGTCGGTGAATTCGATGACCTCGAGCGTGATGCCCTTGGCGGCCAGAATGCCCTTGACGACTTCGTTCAGAAGGATCGCGTGCGGCGTCGGGCTCGCGGCAACGGTGATCGTTACGCCGTTCAGCGCATCGTAGTCGAGGTTCGGATCATAGCCGTCGGTCGGGTTCGCGATCTTGCTGAGCGCGCCGAGGTCGCCGTGCGCGAGGAGGTAATCCACAACCTGCTGGCTCTGCAGCGCGGCCTTGAGCGCGAGGATCTTCGGCTCGTTTTCGTTGCCCGCCTTGACGGAGAGGATGTTGGGCTTTGCGACGTCGTCGCCTTCGCGGAACAGCGCGTCGGTGTTGACGTTCAGGCCCGCCTGCGCGGCATAGTTGCCGTTGATGACCGCATAGTCAAAGTCCTTCAGCATCGACGGAATCTGGGCCGCTTCGACCTCGACGATCTCGACGTTGTAGGGATTCTCGACGATATCGAGCTTCGTTGCGGTTTCGCCGGCGGTCTCGCTGAGCTTGATGATGCCGTTGGCTTCGAGGAGGCGCAGCGCGCGCGCTTCGTTCGTCGGATCGTTCGGAACGGCGACCGTGTATTTGGTCGCCTCTGCGGGCTTCGAGGTGCAGGCAAATGCCGTCAGTGCAAAAACAAGAACGAGCAGAAGGGAAATCAGTTTTTTCATGGGTGTATTCTCCTTAAATGATTTATGGTCCTTGGTGTAAAAAAACGGAAGCCGGTTTGCGGCTTCCGTGCATTCCTGTCAACGCGAGGGCGCTTTACGCGCGCGAACGCATGATCCGGCAATCACAAAACCGCATCTCGTTTCCGCACATCGACATAGAGAATTCTTTTGCCAGGATTGCCATCGCAAGCGTCCCCCTTTCCTCGTTGCTCCCCTTTCGGGTTGCAGATAATATACCATATCCGATTTTGCTTGTCAACCGTTCTGCGCGGCTTTTCGCGGATTTACCTATATTTTGCGCTTTTGGACGTCGATTCGACAATTCTTCCCCTTCGTTCGACGGATTCCGACAGGAATTGTCCCTTTTATCGGACGGAAAACCGCGTATAATCAAGAAAGACGGAAGTCACGGAACGAGAGGAGGGAAGCGGCGTGACAAAACGAACGGAAGGAAGACTGCGGATTCTGTATGTGCAGGATATTTTGCGCGCCTGTCCCGGTCCGGGGCATGCGATCACGATGGCGCAGCTGCTGTCCCTGCTCGGGGAGCGCGGCATTTCGGCGGAGCGCCGGAGCCTTTACGACGACTTCCGCCAACTGGAACGGTACGGCATGCAGGTTGCCCGGACAAGCCGGGGGCGCTACAGCCGGTATTATTGGAAACGGTAGGGGGGAGAATCCTCAAACGTCGGCAAAAAGAAACAGCGCATCCGATCGGATGCGCTGTCTGTGGTTTTGTTAGAACTTGAGGGAGTTGAACTTGACGCCGGGGCCCATCGTCGAGGAAACGACGAGGCTCTTGATGTAGGTTCCCTTCGCCGCTGCGGGCTTCGCCTTGATGATGGCTTCCATCAGCGTGGTGAGGTTCTCTTCCAGCTTGTCAACGCCGAAGCTCTTCTTGCCGATCGGGCAGTGGACGATGTTGGTCTTGTCAACACGATATTCGACCTTACCGGCTTTGATATCGGTGACCGCCTTGGCGACGTCCATCGTAACCGTACCGCTCTTCGGGTTCGGCATGAGGCCCTTCGGGCCCAGGATACGACCGATGCGGCCGACGAGACCCATCATATCCGGGGTAGCGACGCAGACGTCGAACCCGAACCAGTTTTCCTGCTGAATCTTCTTGATGGTGCTCTCATCGCCGATGAAGTCTGCGCCGGCTTCCTGCGCTTCGCGGGCCTTGTCGGCCTTTGCGAAAACGAGGACGCGGACGGTCTTGCCGGTGCCGTGCGGCAGAACGACTGCGCCGCGGACCTGCTGGTCTGCATGGCGGGAGTCGACGCCCAGACGGACGGAAACTTCGATCGTTTCGTCGAACTTGGCCTTCGCGGTGCTCAGAACGGTTTCGAGACCTTCGCGAACGTCATACAGCTTGCTGCGATCGACGAGCTCTTTGCTTGCATTATAATTCTTGCCGTGCTTCATCTTGCGTACCCTCCTCAGTCACCGACGATAACGCCCATGCTGCGCGCGGTGCCGGCGATCATGCTCATCGCGGCCTCAACGCTCGCTGCGTTCAGATCGGGCATCTTCAGCTCTGCGATTTCGCGGACCTGCGCCTTGGAAATCGTAGCAACCTTCGTCTTGTTCGGGGTGCCGGACGCGCTCTCGATACCGCAGGCCTTCTTGATGAGGACGGCCGCCGGAGGCGTCTTGGTGATGAACGTGAAGCTGCGATCCTGGTAAACGGTGATAACGACCGGGATCACCAGACCCGCCTGCTTGTTGGTACGCTCGTTGAACTCTTTGCAGAAGCCCATGATGTTCACGCCGTGCTGACCGAGTGCGGGGCCTACCGGCGGCGCCGGCGTTGCTTTACCGGCGGGGATCTGCAGCTTTACATAACCTGTGATCTTCTTTGCCATTGCTGTTTCTCCTTTTTGTATTTAGGTCGTGGTGCGGGGTGCCTCCCCTTCCACAATGTCAAACCGCTGCTGCGGATTGCATCAAAGCTTCTGGACCTGAATGAAGTCCAGTTCGACGGGCGTTTCGCGCCCGAACATCGAAACGGTCAGCTTGACCTTCTGCCGTTCCACGTCGATCTTCTCGACCTTGCCGATGAAGTTCTCGAGCGGGCCGGACACGACGCGCACGTTCTCGCCTTCTTCGATATCGAGAACGATCGGAATCCGCTCCACGCCCATCGCGACGACTTCTTCGTCCTTCAGCGGGATCGGCTTGCTTCCCGGGCCGACAAAGCCCGTCACGCCGCGCGTATTGCGGATGACGTACCATGCGCGGGGATTCATGACCAGCTCATACGAGACTCCGCCGCCGCGCTCCTCGGGCCGTTCCTTTTCGACGACGTCAACGTTCATCTTGACCATGACGTAGCCGGGATAAATCTTTCGGGTGACCGACTTGCGCTTTCCGTTCGGCAGGATCTCAATGGTTTCCTCGGTCGGATACATGACCTCAAGGATGATATCCTGCAGGCCGGCGTTTTCGACGGCTTTGACAAGATCCTCCTTGACCTTGTTTTCATACCCGGAGTAGGTATGAACAACGTACCATTTCGTTTCCTGACTCATGGGCGTTATCCGAGGAACAACGTGCTCGAAACGAGTTCAGCCGCAGAATCCTTTGCCTTCAGAAGCAGGCTCATCGGCGTGCCGAATGCGAGGTCCAGAACCCAGATCAGCAGCGTGACCGCCAGAACGACGACGATCACGACGCCGGTGTTCTTTGCAAGCTCTTTCGGAGAAAGCCAGGTGAGCTTCTTCACCTCGCCCCACATCTCCTTCAGATATGCGCCGAGTTGAAACTTCTTTTCTTTTTTCTTTTTGACTTCGGGCTTCTTGTTGTCAGCCTTCTTCTCCAGCTCTTTTGCCATGGTGAATCCCCCGATTACTTGGACTCTCTGTGCAGAGTGTGCTTCCGGCAGAAACGGCAATACTTGTTGAACTCAAGACGATCGGGATCGTTCTTCTTGTTCTTGAAAGTGTTGTAGTTTCTCTGCTTGCATTCGGTGCAAGCCAACGTGATCTTAACGCGCATGAATTCTAAACCTCCTAAGGATTTTCGCATCAAAAACAGCCCCCCTGCAGGGGAACCTTAGTAACGTTACCACAAACGCTTCGATTTGTCAACGAAAACTTTCCGATTTTCCCGCCTTTTCCGGGATTTTTGCGGACTTTTTTTCGCTGCGCTTTGTAAGACTTTCATAAAGCGGCTTCGCGGTCTCTTGACAAGCGCGCCGCCGTCCCGTAAGATGGCATTGTTCCCGACGGGAACCGTGAGTTCGGAACCATCCTCACGAAAAACAAAACTAAGGAGAATCCCATCATGCAATCCAAAACCCATTCCCGCATCCTGTCTCTGGCACTGGGCGGCGTCATCGCCGCGCTCTACGTCGCGCTCACGTACCTCAGCGCTCTGCTCGGCCTTTCCGGTCAAAATCTGATCCAGTTCCGGCTTTCCGAAGTGCTGACCATCCTGCCGTTCTTCTCGTTCGCCGCCGTTCCGGGCGTCACGATCGGCTGCCTGCTCGCGAATATCTTCACGGGCGCCGCGCCGTGGGACGTCGTGTTCGGCACGCTCGCGTCGCTGATCGGCGCCGTCGGAACGCACCTGATCGGTAAATATGCCGGCCCGAAGCTTCGCTTCACCGCGTCGATCCCGCCGATCCTTTCCAATACGCTGATCGTGCCGTTCGTCGTGTATTACTGCTACGGCCTCGACCAGACGCTCAGCGGCTATTCGACCGGCGTCGCGCTGCTGATCACGGCGGCCGCCGTGCTGCTCGGCGAGTTCGTCTGCTGCGGGATCTTAGGCACCGCGCTGCAGGCGGTTCTGCTCCGGTACCCGCGGGTGCTCGGCGGCAAAAGCGCAGCGTGACGGCATCGGTCCGCCGCCCTTCCTTATTTTATATATCTGTCCGGGAAATGCAAGAAGTTCTTGAAAAATACAACGAATTTCTGTATAATAAAAATGCAATCTGAAAGAATGGAGCAAAAACTATGAAGCAGTTAGTTGGTTCTGCGATCATCGGTCAGTCCGGCGGTCCCACTTCGGTCATCAACGCAAGCGCCTACGGCGTCATCCGCACCGCGCTCGACAGCCCGAACATCACGAAGGTTTACGGCGCAGCGCACGGCATTCGCGGCGTCCTTGACGACGTTCTGTACGACATGGGCGAAGAGGATGCGGAGGAGCTCGCTCTCCTGCTGCATACGCCGTCTTCCGCGCTCGGTTCCTGCCGCTATAAGCTCAAGGACCCCGATGCGGACGATACCGATTATCGCCGCATCCTTGAGATCTTCCAAAAGTACAACGTCCGTTATTTCTTCTATAACGGCGGAAACGACTCGATGGATACCTGCAACAAGATTTCCAAGTACATGCAGCGCGTCGGTTACGAGTGCCGCGTGATGGGCGTTCCGAAGACGATCGACAACGACCTGTTCGGCACGGATCATTGTCCCGGCTTCGCGTCCGCGGCAAAGTATGTCGCCACCTCCTGCATGGAGATTTATCACGACGCGCGCGTTTACGACACGCCGATGATCTGCATCGTGGAGATCATGGGCCGTCATGCGGGCTGGCTTGCCGCCAGCGCTTCCGCTGCGACGTATGCGGGCTGCGGTCCCGACCTCATCTATCTGCCGGAAACCGATTTCGACGTCGAAAAGTTCCTCGTCGACGTCGAGCGGCTCTATAAGGAGTCCGGCAAGGTGTTCGTCGCCGTTTCCGAAGGCATCCACGACGCGACCGGCAAGCTGATCGCGGAGTACGGCGCGGAAGACGCGAAGGTCGACTCCTTTGGTCACAAGCAGCTCGGCGGCCTCGCCGCAACGCTCGTCGGCATGGTCAAGAACCGCATCGAGGGCGTCAAGATTCGCGGCATCGAGCTGTCCCTGCTCCAGCGCTGCGCAGCGCACTGCGCGTCGCAGACCGACGTGAACGAATCGTTCGGCGCGGGCAAAGCGGCGGTCGAGAACGCCGTGAACGGTGTGACCGACAAGATGGTCGCGTTCGAGCGCAGCTATGACGAGAACGGCAAGTACGTCTGCAACATGAAGCTGGTCGACCTGACGCTCTGCGCGAATACCGAAAAGAAGGTCCCGCGCGAGTGGATCAACGCCGAGGGCAACGGCCTCGAGAAGGCGTACGTCGATTACCTGCTCCCGCTGCTCGAAGGCGAAGCGGAGCCGGTGCGCGTCAACGGTCTGCCGCGTTTTGCCAACCTGAAGAAGGTCGTCGCAAAGTAAAATCGAATTTCAACCGGGAAAAGCTCCTTCGGGGGCTTTTTCCTTTACTTTTCGGCGCGGATGTGTTATCCTCATTTCAGAATAGCGGGGGTGCGCATGATTGCCTTTGAGCAGATGATCGAACAGGTTCCGATTCGGCGCGGCGTAACGGCGCTGATCGGCGGCGGCGGAAAAACGTCGCTGCTGCTTGCGCTCGGCGCAAATCTGCAAAAAAGCGGTTCCGTGCTGCTCTGCACCTCGACGCATATTTACCCGCCCAAAGGCGTGCCATTGTTCGATACGCTCGACCGTCCGCTGCCGTTTGGCGAATGCGCTGCGGTCGGAACGATGGGCGAAAGCGGCAAACTGACCGCCCCGCGGCAGCCGTTTTCGGAACTGATCGGACTATGTGACTATGTCCTGTGCGAAGCGGACGGATCGCGTGGGCTGCCGCTGAAAGCGCATGCGGCGCACGAGCCCGTGATCCCGCCCGAAAGCACGGCGGTGCTTGCCGTCCTCGGACTGGACGGGATCGGGCAGCCGATCAAAAAAGCGGCGCACCGACCGGCGCTGTATGCCGAGCGGCTCGGCGTTTCGGAAGACACGGTTGTCAAGCCGGCGCTGGCGGCGCAGATGCTGAACCGGTATCCGGGCGTGACGGGCGTCGTTTTGAACAAAGCGGATACGGATGCGCGGCTGCGGCTTGCGCGGGAAACGGCGGCGCTGCTGCCGATGCCTGCGGTGATTACCGTGCTGCAGCCGGAACCGAAGATCATAGAACTATGGAGGAACGGAACATGTTGGTTGTCATAAAGGGCGCGGGCGATCTTGCGAGCGGAATTGCCGTGCGGCTCCGTCATTGCGGCTTCTCGATCGTGATGACCGATCTCGAAAAGCCGACCGCGATTCGCCGCACCGTCTGTTTTTCGGAAGCGATCCGCAGCGGATCGTTTCGCGTGGAGGACGTAACGGCGTCATTGGCGGCGTCGCTCGACGAAATCCCCTCAATTCTGGCCCGCGGAGAGATCGCCGTTCTGGTCGATCCGGAAGCGGAATGTGTGCCGCTGCTCGAACCGGACGCGGTCGTGGACGCGATCCTGGCCAAAGTCAACCTCGGTACAGCGATTGACGATGCGCCGATCGTCGTCGCCGTCGGCCCCGGCTTTTCGGCGGGGGAGGATTGCCACGCGGTCGTGGAAACGCAGCGCGGGCATAACCTCGGGCGTGTGATTCTGTCCGGCCCGGCCGCGCCGAACTCCGGCATTCCCGGCAACATCAGCGGCTTCACGACCGAACGCATCCTGCGCGCGCCGAGGGACGGCGTGTTTACCGAACTGCATCAGATCGGCGATACCGTCGAGAAGGGCGAAACCGTCGCAGCCGTGGACGGCGAACCGGTGATCGCCGCGATTCGCGGCACGATCCGCGGTCTGCTGCCGACCGGGACGGTCGTATCCAAGGGCATGAAGAGCGGGGACGTCGATCCGCGCTGCGTGCTGGAAAACTGCTACACCGTTTCGGACAAGGCGCGCGCTGTCGGCGGCGGCGTACTCGAAGCGATTCTGATGCTTTGGCGGGAGGCGGCGCATGTTTAAGGAAACGGTCGCCGCGATTCGCAGCGGGCGGTCTCCGCTGCTGCTGACCGGCGTGGAAGGGGAACTGCTCGGCCGGGTCGCCATGGCGGACGCGCAAACGCGGATCGGCGACGGCGCGCTGCTCGACCGGCTGCCGGAACCGCTGCCCAAGCTGCCGTGCATCGAAAACGGCGTGCTGATCGAGCGGATCTGCGCCGCGCCGGAACTGGTGCTGTGCGGCGGCGGTCATGTTTCGGCGCAGGTCGCCAAGGTCGCCAAGCTCTGCGGCTTTTCGGTCACGGTGCTCGACGATCGTTCGGAGTTTGCAAACCGGGAGCGGTTCCCGGACGCGGATCGGATTCGGACGCTCCCGTTTGCGGAGGGACTTCGGGAAATCGTTTCGCCGAACGCCTATTATTGCATCGTCACGCGCGGACACAAAGACGATCGCGCGTGCCTCGAACAGATTCTGCAAAAGCCGTTCGCCTATTGCGGCATGATCGGCAGCAAAACCAAGGTCGCGCTCGTGTTCGATGCGCTGCGCGCCGAGGGCTGTCCGGACGAAACGATTGCGCGGGTGCATGCGCCGATCGGGCTTTCCATCGGCGCGGTCACGCCGGAGGAGATCGCCGTGAGCATCGTCGCCGAACTGATCGCCGTGAAAAACTGCGGCGCGATCGGCGTGGTATGGGACGAATCGCTGCTTTCCGGCATCGAATCCGCAAACGAGCCGTACGCGATGGCGACGCTGATTCACAAAACCGGTTCCGCGCCGCGTTCAACCGGCGCGCGCATGATCGTGCGGCGGGACGGAACGATCCTTTCGTCGATCGGCGGCGGGTACGGCGAATTCGAAGCGGCGCAGTACGCGCTCGCTATGCTGCTGGAAGGCGGCGGGGCCAAGCGGTATACCTGCCGTATGACGAACGACGATGCGGCAAAGGCAGGTATGGTCTGCGGCGGAACGGTCGACGTATTGATTCAGATTGTTAAGGAGTGAACAGGGTGGAAGACGTCAAGCTGACAAAGCTTTCGAAGTGCGCGGGCTGCGGCGCAAAGGTCGGCGCGGGCGTGCTGGCAAAGCTGCTGAAGGACATCCCGACGCTGACGGACGAAAACCTGCTTGTCGGGTTTGAGAAGAGCGACGACGCCGCGGTGTACCGGATCAGCGACGAACAGGCGCTCGTGCAGACGATCGACTTTTTCCCGCCGATCGCGGACGATCCGTACCTGTTCGGGCAGATTGCGGCGGCGAACGCGCTTTCGGACGTGTACGCGATGGGCGGCGAGCCGAAGCTCGCGCTGAACGTGATGTGCGTGCCGGAGTCGATGCCGAAGGAAGCCGTCCACAGCATCCTGCGCGGCGGGTACGAAAAATGCGCCGAGGCCGGGACGATCATCTGCGGCGGCCACAGCATCTTTGACGACGAGCCGAAGTACGGCCTTTCCGTGACCGGATTCGTGCAGCCGGATCGGCTCTGGCGCAACGCGGGCGCAAAGCCCGGCGACGTTCTGTTTCTGACAAAGCCGCTCGGCGTCGGTGTTCTGACGACCGCGCAAAAGGCCGGCCTGCTCGACGAAACGGCGACGGCGCGGCTGCTCGACGAGATGCGGACGCTGAACCGCGGCGCGCGCGACGTGTTTGCGCAGTTCCGCGTCCATGCCTGCACGGATGTGACCGGCTTTTCCCTGCTCGGGCATCTCTATGAAATGTGCGCCGGGTCCGGCGTGTCCGCCGAAGTCGATACGGCCGGGATCGTTTTTCTGCCCGACGCGCGCTCGTATGCCGAAATCGGACTTTTGCCGGAAGGCATGTATCGCAACCGCACGTTTGCCGAAGCGGCGGTCGATTGCGGAGACGTCCCGCTTGCCGTTTGCGATCTGCTGTTCGATCCGCAGACCTCCGGCGGACTGCTCTGCGCCGTCGATCCGGCCGATGCGGACGCGGTCTGGGCGGCGCTGCAGGGCAAAGTCCCCGCGGCGCAGCGCGTCGGCACGGTGATCGAAGCGCGGGAAAAGGCGATTTATTTACGCTGACGGTCCGGCGCTGTGCGCACGGGCGGCGATGGCGCGCGTATAGAGCAGGCTGCCGATCACAAAGCAGCCGGAAGCGACCACCCGGAACCAGATCCGGTACGGCGTCAGGAACGAAAGCCCCATCAGAAGAATCCCGAGCAGCGTAAAGCGGTTCGGTTTCCAGTTTTGCAGCAGCTCCCGCAGCGTCGGGAGCTGTTTTTTGCGGCGGCTCCGGCGAACGAGTTCCGCTTCCACGGCGGCTTCGCTCACGGTCTCCGCCGATCTTGCGGCGGTCTGCTCCTTGGTGCGCACGTTCAGCAGCGCACCGTTCTTCTGCAAAAACGCGTTTGCGTCTGCATCCGGTTCGCCGCAGAGCCAGAGGACGCGCTCGCCCGCGCGAACGGCGCGGAGCAGATCGTCGCGCGATACCGTCGTCTTCAGCAGAACGGCGTCCGGCGAAAACAGCGCGCGCGCTTCCGGTTCGGGCATCAGGAGCAGTCGTTCGAGCGCGAGTTCGGCGCGTACGCGCTCCCGCAGCCGCGTTTTGCCGCGCAGTCCGTGCCGCCGGATCAGCCAAAAGGCAACGATGGCCGCCGCCGCGCAGAACAGGGAAGCGGCCGCCGTGCCGAGCGGCAGCCCGCGCAGCAGATAACAAAGCGTGACCCAAAGGATCGTGGCGTACAGGAGCGCGTCGACGGCGAGCGCAAGGCGCGTCCTGCGCCCGAAAATCTCCATGCGTTCATAGGTATTCATCTTGAAAAAAAGTATTGCCTAAAACGCGGTGCTTATACTATAATACAGCATATGAAGCAGGAACGAATCGGTATCTTCGGTGGCACGTTCCATCCGATCCACAACGGGCATCTTCTTCTGGCGGCGCATGCAAGGGACGTGCTGTCGCTGGATCGCGTTCTGTTTGTGATCGACCGTATCCCGCCGCATAAGGAACTCGATTCCGGCGCGGAGACCGCGGATCGCCTGAAGCTGCTGGAGCTTGCGCTTATGGATCGGCCCGGCTTTGCCGTGGAGACGATGGAGCTAAGACGTGAAGGGAAAAGCTATTCGTTCGATACGCTGACCGATCTTAAAGCGCGTGAACCGGACGCGAAGCTGTATTTTTTGATGGGCAGCGACATGCTGCGCTCGTTCGATACCTGGTACCGGCCGGACGGGATCGCCCGGCTTGCGACGCTCGTCTGCATCGAGCGCGCGGGGCAGGCAGGCAGCGAAGCGGAAACGGCGGTCGCCCTGCGCGAAAAGTTCGGCGCGGAAATCATTCTGCTGGACAGCGTTTCGGAGCTTTCGTCCACGGAGGTGCGGAACAGGATCGAAGCCGCGCTTCCGATCGACGGACTGGTGCCGGACAGCGTCGCGCTGGAAATCTATGCGCGCGGCCTGTATCAGCCGCCGGAAATCCGCGCAATGACGGGGAAACTGCGCGGGGCCCTGACCGAAAAGCGGATGCGGCATACGGCGGGCGTGGTGATGACCGCGCTCCGGCTTGCCGCCGAAAACGGCGTCGATCCGAAGCAGACGCGCATTGCGGCGCTGCTGCACGACTGCGCGAAGTATCTGCCGAAGGAGGAGCTGCTGCGGCGTTCGACGGACGAAACGCCGATTCTGCCGGTGCTGCATTCCGAAGCCGGAGCGCAGCTTGCCGCCGAGCAGTACGGCGTGACGGACCCGGCGATCTTACGCGCGATCCGGCTGCATACGACCGGGGACGCCGGCATGACGAAGCTCGACAAGGTCGTGTACCTTGCCGATATGATTGAACCCGGGCGCGATTACCCGGGCGTGGACGCGCTGCGAAGCGTATCGGACCTCGATGCGGCGACGCTGCTGGCGCTGCGCCGGAGTCTGACCCATATTACAGAGCGCGGTTTTGCGGTGCATCCCGCAACGCTGCGCGCTATCAACGATTTAGGAGGAAGCATTGATGAGTGAACGATTCGGAGAACAGGAAGTTCTGCAGTTCTGCGAGATTCTGTACAACAAAAAAGCCGAGGACATCGTCGCGATCCACGTCGGGGACCGCACAATCGTGGCGGACTGGTTTCTGATTGCGGGCGGCCGCAACGTGCCGCACGTGAAAGCGCTGTGCGACGAACTGGAGGACCGCGCGGCGGAGCTCGGCTACGTCGCCAAGCGCAAGGAAGGCTACGACGAGGGGCGCTGGATCGTTCTCGATTTCGGCTTTGTTCTCGTGCATCTGTTCCATCCGGAAGAGCGCGCGTATTACAACATGGAACGTCTTTGGGAAGAAGACGGCAGCATGATCCGATATCCGATCAAAGAAGCATAAGGAGGCAGCTATGGATAACCAAACCCTGGCGAAGTACATCGATCATACCCTTTTGAAGGCGGACGCAACCGAGGAAGCGATTCTGCGCGTCTGTGAAGAAGCCAAGCATTACGGCACGGCGAGCGTCTGCGTGAATACCGCGCGCATCCCGCTTGCGGCAAAGGCGTTGGAAGGCTCCGGCGTCAAGGCGTGCTGCGTCGTCGGGTTCCCGCTCGGCGCGATGCTGCCCGCCGCAAAAGCCGCCGAGGCCGCGTTTGCGATCGAAGCCGGCGCGGACGAAGTCGATATGGTCATCAATATCGGCAAAGCGAAGGACGGCGACTGGGACTACGTCCAAAAGGATATCGAAGCCGTCGAAGCCGTCTGCAAGGGCAAGGCGCTGTTGAAGGTTATTATCGAAACGTGCCTTTTGACGGACGATGAGAAGGTCAAGGCGTGCCTTGCGGCAAAGGCTGCGGGCGCGGACTTTGTGAAAACCAGCACCGGCTTTTCGACCGGCGGCGCGACCGTTGCCGATATCGCTTTGATGCGGAAGACGGTCGGCCCGGACATGGGCGTGAAGGCAAGCGGCGGCGTGCGGACCCGGGAGGCGGCGGAGGCAATGATTGCGGCAGGCGCGACGCGCATCGGCGCAAGCTCCTCGAAAGGAATCCTGGGAGAATGAGGAACGAAGACGAAAGAGCGCTTGCCCTGACCGAGGAACTGATCGACTTTATCGCCGAAAGCCCGGTATCGTATTGGGTCATCCGCAATACGGTTCGGAAGCTCGAAGAAGCGGGCTACGTCCGTTGGACCCTGTTCGACAAACCGCCCGTACCCGGCGGAAAGTATTTCATCACGCGGAACGGTTCGTCCCTGATCGCGTTCCGGATGACGAAGAACACGCCGACCGGCTTTAACATCACGGCGGCGCACAGCGATTCGCCGCTGTTCAAAATCAAAACGAACCATGCCGTGAAGGCCTGTGACCGGTATCTGAAACTCGATACGGAGCGGTACGGCAGCGGCATTCTCGGCACCTGGCTCGACCGGCCTCTGTCCGTCGCCGGACGCGCGGTCGTCCGCACGGACGAGGGGATTTCGGTGCTGCCGGTCAAGATCGACCGCGATATCGCGCTGATCCCGAACGTCTGCATCCATTTCAACCGTGAGATCAACGAGGGCGTGACGTACAACACCGCCGTCGATACGTTCCCGCTGATCGGCAACTGGACCGACGAACCGGTTCTGACCAACCTCGTGGCGGAGAACATCGGCGTCGATCCGAAGTCGATCGTTTCGACCGAACTGTTCCTCTACAACCGGATGCGCGGCACGGTGTTCGGCCTGAACGGGGAATTCGTCGCGGCCCCGCAGCTCGACGACCAGCAGTGCGCGTTTGCGACGCTGAAAGGGTTTTTGGAGAGCGAAGAAGGAACCGCGATTCCGGTCGTCGCCATCTTTGACAACGAGGAAGTCGGCAGCCAGACCCGGCAGGGCGCGGCGGGCGACCTGCTGCGGGACGTTCTCGAGCGGCTTGCCGCAGTGTACGAAAAGCCGCTGCCCGCGCTGGTTCCGTCGTCGCTGATGCTGTCCTGCGACAATGCGCACGCAATGCATCCGAACCATCCCGAACTGTCGGACCCGCTGAACGCGCCGCACATGAACGGCGGCATCGTCATCAAGCACAATGCGAATCAGCGGTACACAACCGACGCGGTTTCCGAAGCGCTGGTCAAAGAGCTCTGCAAGCGCGTCAACGTGCCGGTGCAGCACTTTGCGAATCGCAGCGACATCCACGGCGGGCACACGCTCGGCACGATCACGTCCTCCCGCGTTTCGATGAACACGGCGGACATCGGCCTTGCGCAGCTTGCAATGCACTCGTCCTATGAAACGGCGGGCGTCAGGGACACCGCCTACATGGTGGAACTGTGCAAAGCGTTTTTCTCCATGACGATCGTCTGCGAAACGGACGGCGTTTATCGGTTGGCGTAACGGGCATTTCCAAAAAGAATACGGGGCGTTCCCTTTTCGGGGGACGTCCTTTCGTTTTGGCCGGGGCAGAGGAGGAACCATGGAATCTGTTTTGGCGTTTCCGAAAAGGGACGCTGTTCCCGTTCGGCTCGAGAACGTTTATGCCGCGGCGGAGTACGTCTATCGCGTGCAGCCCGAAGCGGTCGCGCTTTGGCTGCCGCCGTGCGACGCGGACGCGATCCAAGCGTTGACGCTGCTGTGCGGTCTGCCGCTGGAACGGCCGCCGCGCCTGTTCGTCGTCGCCGCGCAACGGCCGCGGTTTTTGCTTCCCGGACGCGTGGAGGAATGTTTGCTTGCGCCGGTTTCGGAAGCGGTGATCGCCGCGCGCATTGCGTCGTCATGGCGTGCGGACCCGTTGCCGTCCGGAAATACGGCGGATCGACAATGCTCCGAACTGCTGCTCCGGCTCGGCGTTTCGCCGTATCTGCAGGGGTTCGACCTGCTGCGGATCGCCGCGCTGCAGCTGTGCGCCGCCCCGTGTCCGACGTCCGTGCAGATCATGCAGGACCTGTACCCGCGCGTTGCCGAAGAAGCGGGCGTTTCGGTTTCCGTCGCGGAACACGCCATGCGCGCGGCGATCGAAACGGCTTGGCTGCGCGCCGACCTGAAAACGCTCGACGCCTTTTTCGGCTATACGACGAAGGTTTCCAAGCCGACGCCGTCCAATTCCGCTTTTTTGTACGCGCTTGCGGATCGGATTCGCCTCCGCCTTTCGGATCGCACGGACGCGATTGCACGGGAAATCCGCCGCATCGAGCGCTGAATTCGTATGCATTGGGTGAAATTATCAGCGATACGGTTGCAAATCGGGCGTTCATGTGGTATACTGTGCCGGAATATGGGCGAAGGGCCCAAAATGGAAAGGAATCAGGCATGAACTCTCTGGAATACTATCTGCGTTTGCTCCCGGAATCCGAACGGGATTTCTTCCATTATATGCCCACGATCAATGAACTGGTCGCGTTTGCCGGCGAGCATTTCGCCGACGACTGCGCGCTGGACGGCGCTGCCGGCCCGATGACCTATCGGCAGATGATCGACGCGCTCGGCGGTCTGCGCGGCTTTCTGCGCGACAACGGCGTAAAGCCGGGCGACAAGGTCGGTATGCAGCTCCCGAACTCCGCGCTTGCGGCAGAGATGATCCTTGCGACCATGACCTACGGCGCGGTGATCGTTCCGATCCCGATGACGATGGGCGGCGAAGAACTGAATGCAAACCTGAAGAAACTGGATGTTACGCTGTATCTCTATGCCGACGTGTTCCAGCCGCGCGTGGACGCCGCGCCGCTGCCGGAAGGCGTCAAGGCAATCGCCGCTTCGAAGGTCGCGCCGTCTGATCCCGCGCCCGAAGCGCAGAACGGCAAGGATACGCCCGCCGCGATTTTCTTCACCGGCGGCACGACCGGCAAGTCTAAGGGCGCGCTGCTCTCCCACGGCGCTTTGATGCGCGGCGCGCTGAACGGCTGCTACGCACCGGGCGAAGCGCTGCGGCAGCGGTATCTGGCGCTGATTCCGTTCAGCCATGTCTTCGGCGTGGTGCGGAACGTGCTGACCTGCTTCTATACCGGTTCCATGCTGTATACGCTGGAGGATATGCGGACGGTCGTCGCCGTGCTGCCGAAGGCGCAGCCGACGCTGCTCGTGCTCGTGCCGGCGCTGGCGGACATGCTGGCAGGGCTTGCCAAGATGCGCGGTGTGGAAGCGCTCGGCGGCAAGCTGAAGGTCGTCATCGCGGGCGGCGCGCAGGTGCCGGAGGGCATCATCCGCCGCTATCAGGAGCTCGGCATCATCGTTTGCCCCGGCTACGGCATGACCGAGACCGCGAACCTCGTTTCCGGCAACGGCGATCCGTACGACTATCCGACCTCGGTCGGCATGCCGTACCCCGAGCAGGAAGTCAAGATCGTGGACGGTGAAATCTGGGTGCGCGGCGACCATCTGATGCTCGGCTACTACAACGACCCGGAGGAGACCGCGAACGTCTTTTCGGAGGACGGTTGGCTCAAGACCGGCGACCTCGGCCGCATCGACGAAAATGGCCTGCTCTACATCACCGGCCGCTCCAAGAACATCATCGTTCTGCCGAACGGCGAGAACGTGTCCCCCGAAGCGCTGGAGCTCGCGCTCGTGAAGATCCCGCTGATCAAGGACGCGCTCGTGCGCGAAGCCGTCGTGGACGGCGTGACCGTGCTGCAGGCGGAAGTTTTCCCGAACGCGCCGGTGCTCGCGGCCATGAAGATCACGGAGCCCGAGCCCGCGATCCGCGCCGCCGTCGAAAAGCTGAACGCTTCGCTGCCGCCGTTCATGGCGATCCGCAGCCTGATCTTCCGGCAGGAGGACTTCAAGCGCAGCCCGAGCATGAAGATTATCCGCAACTGATTCCGGAAATCTTCTCCGAAACCGAATCTTCGGACAACGAAACAGCAGACGCCGCAATCGACGTCTGCTTTCGTATTTTGGTATTCGTTTACGGGAAGGCCGTAATCAGTCTGCCTGATGCACAACGACCTGCGGGAACGGGATCTCCACGTTGTGATCCGCAAACAGGATGCGGATTTCGCGCGTCAGGCGGCGCTTGGCGGCAAACACGTTGGTTTCCTTCGTGCTGACGGCAAACTTCAGCTGTACGCCGCTTGCGCCCAGTTCTTCGACGCCGTAGTATTCCGGCGCAGCCAGGAACAGGTCCTTGTTCGGCTCGTAGAGCTTGCCGATCTCTTCCTTGAGCAGCTTATCCAGTGCGCGGAGATCGGTTTCGTAGGCCACGTCGACGAGCACGATCGCAAGCGAATTCTTGCGGGAACGGTTCTGGAAATTCCGGATGTCGGAGTTGTTCACGACCTTCAGGTTGCCGCCCGCGTCTTCGATGACGGTCGTCCGGACGCCGATGCTCTGCACAACGCCGCGGAAATCGTCGAGAACGATGATGTCCCCGATGTTGTACTGGCCTTCAAAGATGATGAAGAACCCGGTAATGATATCTTCGATCAGGCTCTGCGCGCCGAAGCCGAGCGCGAGACCGACGATTCCGACGCCGGCGAGCACGCCCATCGTGTTCACGCCGAGGATGCTGAGCCCCCAGACGATCCCGACGATCCAGGCCAGGTACTTGAGAAGATTCGCAATCAGCGTCGTGATGGTCGCGGTCCGGCCGCTCTTTTTGCCGATCAGCCTGAGGAGCAGCGTCAGAACCATATACACGAGCCACGTTACGCAGCCGGCGAGCAGCACGGTCAGAATATGAACCGCCGTAATGTGCAGACTGCCGTCGATCAGGAAGAAATTCTGCTCGAGCGTACGCATGGACTCGACGGATTCCGCGCTCAGCGGAAGCCATTCCGGATGCGCCAGAATGACGATGACCAGGACGGTCAGCGCGATGCCGATCGCCGTTCCGATCAGACGTCTCTGCGTTGCTTTGCTCTCAGGCGTTTTTTGAGATTCTTTCACTTGTCGTTCCCTCCATTCGGTCGCTGTATTGTTATCACGTTTTTCCTGCTTCGGCCTGATCCGTTGCGAATCGGCATGAGCCGTTATTCGGGGATGAGGTGGAAGCAGATGTAAATATCGTCCGTTCCCATCGTGCACTCGTAGGTGTTGCCGCCTATGGGCGTCAGCGTCGCGCCGTAGACTTCGATCTCGTCCAGCACATATCCTGCGGTCGGCGTGTAGCCCACCGTGACGGGGCTTCCCTCCTCGGCCATATAGCAGCCCGCAAGAGCGGTTCCGCCTGCTTCCGGATCAACGGTGACGAGGACGCTGTGCGCGGGGTACGTCGTTGCAACAAAGTCGAAGTAAACCCAGACGTCTTCATCGCCCATGTTGAATCGGAACGTATAATCGCCGACGTTGTTCAGGTCCGCACCGGAAACGCTGACGTTCTGGAGCATGTACCCATCCTGGATGAAGTACGAGATGTCAACCTCTACGCCGGGCTCCGCGGAGTCAAGACTGGCCCATGCTCCACATTCTCCCGCAGAAGAATAGCTGACGTAGATGCTGTGCGCCGCACCGTAGGATTCCGACGGCGTCGGCGTGGGCGTCGGCGTGGGCGTCGGCGTCGGCGTCGGTGTGGGCGTCGGCGTGGGTGTCGGCGTGGGCGTGGGCGTGGGCGTCGGCGTGGGCGTCGGGGTAGGGGTAGGCGTCGGAGATGACGTCGGCGTCGCTGTCGGCGTTGCCGTTGGGGTTGGCGTAGGACTGTTGTTCGACACAGGAATTGTTGCCGTCGGCGCGGCTGTTGCCGTCGGCGTCGGCGTCGGAGATGACGTCGGCGTAGGCGTCGGGGTTGCCGTCGGCGTTGCTGTCGGTGTGGGCGTCGGTGTCGCAGTCGGAGTCGGTGTGGGCGTCGGCGTAAGCGTCGGCGTCGGCGTAGACGTGACTTCTATCATAATGTTCGGACTTTTCTCCGTTTCGCTGTCCGCGACCGCCACGATAGCCGTCGGCGTGGGCTTCACTTTCAGGTTTCCGTCGCCGTCCACCAGGTCTTCGCTGACGACGACGGCGGCAGTACCGAGCACGAACGCGCTCGTCATAACGGCAGGAACCAGAATGGACAGCCTGCCATGGTGCTTCACGCCCTTGACCTTTTCATTCATCGGACCGAATTCCGGTACCGGTTTGTTGAACTCCGACAACGCCGTCCCCTCCTTTCCGCAGCTTCGTTTCATGCGCCGGGCGCCCGTGCCGGACGCATACAATATAACAAAGTGATTTTAATGGAATTTTACGAAAAAGTCAATCAGAAGAAAGACAATTCCTCCGAATCCAATATTTTTCTGACGAAATAGAGCGATTTTTCTGGCGCAAACGTCGTTTTTCACGAAAATACTGCAAAAACAATGCTCCGTAGGCCGAGATGCGCCGACGGAGCAGGGGTTCGTTTCAAAAGGTGCGTTATGCTTTTTTCGATTCCAGCGCCTTGTAGGCGAGCGCGGCAAGCGCAGCGCCTGCGAGCGGGCCGACGATAAAGACCCAAACGCTGGCAAGCGGGGCCAGGTTTCCGGCAAAGGCCGCTGCGATCGCGGGGCCGATGCTGCGCGCGGGGTTCACAGACGTACCGGTCAGACCGATGCCGAGAATGTGGACGCCGACCAGCGTCAGACCGATCACGAGACCGCCGAACGAACCGTGGTTCTGCTTCTTCGAGGTAACGCCGAGGATGCAGAAGACAAAGATGAACGTCAGAACAATTTCCACCAGCAGACCGGCAAACGGGATACCGCCGACGCCGGCAAGGCCGTTGCTGCCGAAGCCGCCGGTCATATCCGTCACGCCGCCGAGCCCGAAGATCAGGGCGAGCAGACCGGAACCGGCCAGTGCGCCGACGCACTGCGCGGCAACGTAGCAGAAGAACTCCTTCAGTTCCATACCGCCCGAGAGCAGAACGCCCAGCGAGACGGCCGGATTGATGTGACAGCCGGAAATGTTGCCGACCGAGTAAGCCGTGGCGACGATTGCAAGGCCGAAAGCCAGCGCCGTCAGAATGTACCCGCCGCCCGCAGCGGCGTCACAGCCGACCAGCATTGCCGTGCCGCAGCCGAGCACGACCAGCACGCATGTTCCGATACATTCCGCAAGATACTTTCTCATTTTGATTGCCTCCTTTTTGCTTATGATCAGGAACAGAATCAGTATAGCATTTGCATTTTCGTTTCGCAACCGTTCGGCACAATCGTTTTTTGAAAAAAAGATTCCGAAAAAAGAAATCGGAGGCAAACGCCTGTGTTCCGCAAACGGGGTCCGTCCGAGAGAATACGGAAAAACGGCGTTGACCCTGCACCCTCCGCTTTCAGAAAGCTGCGGTTTCTTTCGCCGATGCGTAATACAGCGGGATCGCGGCCAACTGCATGATCACCGACAGCGCGATCATGACGGCGACGCTGCGGTCGTACAGCACGCCGAGGAGCCAGCTTCCCAAAAACCAGAACACGCCGAACGCGCATTCGAAGACGCCGTACCCCGTCGCACGGCTTTGCTTCGGGACGATCCGCGCAACGGTCGCTTTCAGGATCGATTCCTGCGCGCCCATGCCGACGCCCCACATCGCAAGACCGACGAGCAGCAGCGGCACGGAGCGGAACGCGAAGATGAAAACGGCGAACGGCGCGGAAAGCAGCGTCGAGAGAATCAGCGCCCGTGCGCCTTTCCGGTCGTACAGCAGACCGAAGCCGAGCGCCGCAACGGCGTCGACGAGCATGGCGCCCGCATACAGCAGCGGGAGCGTCTCGGCCGGGAACGAAAACGCGTCGGATATGTGCATGATGACTAGCGAGTAATCGATGAAGCCGAACGCAAACAGACTGATGCCGGCGATATACAGAAGGAACGGCTTGTCCGGCCGGAACGGGACGTATTCCTTCGCTTCGGGCTCAAAGTGCTCCGGTGACGGGAATTTCAGCCGCGTGACAAGCAGAAGCGCCATCGTGATCGCGCCGGGAATCGCCAGCACGGCAAAGCAGACCGTGTAGGTGCGAAACACGCTTTCGTCCTGCCGGAACAGCATAACGAGGTACAGCAGCACGGGGCCGAGGAACGCGCCGATCTGATCCAGTACTTCCAGAAGGCCGAAACTCTTTCCGACACCCTCCTGCGACGCGGCAAACGACAGAATTGTGTTTTTGGCGGGCTTTTTGATGGCCTTGCCCATGCGCTGCACCACGAGCAGCAGGCACGCGGCGATCCAACCGTGCTCACCGATCAGCGCAAGCGCCGGAACGGCGGCGATGTCAAGCGCATAGCCGAGGATCGTCATCGGCCAGTACTGCTTCGTGCGGTCGGCGATCCGACCGAAGACGTAACGCATCGAGTAGCCGATCATCTCACCGAGACCGGACACAAAGCCGATCGTTCCGGCGGACGCGCCGAGCAGGGAAAGATACGCGCCGCGAATGCTCGCCGCACCCTCGTGCGTCAGGTCCGAAAACAGACTGACAATCCCGAACAGAACGATAAAGGCCATTGCCGGGGAAAGACTCTTTCGTTTCATAACCCGCTTTGCCGCTTCCTTTTTTGCACGTTTGATACCGGTACAAGGATACCGCTTCTTCGCCCGTCCGTCAATCCGTTTTCTGAAAAATCGAGACCGCCCACCTGATCGGGACGGTTTTTGTTGCGTCCGGCGGGGCGGTATGGTATACTCAATACAGTGGCTCGGAAAACCGGAAACTACGAGCAAGGAGGACACACTATGCTGCAATTTCGGGACGGCTTTTATGCCGACGTTCGAACGGAAGACCGCTTCCGCACGATCATTCAATACAAGGCGGGCGTGCTCGAGGAACTGAAGACGCGCCGGGAACAACAGGCGTTCTTACGCGTGTACGACGGCAAGCTCTGGTACTACGCGTCGGTGACGGACGTAAAGCATCTGCAGAAGACGCTGGACGGGCTCTACGGCGCGGCGACGGCGAATCCCGCGATCCTCGACGATCCGATCGTGCGCCGGTTTGAACGGAACGTCGACCGGATCGAAACGTTCGGGGACTGCTCGGTACGTGATATTCCGCTGCGGAACAAGCAGGAACTGCTGCTTTCCTATCTGCCGATCGTCACGGAGGACGACTGCGTCAAGATGGCGCAGGGAATCTATGTGGATCGGAACAGCCGGTTCCGGTTCTGCTCGTCACTCGGCGCGGACATCGAATACGATTACCAGACCTGCGGCCTGCGGTTCGATATGAACATGGCGGAGGGGGAGAAGAAATTCACCGGCTCCTGGCAGACCGGCTGCACGCGCTTCGACGAACTGACCGGACTGGAAACGGAAATCCGCGAAGCGGCAAAGGAGAGCGCGGACTACCTGCGCAATTCCGTCCCCGTGGAAGCGGGCAAATACCCGGTCGTGCTGTCGCCGATCGCGGCGGGCGTGTTTGCACATGAATCGTTCGGGCACAAGTCCGAATCCGACTTCATGCTGTCCGACGATTCCATGAAAGAGGAATGGCAGCTCGGCAAGACCGTCGGCAGTCCGATCCTCTCGATCGCGGAATCCGGCTGCGTGCCCGGCTGCGGGTTCGTCCCGTATGACGACGAGGGCACGAAGGCGCGGAAGAATTATCTGATCCGAAACGGCGTGCTCGCGGGACGGCTGCACAGCGCGCAGACCGCGGCGGCGCTGGACGAGGGCCTGACCGGCAACGCCCGCGCGATCGACTGCAATTTCGAGCCGATCGTGCGCATGACGACGACCTGGATCGAGGGCGGCGACCTGACCTTTGACGAGCTGATCGCGCCGATCGAAAAGGGCTATTTCATCAAGACGATCAACCACGGCAGCGGCATGAGCACGTTTACGATCGCGCCGAGTCTTGCGTATGAAATCCAAGACGGCAAGCTGGGCCGTCCGGTGCAGATCAGCGTCATCTCGGGCAACGTGTTCGAGACGCTCGGGCTGATCGACGGGCTCACGAAGGACGTCGAGATGCTGTCGTTCGTCACGGGCGGCTGCGGCAAGATGGAGCAGCACCCGCTGCCCGTCGGGTTCGGCGGCCCGTATGTACGGGTTTCGGAAATGAATGTGCAGTGAGGACAATACTATGGAAAAAGAATTCATCAAACAAACGGAACATTCCTATACGCTCAACGTGACCGCGGGCAAAATCGACAGCTTCCGCGAGGTCGAACGCACGACCGGCACGGTCCGTGTCTATGAAAACGGCTGTATCGGCGTCGCCGGCTGCCTCGGCGAACCGGACGAAGCGGAACTGACCGAAAAGGCGAAGGAAGCGCTGGCGTTCGGCATCCCGTATCCCGAAAAACTCGAAGGCCCGCTCGAAGCGGAAGCGCACAATGACGCGGAGATTCTCCCGGTTGCGGATTTCATTCCGACCATGCAATCGTTCCTGGACCGGCTCGGCGAACTCTGCCCCCGGTTCGGGCTTTCGAACAAGATCAGTCTGAAGTACAGTCAGTCGGAATATCGGAACTCCAAAGGGCGCAGTCTGTCCTGCTCCGGCGGAAATATGGATATCAGCCTGGTCGCGCAGAACCGCGGCTCGGGCAATCTGTTCGATACGGGCTTCGGCTGGGACGGCGTCGGTTTCGACGCGGAAAAACTGCTTGCGGAATTCAAGCGGGAATACGATGCGTTCTATGTGCCCGCCGATCTCGAACCGGGCCGTTATCCGGTTGTGACGGATCCTTCCATGATCGTGTTCCGCTTCGTCAACCATTTGGTCGGCGACCTGTATGCGGCCGGCGCGTCGCTGCTTTCCGGCAAGCTCGGCGAAAAGCTGTTCTCCGAAAAACTGACGGTTCGTGACGACAGAAACCCGGATACGGCACACGGCGGCTGCTTCTTCGACGCGGAGGGCTGCGTTGCGCCGGGGTTCCGGCCGACGCTGATCGAAAACGGCGTGCTGAAGGGCCTTCTGACGACGAAAAAGACTGCCGAAACGTACGGCCTGCCGAATCTCGGCACAGCCGACGCTGCGTATGACGGCGTGCCGGGCATCGGATTCGGCAAGCTGTATCTGGACGCAACGGCCAAGAGCCTCAAGGAACTCGTTCCCGGCAAGGCGATCCTCGTTGCGATCGCGTCCGGCGGCGACGCCACGCCCGACGGACACTTTGCGACGCCCGTGCAGATGGCGTATCTGATGGAAAACGGCGAGCTCGTCGGCCGTCTGCCCGATCTCGCGATCTCCGGCGACTTCTTCGACCTGTTCGGCAAGGACTACATCGGCACCGTCCACGACGATCCGTTGGACGGCACTATCCTGAGCGCCTTCGAAATGGACGTGGAGAAGGCGTAAGCCTGACAACAAATCATTACGGAGTAAAGATATGGATAAAAAAGAAATGATAGAAAGCCTTGCCCGCAGGGCGTATGAAGTGGATGGGTTCAACGGAACGTGGCTCTATGCCGAGAACGGTAAGATCGTGTCCAAGGGCGCGGTCGGCTGGCTCGACCCGGCAGGAACCCAACCCGTCCGTGAGGATTCGATCTTTCAGCTCGCGTCGGTCACCAAGCAGTTTACGGCGTCCGCGGTCATGCTGGCGAGAAGGATGGGGCTTTTGCAGCTCGAGGACGAGATCACGAAGTACTTCCCGGAACTGGAAGCATACAAGGGCGTGACGCTCCGGCATCTGCTCAGCCACATCGGCGGCGTGCCCGATTACTTCGACGACGCGGACTGGTTCATCAACCTCTGGAAGGAAGAAAAACGGGTTCCGGGCAACAGCGAGATCGTGCGCTTCCTTTGCGAAACCAAGCTGGAGCCGTATTTCAAGCCGGGCGAGAAATACGAATACTCGAACACCGGCTACAACCTTTTGGCGGAGACGGTGGAGAAGGTCTCCGGCGTGCCGTTTGAGGAATTTCTCCGGCGGAACATTTTCGAACCGGCCGGCATGTCTTCCACCCGTTGCTGCCATATCCGCCGGGACGGCGTTCCGTTCGGGAACTACGCCGTCGCGACGGTGTACGAAGACGACCGGTTCGTTTCGGACATGGATTCCGAGGACGACCGCGTCGTGGCCGCCTTTGACGGCCTGAACGGCGACGACTATGTCTATACCAATATCTTTGATATGTTCAAGTGGGACAGGGCGCTGCGGGAAGAAACCGTGCTGACCCGCGAGGAGCAGCAGATGATGTATTCGCCGGCCGTGCTCAACGGCGGCGAACCGTATGAGGATGCGGACGGAGACGGATACGGTTTCGGCTGGAGCGTAATCGACGATGCAAAATTCGGTCGGATCGTCTGCCACAGCGGCGGCATGCCGGGCGTGCATACCTGGTTCGCACGGACCGTGGACGCGGACAGAGTGCTTGTGATTCTGTGCAACCGGGAAGAACTGGACGCCAGAGCGCATGATCGCTTCTACACCGGCCTGCAGGATATCGCATTGGACAAGGAGCCCAAGCCCATCATCACGATCGAGGACATTGCGATCCCGAACCCCGATCAATCGAAGTGGGAGAGCTACTGCGGCAAGTACGAGCATCCCGAGGACGACGATTTCATCATCGACGAGGTATTCCTGAAGGACGGCGAACTGTACGCGAACGCGATCGACGACGACGGGGACGGTTTTACGTTCCGTCTCTATCCGATCGGCGAGAACGAGTTCGGCCGGAAGGGCGGTATGCTGAAGCTGCAATTCGGCGACGGCTGCCTGATGTTCGACGATATCACCTGCAAAAAACTGTAAGCCACACCCGACAACAAAGAACGAAGCCGTTCCGGTTCTCTTTCGAGCGCCGGAGCGGCTTTTTGCTGCAATTGACGAGGGTTGTTCCGGCGCAGGGCCGGGTCAATTCTTATTGGAACGATGCGGCGGTCAGCACGCAATCCGTGTAGGCCGTTCCGTCGACGGTCAGCGTAACGCCGACGGGCACGATCACCTTCGCGTCGCCGGAGATCGACAGGGAAGTGAGCAGGGACGTGCCGGTCACATTCCAGACCGCGTCGTCGGTCAGGGTAACGTGTACCGCGTTGCCGCCGTTGGAAGAAATGAGGTTCGCAACGTGGCCGAGGCTCCAGTATTCGTTGATCGTAAAGCACGCGTTCTGGTAGCTCTTGGCAAAGGCAGCTGCAGTTTCGGCCGTTTCGAACGCGAACCCGCCGTAGTCCTTGACCTTTTGCGACCCCTCGTAGGTGACATGGATCGCCGACGTCGAAGCGATCGCGCCGGCATACGACGCGCCCTTGCCGAAGGTGCTTGCTTTCGTCAGCGTTGTTCAGCGTCAGCGTGGTGTTATAGACGTTCAGATACATATTCGTTCCGGCGTCGGTGGAAAGCACCGCCCACGCGCCCGACGAAGTATCGGAATCCAGGACGTTGGTGGTCGTGTTGTTTCCCATCTCCTGCTTTTCAGTATAGCCCACAGAGGAACGCTGTCATGCGCACAGGGACGAAATGCACGGTAAACGTACAAACGTATTAGTTGAAGTACGGACGGGACTGTGGTATACTCTTTCCGAGAACGGAAAGCGCGGAGGGCAAACGCATGCGGGTGCGGGAATTTGGATCGGCGCAGCGGGAAACGATTCTGCTGCTGCACGGCGGCGGGCTGTCGTGGTGGAACTATCGGAAGGAAGCCGAGCTCCTCGCATCGGATTACCATGTCGTTCTGCCGATTCTCGACGGGCACGCGGGCAGCGACCGGCCGTTCACAGCCATCGAGGACAACGCCGCGGAACTCATCGCATACATCGACGAGCAGTACCAAGGGCATGTTTTACTGATCGGCGGTCTGTCGCTCGGCGCGCAGATTCTGCTGGAAATGCTGTCGCAGCGCGGCGATCTCTGTCGCTTTGCGCTCGTGGAAAGCGCCTGCGTGATTCCGTCGAAGCTGACGAACGCGCTGATCGGCCCCGCTTTCGGCAGCAGCTACGGGCTGATTCGAAACTGGCGGTTTGCAAAGCTGCAGTTCCGGTCGCTGCACATGGACGATTGCTTTTTTGAAGAATACTATCGGGATACCTGCCAAATTGCAAAGGCGGACATGATCGCTTTTCTGCGGGCAAATACGGCATATTCCCTGAAACCCTCCATCGCGGACACGACGGCGCGGATGCATGTGCTGGTCGGCGGCAGGGAATCCGGAACGATGCGCAAATCCGCGGCGCTGCTCAGGCAAAGCATTCCCGGCTGTACCGAGCAGATTCTGCCCGGCCTGTATCACGGCGAATTTTCGATCAATTACCCGGATCGGTACGCGGCATTCTTGCGGACCATGATTGACGGCAAGTGAAGCTCGGGCCGCCTGCAAAGACCGTGCTGCGGCTTGACTTTTCCAAACTTGAACAGCCCCGGTTTTTGCGTACATCGAAATCGTTGAATAAGGAAGGAGAATCCCATGCGCTTTATCGGTTCGTCGGAAATGAAGATCACGCTGACGCCCGAACAGGCAGAGATGCTGTCGACAAAGGAAACGATCCGGGAGGTCATTCAAAAGCACCCCGATACGGTATTGGCCTTTGATATTTATGACGGCGAGAACCTGATCGGCTTTGTGCTCGTGCACCGCTATGAAGACCGGAAATACTTCCTGTGGGATTACGCGATCGACGTCCGGTTCCAGAATCAGCACAAAGGAACGCAGGCGCTGCGGGAGTTCATCGCCTTTATGAAAGCCAACTATGACGCCATAGCGTTCACGACCACCTACGTGTACGGCAACGAACACGCCAGGCACGTCTATGAAACGGTCGGCTTTGTCGAAACCGATGTGGTGGACGAACCGGACTGCCACGAAGTCAACATGCTATATGAGGTGTAAACAGCGCGGGGGGAGAAAACAACCATGCAATATACCATCCAACCGTTAACCGAGGAAGAGGAACGCCTCGTCGAACAAAAGATCCTCGCATACGCCGATTCCAAGGCGCCGGCGGAGCCGCATACCGAGGAAGAACAGTTGGTGTTCAAGGTCGCGGACGAGGCGGGAAACCTCCTCGGCGGGTGCGTCGTGAACGTCCACGAGTGGGGACGCGCGGTGCTGGCGCAGCTGTGGGTGGACGAGCGGTATCGGCATCAGGGGATCGGCTCCATGCTGATCCGCGCCGCCGAAGCCGCCGCGCGGGAAAAGAACTGTTATTACCTGTGCCTCGGTACTGCGGATTATATGGCAAGGCCGCTGTATGAAAAACACGGCTTCCGCGTGTTCACAGTCAACCGGGACATCCCCGTGGGCCATGTCAGCTGGTCGCTCTCCAAGCGGCTGGATCAGGGGATTCCGGACTATGTTCCGAGCAACAACGCCGCTATTGAACGGTATCGGGCCGAGCCCGGCACCAAAGAGGACGCCGAAGCGATCGACAAGGGGCTTGAACAGTTCTGCGTCGAGGTCGTGCCGGACGGGCATGATACCGTCACGCTCAGCAAAAAACTGGTGGATGCGGACGGAAATCTGATCGCGGCCGCCGTTGCCGGCGTCGACGGCGACAATACCGCCGATCTCGACGGCATCTGGGTGGAGGAGCCGTATCGCCGGCAGGGCGTCGGCTCGGAACTGTTCGCCGTGATCGAGCGCGAGGCGAAGGAAAACGGCGTCTATGTGATTCTGTCCGATTGCTGCGACTGGATCGCGGACTTCTTCTTTGCGAACGGCTTCACCGCGCGCGGCGAGCTTTCCGATTACCCGAAAGGCCACACGGCCTATGAGCTCGAAAAACGAATCTGACAAAGCGGAGGACGCCCGGATGGAATACCGAATCGATCAACTGCTTTTGCGCTTCGTCACGGAGGACGATTGGCCGGAGGTCGCGAAGACCTGGCCCGCCGATCATCACCCGCTTTCCGAGGCGGAGGCGCGGGGCGCGATCGCCTACATGCAGAACAACCATGGGCAGAACGCCGCGGGCAGCCTCGCGCACCTGTGCTTTGCGGTCTGCAGCCCGAAAGCGCCGCAATCCATCCTGGGCTGGTGCGGCCTGGACGGCAGCCGGAGCCGCACGGAACCGGAGCTGTTCGTACTGCTGGGCGAAGACAGCCGCAATAAAGGGATCGGCACGGCATGCGTCCGGGCGCTGCTGCAAATCGCCGCCGCGTTCTCCCTGCAGGGCGTGCACGGCGGCTGCGACAAAGCCAATCTCGCGTCTCGCCGCATGATGGAAAAGGGCGGCATGGCTCAGTACGGCACGGAGGAGAACGGCGATCCGCTGTTTCGCTATGCCGTCGACCCGAAATGACGAAATTCCCCGAAAAACAAACCTCCGCACCGACCCGACCGGATCGGTGTTTTTTCGGCTTTTCAATAAGTTGTTCGAAAAATGAAAATCATTCCCAAATTACTTGACAATCACGAATCGTTTGCTATAATACAGAAGAAAGATTTTCGGAAGGGGGGAACGGCATGTCGCGGAAAAATCGGGTTCTGGCGGGCGTCGTCGGCTTGCTGCTGCTTGCGGTCGTGCTGTTTGCCGCCTTTTATATCGCCGCGGAAGCGGATCATGACTGCGCGGGCGAAGACTGTCCGGTCTGCGCGTGCATTCGGTTGTGCGAAGCGATTCTGCACCGGATCGGCGGCGGAAAGACGGAACAATCGTTCCTGCTCGTTTCAACCGTCCTGCTTGTTGCGGCTTTGACTTTTTCTGCGTTTGCGGCTTCCGCGAATACGCCTGTTTCCGAGAAAATCAGACTGAACAATTAAAGAACCTCCGTTCGGGGCGAAGGATACCCTGTGGACTGTTCTCCAGTCCTGTTTCCCTGTCCGAAAACGAAATACGGAGGTTTTTTGTTGTGAAAAAGAGTTTATCTGTTTTGCTGGTTGTTCTGCTGCTTGCCGGCTGCTGCTTTGCCTGCAGTTCGGGCGAAAAGCCCGCGTCCGACGGCAGAATCCGGATCGTAACGACGATCTTTCCCGAATACGATTGGGTAAGGAATGTGCTCGGCGACAATCCGGCGAACATCGAAGTGACGATGCTGCTCGATACTGGCGTCGATCTGCACAGCTTTCAGCCGA
Source organism: Clostridia bacterium (assembly GCA_017448545.1). Taxonomy (GTDB): domain Bacteria; phylum Bacillota; class Clostridia; order Christensenellales; family CAG-138; genus UBA3792. Next base: position 38,113 of record JAFSLH010000017.1, read on the forward strand.
CGGCGGCGGACATCCTGACCGTTTCCGCGTGCGATCTGTTCATCTATGTCGGCGGCGAGTCCGACGATTGGGTCAAGGACGCGCTGCAGGAAAGCGGTCGGGAAAACCGGATCGTGATCAATCTGCTGGACGTTCTCGGCGACGCCGTTAAGGAGGAAGAAGTCGTCGAGGGCATGCAGGAAGAGGCGCACGACGAGGCGGACGGCGAGGAAGAAGAGGTCGAGTACGACGAGCACGTCTGGCTGTCCCTGCAGAATGCGGTCGTCCTGACGGAATCCATTTCGGAAGCGATTCAGAAGATCGATCCCGACCATGCCGAAACGTACCGGCGCAACGCTACGGCATATACGGAAAAGCTGAACGCGCTCGATACAGAATTCCGGTCGGTCACGGAGAACGCGCCCCAAAAAACGCTTCTGTTCGGCGATCGTTTCCCGTTCCGGTATCTGACGGACGATTACGGTCTTTCGTATTACGCCGCGTTCGTCGGCTGTTCCGCAGAAACGGAGGCCAGCTTTGAGACGATCATATTCCTGGCGAACAAGGTGGACGAACTGTCCCTGCATGCGGTGATGACGATCGAGGGAACGGATCACCGGATCGCCGAGACGATCGTGCAGAATACGCAGTCGAAGGATCAGACGATTCTGGCGCTGGATTCCATGCAGGCAACGACTGCAAAAGACGTACAGAACGGCGTGACGTACCTTTCCGTCATGGAAAAGAACCTGGCCGTTCTCATGGATGCATTGAAGTAGGAGGATTTATGGCTTTTCTCACCGTTCGGGATCTGTCTTTGGGATACGATTCCCATACAATCGTCGATCATCTGAACTTTACCGTGCAGGCGGGCGATTATCTCTGCATCGTCGGAGAAAACGGTTCCGGCAAAAGCACGCTGATGAAAACGCTGCTTCGGCTTCAGGAACCGATCGGCGGGCAGATTCTGATCGGGGACGGGCTGAAAGCAAACGAAATCGGCTATCTGCCGCAGCAAACCGTGATCCAGAAGGATTTCCCGGCGTCCGTGAAGGAGATCGTTCTTTCCGGCTGTCAGGGGCGCTGCGGCCTGAGGCCGTTCTATTCGAAGGAAGAAAAGCAGCTCGCGAAGGAAAGCATGGAGCGCATGGGCATTACGGCGCTCAGCAGCCGCTGCTACCGCGACCTGTCCGGCGGACAGCAGCAGCGCGTCCTGCTTGCCAGAGCGCTCTGCGCGACGCGCAAGGTTCTGCTGCTCGACGAACCGGTTTCGGGACTGGACCCGAAGGTCACGACCGAGATGTATGAGCTGATCGAGGGACTGAATCGGGAGGGCGTCACGATTATCATGATCAGTCACGACGTCGCCGCCGCCGTCCGGTACGCAAGCCATATCCTGCATATCGGCGACCATGTGTTTTTCGGCACGAAGGAAGCGTATTTGAACAGCGACGCCGGCAAACTCTTTTTGCTGCAGGCGAAAGGCGGTGAGCGCGCATGATCGAAAAGCTCGTTCTGTATCTCCAGTATCCGTTCGTGCGCTATGCGCTGATCGTCGGCGTCCTGATCGCGCTCTGTTCTTCGCTGCTCGGCGTGACGCTCGTGCTGAAGCGGTTTTCGTTCATCGGCGACGGGTTGTCGCACGTCGCGTTCGGCGCCATGGCGATCGCCGCCGTGCTGAACCTTTCGAACGATATGCTGCTGGTGCTGCCGATCACGGTGATCAGCGCCGTACTGCTTCTCCGCGCAGGGCAGAACGCGAAGATCAAGGGCGACGCCGCGATTGCCATGATCTCGGTCGGCGCGCTGGCGTTCGGCTACCTGATCATGAACATCTTTTCCACGTCGTCGAACCTGTCCGGCGACGTCTGCAGCACGCTGTTCGGCTCGACGTCGATCCTGACGCTGAACCCCAAAGAGGTCTGGCTTTGCGTCGTGCTGTCGGTTCTCGTGGTCGTCGTCTTTGTCCTGTTCTACAACAAAATCTTCGCCGTCACGTTCGACGAGGATTTCGCCAAAGCAACCGGCACGAAGGCGAATCTGTACAATCTGCTGATCGCGATCGTGATCGCCGTGATTATCGTGCTTGCGATGAACCTTGTCGGTTCGCTGCTGATCTCTGCGCTGGTCATTTTCCCGGCGCTGTCCGCGATGCGGCTCTTCCGCAGCTTCAAAAGCGTAACGGTCTGCTCGGCGGTGCTGTCGGTCGTCTGCGCGTTCTCGGGTATTCTGATCTCGATCCTGGCGGGTACGCCGGTCGGATCGACCATTGTTGCGGTCGACGTTGCGGTGTTCCTGCTCTGCTATTTGGCGGGCAAAATTTTGGGAGGTGCACGGAAATGAAAAAAGGATGGAGCATTCTTCTTTGTGTTGTGATGCTGTTTGCGGCTGTCGCCTGCAGCGGCAGCGGCGCGTCCGCCAAAACAGGGACGCAGCCGATCAGCGTCAACGACGTTCTGGCAGCCGGCATGGCGGAGGCGGACGGCAAAACCGCGGAGAGCGGCCCCTCGACCGCAACAGCCGAGACCGGCGTGCAGCCGGCAGACAAAAAGACTTCCGAGCCGAAACAGGATACGAAAAACCTGAACGTTGACGTGGATCTGACCGCACTGTCGAGTACGATGGTCTATTCCGAGGTCTACAATATGGTGTGCTCCCCGGAGGACTACCTCGGCAAGATCGTCAAGATGGACGGCGCGTTCGCGTATTATCATGACGAAGCGACGGACAACTATTATTTCGCCTGCATCATTCAGGACGCCACCGCGTGCTGCGCGCAGGGGATCGAGTTTGTTCTGACCGACGATTATTCCTATCCGGCCGACTACCCGGAAGCGGGCGACGAAATCTGCGTCGTCGGCACGTTCGACACCTACATGGAGGGCGAATATACCTACTGCACGCTGCGGAATGCGAAGCTGCTGTAACGCCATTCTGCATCAGGGAACCTCTCGCAGCGCATCAACCCCGCATATACAACCATACCGCTCGCAGTTCCGGTCCGCGGCGGCATACAGCGCGTTCCGATAGCACGCGATCAGCGTTTCGCGCTCGTGATGATTGCCGCCCTCCCAGACGGGGCCGACCGTGTGGATGATGTAGCGGCAAGGAAGTTTGTACGCGCCCGTGACCACTGCCATCCCATCCCGCAGGGGCGGCAGCGCCTCGCATTCCCGATCCAGCGCTTTGCCTGCGGCAAGATGGACCTTCTCGTCCGTCCCGCCGCCGCCGGAATACATCCAGTCCGTCGGGTTGACAATCGCGTCGACGCGCATTTTGGTAATATCGTTTCGAACAATTGAGTAAGGCATCCAAAGGCCCTCCTATCTTGTTTGACAGACCGTACCGGACGGACTGCAGAAGAACACCCCCGAACGGAATCGGAGGCGTCTGTTGTCTTTCTCAGCTGACGCGGAGCGACTTCGGCAGCCAGACGTGCCACTTCGGCGCCTTGAACGGTTTGCGCCGGATCATTGCAACGATCACATGACGGTGAATGATACTGCTGGACAGGATAAGCGCGGCGAATACGATAAGCAGAACAATGGCCCAGGTCGGCATAAAGGTTTCCTCCCATCTATGATTTCCGCATCCATTATATCGCAATTCTCCCTGTACCACAAGGAATTTTTCATTGCCGCACCATGTAGGGGCTGTCGCAAAAGGCGTCAGACCATTTGCGGCAAATTGGAATTGTCTTAACTTGTATGTGGAAAAGGCGGAAAAATCCACCTTTTCTCTGATTATATGCCGCAAATTATCCGCGTTTTCGCCCTCGGCATAGCGTCAGTATAGCCTTCGGGACGAAAACGCGAATTCTGCCTGCCTTATCAACAGCCCCTTACAGCGCTCAAAGAGTTTTGAGACAACGCC
>JAFSLH010000018.1 GCA_017448545.1 Clostridia bacterium
CAATTATGGATATTACGGATATTGAACCACTTCTTATGGCTGTTTATGAACTGTTGCAGGAAAGCGGAATTTTTGTCTTTGCAACGCAACACCCTTGTTTTGTCACGTTGACTGAAAAATATATGACACCGCACAGTTACTTAGAAAGGGCTGAGAAGTTTGCCCTTCCTGCGCGGCAGTCGGGCTTGTTTCACAAAACAACCCACTGATTCGTAAAGGAGAATGTAACTTCATGTTTGCTAAAAATTCAAAGGCATATTCTGTCTACCTGCTGTTCCGATTTGTCTTTTCCCTGGCGGTTTCTATGTCCACAGTGCTTTCCATCGTGTACCACCTGGAGGTGGTGCAGCTGGATGCTTTCCAGCTTGTCCTGGTAGGGACGGTTCTGGAGACCTCCTGCTTTCTGTTCGAGATACCCACCGGTGTGGTGGCGGATTTGTATAGCCGTCGGCGCTCGGTGCTGATTGGAATGTTCCTCTACGGCCTGGGCTTTCTGATGGAGGGTGCGCTACCGTGGTTCGCGCCGGTTCTGCTGGCCCAGGTTGTCTGGGGTTGCGGTGATACCTTCATCACCGGCGCTCTGGAGGCGTGGATTGCCTCGGAGGAAGAGGACAAACCCATAGACAAGGTGTTCCTGCGGGGCAGTCAAATGGGGCAAATCGGCGGCGTTCTGGGCGTGGTGCTGGGCACACTGCTGGGAAACATAAACCTGCAAATGCCTGTCATCTTGGGGGGCAGTTTGTGCTTGTTGTTGGGGCTGGTGTTGGTTCGCATCATGCCAGAAACCAACTTCTCCCCTGCTATTGAGGAACGGCAGGGCTTGCTTAAAGACTTTGTCTGCCTGTTCAAGCTCAACCTGGGCTTTGTGAAAGGCGCACCTGTGTTGCTGGCGCTCTTAGCAATCACACTATGCGGGGGACTTGCCAGTGAAGGCTTTGACCGGCTCTCCACCGCTCATTTTCTGGATGACACGGTAATACCCGTTATCGGGCCGCTGAACAGCGTCACTTGGTTCGGTGTTATCAGTCTTATCGGCAGCGGCTTAGGTATTCTGGCTTCTCAGTTGCTCATCGCCCGCATGGAGAAAAAAGGGACTGTCAGCCGAACCAGTGTGGTCATGTCCACCAGCGCCGGGTATATCCTGTGCCTGGTTCTCTTCGCGGTGGGGCGGAGCTTTTGGTTCATGTTGTTGGTGTTCCTGCTGGCGGGGCTTATGCGCACCATCAAGGAGCCTGTGCTGGCCGCCTGGATGAACGACCATGTGGATGAGAAAATGCGCGCCACAGTCTTTTCCACCAGCGGACAGCTGGACTCTTTCGGGCAGATCATCGGCGGGCCTATTGTGGGGCTGGTAGCCCAGCAGGTGTCCATACCCTGGGGGCTGGTCTGTACCGCTTTCCTGCTGTTGCCCGCGCTGTTCTTAGTGCCGGTGGCGGGAAAGAAGCGGGATTGATATGGCATAGTTAAGTTTACTGACGAGCGGGAGATTACTTCCGCTCGTCTTCATTTAGTAGCGCAAAATTTGAGGACTCTTTATTTCCTTATTCGGTATAGCGGAGGCGGCTGTCAATTCGACATAATTTTCTTGTGATACTTTACCGTACATGAGCATTATCTCATGGCATATAGCGAATATTGGGGTAATATGGTGTTTCATCGAATTGATCGGATAACAAACATGAAGCTGACGGAAGAAAAGTCTACTGATTTGCAGTCCATACCCGGATACAAGAATGGAATTGACTACAAAAAGCTTTCATCATCAATGCCGTACATGTATTCGGATGAACCGGAATGGATTGATTTTGTGGCTGATGCCGGAATAGTTGATCAGATTATTGACTGGTTTGGGAATGATATTAGAATAGCCAAAAGCAGCGATAATGAAAATCAGGTTAAAGTATCGGTTGTAGCCAGCCCAAATGCAATGGAACATTGGGCAATGCAGTACATTAACTATCCGCACGATCGTTGCCACGATGGGTGCGGAGGCGCAGGTCAAAGCGGCTCCTGTATCCAAGAGTATCGTCATTTCCAACTCTGACGATTACCGTATGGAAGACGATTCTCTCCGGGGCTTGTATTTCTGATCTCAGGAGGTCCCATCAAGTGTCCGCTTGCCGTTCTTTCTTCCTTTCCTGCCGGCGGATGCGGTTGATGTGGCGTTCAAAGTCGCCGGAATCCAGGAGGACAGACAGTACGTACTGCTCAAAAGCAGGTACGGGGCAAGAATAAAAGCCTGCCTTTTGGGAGAACACCTCCCGGAGCCGGGGCGGCAGCACCATGTAGCCCACGCGGATGGAGGGGGACACGGTGCGGGAAAAGGTATTGAGGTAGATCACGTTCTGTCGCTCTGCCCGGGCGAACACGGTCTCCTCGGGCTTGCGCAGGAGGGAAAACTCCGACTCAAAATCGTCTTCCACGATGTACCGGTCCCCCTCCCCCGCCCATTGCAGATATTCCAGACGCTTGGAAGCGCTGGCGGTGACGCCGCTGGGAAAGCTGCGGAAGGGGGTGATGTGCAGTACCTGGGCGGCGGTGCTCTTCAGGGCGGCGGATCGGATGCCGTCATGCCCGAGGGGCAGCAGCTCGCATCGTACGCCCCGGGCCCGGTACACCTGTTCGATCTTTTCATAGGAGGGGGATTCGATGGCAAAGACGCGATCTCTGCCCAACATCTCCACCACCAGGCCATACAGATATTCCGCACCGGAGCCGATGATGATCTGCTCCGCATCCACCCGTATGCCCCGATTCCGGACGAGATACCGGGAAACAGACTGACGCAGCTCCCCGCACCCGGCGTTTGGCGCTTTGTTCAGAATGATCTCCCCGTATTCAGAAAGCACCCGCCGCATGGTGCGGGCCAGCACGGAAAAAGGGAACGCGTTTTCCGGCGGTGACGCGAACCGGACGGTGGGGCGAACGCCCTCCCGGGCGGAGGGCAGAGCAAAGCTGTCCGCCTGCCGGAAACACACAAAAAACCCGCTTCGGGGACGGGATTCCACATACCCTTCCTGGCACAGCAATTCATAGCTGTGCTCCACCGTGATCACGCTCACGCCCCGATCCCGGGCCATTTGTCGCCGGGAAGGCAGGCGAGTCCCATAGGGCCAGGTCCCTTCCGTGATCTCCTGGCGCACCGCTTCATACAGCGCCAGATATGCCGTTTTCCTCTGTTTCATCTGGTCTTATATTTTTCTCCTGTTCTGGCACTTTTCACAAGTCCACTTTGATAGTATACTGTACTGCGTTCCCAAAGTAAAGTATCCAGGCAGGAGATGAGTGAAATGAAAACCAAGGATTCCAGGATCTTTGATATCGTATTTGTGGGGCTGCTGGCCGCTATGGTATATGTGGTCACCCTGTTCCGGTTCCCGCTGCTGGGTTCCAAGGTGCATTTTGCCAACGCGGTGTGCCTGCTCAGCGGCATGCTGCTGGGACCCACCCTGGGGGGCATCGCGGCGGGCATCGGCTCCGCCTTATACGACGCCTTTACAGGCTATGATTTCGTCAACGTGGTCATCACCTTTGTCAGCAAGTTCGCCATGGCGTGGGTGTGCGGCAAGCTGATGGACGTTACCGCAAAGGGGCGGCACCGGTTTGATCGCACCTTGCTCGCCTCCATCGTCGGGGCCCTCACCTATGTAGCCCTGTACATGGCGAAAACATATATCTACAACCGCTTCGTGTACGGCTTCCCCCTGCAGACCGTGGGCGCGACGGTGGTCAGCAAGCTGATCCCCTCCCTCATCAACGCGGCTGCCGCCATCGTGGCTGCCCCCATCTTCTTCCACGCCGTGCTGCCTGCCCTCCGCGCCGGCGGCGTACTCAAACACCTTCATGCCGGAGAGATTGCGGAGGAAAAATGATATCGACAGATCATAGCATGTTTGAGCGGCATCCAGCGCCAGTGGATGCCGCTTTTTGTATACAAAGTTCCATTTGACTATTGAATTGTTCGGTCCTTCGCTCCATATCCATTACAGATATTTCAACGCTAGCCCTTCACTATCATAGATGCTTCAACTGACGACAAATTCTTCTATGAATTTATCAAAAGCCAAAAAAAATATTGGCGGTTTTGTATTGATTGACACAAGCATCAAGGAAGCCTACTATACTCTATATGCAGTCTGCCAAATCGTATGCTATACACCAGTACACCAAATCGTACACCATTTTTGCAAAAGATATGGTGATTTATGGCGATTTATGTCCTTTGCTTTACCGTTTGCCATTCTCTATTTTTTGCTGAAGGGCATCAAATAGCACCCTTGATCTAAAAAAACAGCCGGGGGAAATCCCTCGGCTGTTGCCTGTTTCGCGATTATTCGATCGCGATCGTCTTTTTCTCCGGCAGGGCTTTCTTTTCCTTCTTCGGAATCAACAGTTTCAACACGCCGTGTTGGAACGACGCCTTGACGTCTTCCTCAGTAACTTCTTCACCCACATAGAAGCTGCGCTGCATCGAGCCCGAATAACGCTCCTGCCGAATCAGCTTGCCGTGCTTTTCCTTGTTCTGATCCAGGTTCTTTTCGGCATTAATCGTGAGGTAACCGTTGTTCAGCTCCAGCTTGATCTCTTCCTTCGCAAAGCCCGGCAGGTCGATATCGACCTCGTACTGATCCTCGTGCTCCAGCACATCCGTCTTCATCAGACGATCCGCATGACGCCCGTAAAGCTTACGCTCCGCTCGATCCATGTCTCTCAACTCGGGGAACCCGAACCACTCATCCCACAGGTTTTCATTCCAAATACTCGGCAACATACTAATCACTCCTTTACTCAAATCTGCCGTTTTGAGCAAGGGGAAGGAGGGATTGGAACCTAGGGCCTATTACCCTTTCGTTCCTCTCTGTTCCTCTGTTCGATTATGTTATAGCACGCTATTTAGCACTCGTCAAGTGAGAGTGCTAAAAAAATCTCGTGAAGCTATTGTGACATTTTTTGCCATATTTTTTGCCTGTGATAAAGCCTACTGCTAGTCGAAAAGAAAAAAGCTCCGAGGTAAGAATGACGTGATTAACAAGTACTTTACGGTGAAAAAGAAACGTAACGTGATATACCGTCACGTGGGATGGTTTGATTTCTGAGAAGGACATAAAGGGCGATGATCGTAACGGACAAGTTGCTATTATTGCATCGAGCGTGTATACTGTATATGAAGTATCAGCGCAAGGACATCTAACCAATGGGGATCAAAGGACACAAATTCGTCAGGCATCGCTTGACCCACGTGCAGGTCATAGTGCTTGGCTTTGCGCTGATGATCGCCATAGGCACGGCGCTGCTGATGCTACCCTGTTCCTCCGCGGATGGACGCTCTCCAAGCCTGCTCACCGCGCTGTTTACGGCCACCTCGGCCTCGTGTGTCACCGGTCTTGTCCGACGCAGCACTTCGGAATGGTCCCTTTTCGGCCAGGTGATACTGCTCCTGCTCATACAAATCGGGGGCCTCGGATTCATGACGATCGCCACCATGTTCTTCCATTTGCTGAACAGGCGCATGGGCCTCTGGCAGCGGGAGACGATGGTCGAGAGCATCAATCTTTCGAGGGTCAAAGGGATCACCGAGTTCGCACGGGATATAATCCTGTATACCGCCATCATAGAGCTGAGCGGCGCCGCATTGCTGTCCCTGCGCTTTGTGCCTTTGTTGGGCCCGGGCCGAGGCGCATGGTTCAGCCTGTTCCATTCGGTATCGGCGTTCTGCAACGCGGGCTTTGATCTGATGGGCGCCCTGCCCGGCGACGGCTCGCTCACCTGTTTTGCCACGGACTGGCTGGTGAACATGACCTGCATCCTTCTCATCACCGTGGGCGGCCTTGGCTACGTGGTCTGGGACGACCTTAAGCGGAACCGGAGGCACGTAGGGAGATACAGCGCCCATACCCGGTTGGTGCTGGTCGCAAATGCCATCCTGCTGTTTGGCGGAGCAGGTCTGTTCTTCCTGTTCGAGAAACGCTTCACGGGGCAGGGTCAAACCGCGGGCGACCGGCTGATCGAATCCCTGTTCGCCTCCGCGACCGCCCGAACGGCGGGGTTCAATTCCGTGTCGGTCAGCGGCATGGGCAGCGCTTCGAAACTGCTGACAATTTTCCTCATGTTCGTGGGCGGCTCTCCGGGGTCCACCGCCGGCGGCGTAAAGACGACCACCATGGCGGTGCTGCTGCTGTCCTGCATATCCAGCGTTCGCGGCGGCAGAAGGCCCAGCGTGTTCGGCCGCAGCATTGCGGACGGCACGGTGAAAAAGGCGACGCACATTTTCTTCCTTAACCTGAGCCTGGCCGTCACCGCCGCAATCGTTCTCTGCGCCCTGCAGCCCCTGGAAGCGATAGACGCCCTGTTTGAGACAGTCTCTGCCGTCAGTACTGTGGGCATGACCGCCGGCATAACCGGGAGTCTCCACCCGGTCTCGGCCTGCGTGATCATCCTGCTCATGTTCATCGGCCGCGTGGGCAGCGTTTCTTTTGCCGTCGCGCTGATGGAAAAGCACAAACGGCCGCCGGTAACAGATCCGACGGCGGACATCATGATTGGATAAGGAGGATCGTATGAAATCGTTTCTTTTGATCGGCGCCGGTGATTTTGGACATCTGCTGGCTCGGGAGCTCAGCAAGCAGCCCTGCGAGCTCATGATAGCGGATATCAATGAGGACGCCCTGGGGGACCTGCTGGAGCTGGGCATCAGCGCCAAAATAGGCGATTGCAGCCGGGAAGAAGTGCTCGAGTCCTTCGACGTCGCGTCATTCGACGCCTGTTTCGTGTGCGTGGGCGGCCATTTTCAGACCAGCCTTGAGATCGTCTATCTGCTGGAAAAGCTGCACGCCAAAAAGATCCATTGCAAAGCCGATGACGATTCGCAGGCAAAGTTCCTCAGCATCATCGGCGCGGATCATGTGATCTATCCCGAACGCGAAGCAGCCCAGAGCCTGGCTATAAGCGAAGCCAACGATTCGATCTTCAACTGCATCCCCATGACGGACGGCTACGGCGTCTACGAAATAGCCACGCCCGGATCGTGGGTGAACAAAACGTTCAAGGAGGCCAGCATATATCAGATCTATAGAGTGAACATTCTGGCAACTGTCAACGACGGTGTCATCTCCATGATGCCGCCCTCCAGCTATCGGTTCAACGCCAGGGATCACCTGATGGTGCTGGGCCACCAGGCAGATATAGAAAAGCTGCCGTGACAGTGTCCGTTCAGATTTCGAATTCTAAAGCGATGCGTAAAAGCGGATAAAGCTTCGATACAGCAGGCTTTGATGTGACAAATCGGGATTTTCCTGATGAAACCACTTCAATTTTCATACGGAGGGATTACACCATGACTATAATAGGTTTTGACAAATCGGCATTTACACCAGTACACCAAATCGTACACCAATTTTACAAAAGATATGGCGATTTATGGTGATTTACGGCTTTTGCCCCTTTGATAAAATGCCTGAAAATGCGGGATATAGCGAGTTATGGCGAGTAATGTCCGATTTGTAAATACTTTCCCCACAATGAAGCCAGTCGGCAAGAACAAAGGAACCAATGATGTGCATAAAGATTGCATATCCGAAACCGCTCCGGAAGCGTCCACCGATTTACAATGTGCTTGTTTTACCTGCCCCTCTCAGGAGGCGTGCAAGGCAGCGCAGGAGGCCGAAATAACGGCTCCCGTCGAAGAAAAGATCGACTTCTCCAATGTTGAGATCGAGCCACTGTTCAAGGATTTCGTCGACTTTGAGACCTTCAGTAAGAGCGATTTCCGCGCTGTCAAGGTGCTTGCATGCGAAGCCGTACCGAAGTCCAAGAAGCTCTTAAAGTTCACGCTGGATGACGGAACCGGAGAGAATCGCACGATTTTATCGGGTATTCACGCCTATTATGAGCCCGAACAGCTTATCGGCAAAACCTGCGTGGCGATCACGAATCTTCCGCCGCGCGCGATGATGGGCATCGAATCCTGCGGCATGCTCCTTTCCGCCGTGCATCACGAAAACGGCGAAGAACGGCTGAACCTGCTGATGCTCGATCCGCACATCCCGGCCGGGGCAAAACTGTATTAAAAAATTGAGGGGCGGTTTCTGCTTAGAAGCCGCTCCCTTTCTGCCAAACGACAGATCCGAAGGAGAGACGCACATGACAGGCCATTCCGACATTCGCGCCCGTCTCATACAGGCGAACGAGCGCTTTCAGAATACCGTCGATCATTCGCTGCTGCAGGACGCCGCCGAGAACGGTCAGCACCCGTACGCGATTGTGATCTGCTGCTCCGACTCGCGCGTCGTCCCGGAGCAAATCTTTGACGCCGCGATCGGCGATCTGTTTGTCGTCCGCGTTGCGGGCAACGTGCTCGACAGGCATCAGCTCGGCAGCATCGAATACGCGGCGGAACATCTGCGCTGTTCGCATATCATTGTGCTCGGACATACCGGCTGCGGCGCGGTGCAGGCGGCGCTCGCGGGCGGCGGCGACGGGTTTATCCGTTCCATTACCGACGAGATTCAGAGAGCGATCGGCGGCGAGAAAAACCCGGACAGGGCATGTTGTCTGAACGTGGCGTACGCCGTCCGGCTGCTGCAGCGGGAATTTGCGGCGCACCCGGAAATCGGAAGCGCGACCGTCGACGGCGCCGTCTACGACATCCGCACGGGCGCAGTTCGCTGGCTGCCGGAACTGCCGGACAGATAACGGCCGCACATACCGAACCAAACCGCGCAGCACCCCGGTTTCTCCGGGGCGCTGCTTTTTGGTGCAACCAAATGAATGCGTAGGCGGTGTTATTGGCAAAGGATAGTTTTCAAAAGCGGAAAGGAACACACATGAAACGGTTTTCTTGCATACTGTTGGCGGCGATGCTTTTGCTTTGCGGATGCGCGGGGCGCACCGAGCCTTCCGGTGCGCAGGGTTCGGAACAGGCCGAAGGCGTCGCGCCGGTTTCGGAGCCGACCGCTGCATTGGCCGATGAACCTGCGGCGATTCCGACCGCTGCAGATTTGGGGATCGTCGGCTATGACAGCTTTTGCAACGTGCTTGCCGCGAAGCTGATCGACGGTTCCGGGAACAGCAACCTTTCCCCGATCAGCGTCTATCTTGCGCTCGCCATGACGGCCGAAGGCGCGAAGGGCGACACGCTGGACGCGATGCTGCGGCTGCTGGGCTGTGACAGTCTCGAAGAGCTGCGCACCGTCTGCGGCGCGATGCTGGAAGCGCTTTCGATCGACGACGAGGACAGCGCGCTTGCGTTCGCCGACTCGATCTGGATGGCGGATGCAAACGGCACGCTGCGGTTCCGTGACGCGTACCTTGCGACGCTTGCGGACGCCTACCGCGCCGAGGCGAACGCCGTGGACTTCGGCAGCGCGGAAACGAGCAAGCAGATCGCGGACTGGATCACCGCGCAGACCCACGGCAAGATTCAGATCTCCGAGGACGCGATGACGTTTGACCCGAGCACGGTCGCCGTGCTGATCAACACGATTTATCTGAAGGACGCGTGGTGTGATCCGTTTTATGAAATCGCGACAAAAGCGGACGTTTTCTATGGTCCCGACGGCGAAATGACCGTCGATTACATGAACCGCACCGATTACGGGGAATTTGTCGTGCAGGGCGACGGGTTCCTGCGGTATTCGCTCCCGCTGCTGCGCGTCGGGCGCATGACGTTCATCCTGCCGGACGAAGGCGTTTCGATTGCGGACCTGCTCGGCAGCCCGGAACGAATCCACGCGCTGCTGTACGGCGGCGAGGAGATTCGCGCGAACGTCAACGTGAAAATTCCCAAGTTCCGGTTTCAGGATCGCTTTGACCTGAACGAGACGCTGCAATCGCTCGGCATCGGGATCGCGTTCTCCGTCGATGCGGACTTCTCCGGCATGGGCGATTTCCACGCGCAGATTTCCAAAGTGCTGCAGGAATCGTACATCGGCGTCGACGAAAAGGGCGTCGAAGCGGCGGCCTACACGATGGTGGTCATGACGAAAGGGCTCATGCTGCCGGAGGACCTGCCCGAGATCGACTTCTTTTTGACCCGCCCGTTCCTCTACGCGATCGAAGCGAACGACGGGACGGTGCTGTTCATCGGCACGGTCACCGCGCCCGGCGAATAAGCGAAACGGATTGCAATTCCGGTTTTCGGGTGGTATAATGCCCAAAAACCAAAACAAGGACTTTTATGAAGCATCATCCAAAACTGATTCGGCTGATTGCCGTTCTCTGTATCCTCGCGCTGCTGCCGGCGGGGTGCGACAGGCAGCAGGCGTCTATGCCGGAACCGACCGCGGAGCCGACCGCCGTACCGACCGCCGTACCGACCGCGGAGCCGACCGCCGTTGCGATCGAGATTCCCGCGGCCGAGGACGATCCGGTTGACCCGGATGCGGAAACGCCGGCGGAAGCCGACGCGGCCGCCGAGCCCGAAGAACGCGGAGACCTCATCGACCCGGAAGACCTCCTGAACGCGCCGCACAGTCACTATACCTTCCGGCCCCTGGTCTGCTCCGTCTATCTGGAGGAGATTTTCGGCAAGGATATGTGTGACGCATGGGCGAATCTCGTTGCGGCGGTCATGGCGGGCGAGGACACATTTGCCTGCAAGGATCAGCACACCTACGACTGGGTCATGGGGCAATTCCCCGAACGGTGCTTTCCGGTGCTGACCGAGCTGATCGACTACGCGTGGGACCGGGAGCACTCCGTGATCGACGGCGTTGCGAGCTTTACCTATCTCGTCCCGCGCGAGGAAGCGGCGGCGCGCATTGCGGAATTTGCGGCGCAGATCGAAGGCATTCTCAACGAAGTGCTGGAGGACGACTATTCCGATCTCGAAAAGGCGCTCGCCCTGTACGATTACTTCGCGCGCACCTATGAATACGACTACGAAACGTATTGGAAGATGTACGAAGCCTATGTGGACTATACGTCGTCCTACCGCTTCTTCCAGACCGGGATCGGGATCTGTCACGAGATTTCGTCCGCGTATTCCTATCTGCTGATGCAGGCGGGCGTCGAAGCGACGATCATGATGGGCAGCGATCACCAGTGGAGCTACGTCCGCATCAACGGGCAGAATTACCACATTGACCCGACGTTCGTGCTCGACTCCGATCGCTCGCTGTCGTATTTTCTGATGACCGACGAGCAGCGCGAATACAACGGCTACGGGAAAGAGGAATACGTTATCGTCTCGAACTATTCGCAGGATCACCCGCATCCCGATTACGTGGCCGACGACGATACCTTCCGGCCGCTTTGGGACAAGAACTTCGAAACCTTCTTCCACGATACGCATACGATCCTCTGCCGGGACATGAGCGAGGATGACTGCACGTGGTCGTATTTCGAATTCGATTATGCCGGGTATTAATCTTGGCGGAAATCGGTTTCCCTGTTGACAAAGGTTTTCCGTGTTCTTTATAATAGAGTTGTCCGCATGGGCGTTCTTCGTCAATCGGTCGGAACCGCTTCACTCCGCTTCACGTTCGATACGAACCTGATGCACCTGTTCGGCACGGACGGGAACAACCTGATCTGATCGTTCAGTCAAAGAAATCAATCACAACGCCGTCCGCAGAACACTTTTGCGGACGGTTTTGCATTCTCGGAATTCTATTTGTCAGCGCGTGAACCGGTCGGCGACCGCCGCACGATCGATCGCGTCCACCTCGGTCCGGTACGGAATCGACGGCGACGCGCCCCTGCGCGAAACGCTGATGCCGCTTGCAATCGCGGCGGTTTTCAGCGCGTCGGACGCAGGTTCTCCCGCGATCAGGCCGGCGAGGAAATAGCCCGTAAAGCAGTCGCCCGCTGCCGTGGTATCGACCGCTTTGACCGGATAGACGCCGCATTCGCTGCGATTTCCCGCGCGATCCTCGAACACCGCGCCGCGATGGCCGAGCGTCAGCAGCACGTTCAGATGCGGGTACTTTGCGCGAACGGCGGTAAGGATCGCTTCGAACGGCGCGCCGTCCGAAAGGCCCGCGATCGCCGCGGCCTCGATCTCATTGACAAACAGATCATCGACGCAGCCGAAGTCACAGCCGTCGAGCGCTTCGTTGAACGGCGACGGGTTCAGCACGACGGTCATTCCCTTTTCCCTGCCGCGCCGGAGGAGATAATCGAGCGAGGAAATTTCGTTCTGCAGCACGAGCCAGTCGCCCGCCCCATAGGACGCAAGCGCCGCGTCGACGTCGTCGTGCGTGATCGACCCGTTTGCGCCGGGGAGAATCAGAATGCAGTTGTTCCCCGCGTCGTCCACCTGAATGACCGCATGTCCGCTGACGCCGCCGGTCTGCCTGACGTGCGTAAGGTGAACGCCCTCCCGCCGGAGCGGCTCCAGCAGAAAACTGCCGTCCGTGCCGACCGCCCCGGCAAACGACGTCGCAGCACCGGCCCTTGCCAGCGCAATCGCCTGATTGAATCCCTTGCCGCCGCAAAACAGCTCCATGCTCTTTGCGGTCAGCGTTTCGCCGCCGCGCGCCAAATGCCGGACGCGGTACGTGCGGTCGATATTCATGGACCCGAAAACCAATACGCGCATTTCGTTCCTCCGTTCGTCTTTGCCGGTCGTCTTTTTCAATTCAGTATACCACACCGCGTGCGGTACAGACAATCCCCGCTTTCGCCGAAACGGCGCATTCTCTGTACGCGCCGACTTTTTGCCGCGATGAGAGGAATTGCTGCAAATGATGCTTGTATCTTTTGGAATCCATGGTATAATGTTCCCATTATGCAAGCTCGGAAGGGGTTCCTTATGACGATTACCATCGTATGCGACGTCCTCGGCGAAGCCAACAACGGCACGACGATTGCGGCGCTCAACCTGATTCGCGCGATGCGCGAACGCGGCCATACCGTTCGCGTTGTTTGCCCCGACCGGAATCGGAAGGGCGAGGACGGGTTCTTTGTCGTCCCCAAACGCAGCTACGGCCCGCTCGCGGACGCGTATCTTGCCAAGAACGGCATCACGCTCTCCTACCCGGACAAGCGAATCATTGAGCAGGCGATCACGGGCGCGGACGTGGTGCATTTCATCGTCCCCTTCGCGCTCGCCCGTCACGCGGTGCCGATCGCCGAAAAGCATGGCGTCCCGATCACGGCAGGGTTCCACTGTCAGGCGGAAAACCTGACCTCGCACATGTTCCTGAAGGATTTCGGGCTCGCGGCGCGCGTCTTTTACCGGACGATCTGGCTGCACTCCTACCGGCACTGCGCGCGCATCCACTACCCGTCGCAATTTATCCGCGACACGTTCGAGCATGCGATCGGCCGCAAAACGCCCGGCTGCGTGATTTCCAACGGCGTGAACATGGCGTTTCAGCCGATCGAAACCGAGCGGCCCGAGCGGTACCGGGACCGGTTCGTGATCCACTACACCGGCCGGTTCAGCAAGGAAAAAACGCACCGCGTGCTGATCGACGCGGTACGCCTGTCGAAATACGGCGACCGGATTCAGCTCGTTTTCGCCGGCATGGGACCGCTGCAGCAAAAGCTGCAGAAGCGCGGCGCGACACTCACGCATCCGCCGGTATTTTGCTTCTTCTCGCGCGAGGAGCTGGTGCGGCAGCTGAACATGGCCGACCTCTATGTGCATCCCGCCGAAATCGAGATCGAAGCGATCTCCTGCCTCGAAGCCATCGCCTGCGGGCTCGTGCCCGTGATCGCCGACTCGCCGCGCAGCGCGACGCGCGCCTTTGCGCTGACGCCGCGGAACCTGTTCCGCAACCGGGACGCGAAGCATCTGGCCGAGCAGATCGACTACTGGATCGAGCATCCCGCCGAGAAGGAGGCCGTGCGCGCGGCCTACCGGGATTTTGTCGTGCAATATGAATATGAACGCTGCATGGATCGCATGGCCGACATGCTGACCGAAGCGGCGGAGAGGAAACCGTATGCGTCCTGACGGCCCGAAACGAATCATCTACTACAAAGACGCGGCGAACGACGACTTTGCGGGAACCGACATCCAAACGAAAACGGTCGACGAAACATTCCCGTTTCTGCCGAAAAGCCCGTTCTTCCGGTTCTTCGGCTGGATCGCGTACTACCTGATCGCGATTCCGCTCGTGCATCTGTTCTGCTTCGGCGTTTGCGGATTTCGCATCCGCAACAAAAAAGCGTTACGCGCGCTGAAAAGGACCGGGTACTTCCTCTACGCGAACCACACGCACTTTTCCGACGCCTTCGTCGCGCCGATCCTCGCATTCCCGAAGCGCGCGTATGTGATCGCCGGACCGGACGTTGTGTCGATTCCCGGCATCCGGACGCTTGTGCAGATGCTCGGCGCGGTTCCGATCCCGCAGAGCGTCAAGGCGATGCCGCTGTTTCTGCAGGCGATCGAAGCGCACGCGAAGGGCGGCGACTGCGTGGGCGTTTTCCCGGAGGCGCATATCTGGAACTACTGCACGTTCCTCCGCCCCATGCACAACGCTTCGTTCCACTACCCCGTCGCGATGCAGCTGCCCGCGGTCGCGGTCGCGGTGACCTATCAGAAGCGGAAGCTGCCGTTTCGCCGCACGCCGCGGCGAACGCTGTATGTGTCCGACCCGATCCGGCCCGACGCGACGCTGCCGCGCAAGGAAGCGCAGGCAAAGCTAACGATCGAGATCCGCACATTTTTGGAAGAGAAGATCGCCGCGTATTCCGATTACGCCTACTATGAATACCGGCCCGAACCGGATACGGCCGAATGATAAACGCGGCGTTGTCTCAAAACTCTTTGAGCGCTGTAAGGGGCTGTTGATAAGGCAGGCAGAATTCGCGTT
This sequence comes from Clostridia bacterium, assembly GCA_017448545.1. GTDB lineage: Bacteria > Bacillota > Clostridia > Christensenellales > CAG-138 > UBA3792. Next base: position 14,763 of record JAFSLH010000018.1, read on the forward strand.
TTCGTCCCGAAGGCTGTACTAACGCTACGCCGAGGGCGAAAACGCGGATAATTTGCGGCATATAATCAGAGAAAA
>JAFSLH010000019.1 GCA_017448545.1 Clostridia bacterium
GCCGCCTGACCGCTCTGGCTCAGGGCCATCGTGATCGCCGCCGTCAGCGTCGTCTTGCCGTGGTCTACGTGTCCGATCGTGCCGATGTTCACATGCGGCTTCGTACGTTCGAATTTTTGCTTTGCCATGTTGTTTCTCCTTCAAATAATTTTTTATGATTACCCGCCGGCAGAAGCTGCATGGCAGCGGGCACATTGTTACCATGTTTGCGAAGTGGAGCGGGTGGCGGGAATCGAACCCGTATAGCCGGCTTGGGAAGCCGGTGCTCTGCCACTGAGCTACACCCGCACGCCTCCATGATAACAGCCTTATTTTACTTGCTTTCCTCCGTTTTGTCAACGGACTTTAAGCGTTTTTTTCGTTTCAAAAGCATATACTATTTCATGAAACGCTGCTTTGTTCTTTTTCTGTCTCTGCTGCTGATCGGCTGTCAGGCCGCCCCCGCGCCCGACGTTTTTGCCGCGCCGTCGCCCTCTCCCGTACCGTTCTGCGTCGTTCTGGACTGCGGTCACGGCGGCTTTGACGGCGGCGCCGTCGGCGTCGATACCGGCGTCGTCGAAGCGGATCTGAACCTTTCGATCGGCCTGCTCGTCCGCGACGCGCTCAAGCGGCGCGGCGTTTCGGTGCGCCTGACGCGGGCGGACGGCAATGCGCTCGGGGAGACGAAGCGCGCCGATATGCAGGCGCGCGGCGCGATTTTAGAGTCGCCCGACGCGGACTGCACGGTCTCGATTCACATGAACAAGTTCTCCGACCGGTCGGTCGCGGGGCCGATGGCGTTTTACCAGGCCGGAGCCGAGGCCGGTCAGCGGCTTGCCGCCGCCGTGATCGACAAGCTCTGCGACGCGCTCGGCAAGCCGCGCCGCCTGCCGAATCCCGCCGACAATTTCGTGACGCGCGTACCGACCGCGCCGAGCGTGCTCGTGGAATGCGGGTTCCTCTCCAACGCGGCGGACGAACGCAACCTGCAGGACCCCGACTACCAAGTCCTGCTTGCGGAAGCGATCGCCGACGGTGTCCTTGCGTTTCTTTGCGCACAAACGGAGAATCTTTCCGACGGGACTTCTCTTTTGCCCGCCGATGTGGTAAAATAAAAAATACGGTGAAAGCCGCAGCGATTCCGAAGAGGAGTGCAGGCATGAACGAATTCAAGGTGGTTTCCCCCTATACGCCGCAGGGCGATCAGCCGCAGGCGATCGAAACGCTGGCCGAAGGCGTGCAGAACGGCGAGCGGCTGCAGGTGCTGCTCGGCGTGACGGGAAGCGGAAAAACCTATACGATGGCAAAGGTGATCGAGCGCGTACAGCGCCCGACGCTCGTGCTTGCGCACAACAAAACGCTTGCGGCGCAGCTTTGCTCGGAGTTCAAGGAGCTGTTCCCGGATTCCGCGGTGGAATACTTCGTTTCCTATTATGATTACTATCAGCCGGAAGCATACCTGCCGGTTTCCGATACCTACATTGAAAAGACCATCGAGGTCAACGACGAGATCGACAAGCTGCGCCACAGCGCGACCTGCGCGCTCAACGAGCGGCGGGACGTGATCATCGTCGCTTCCGTTTCCTGCATCTACGGCCTCGGCGACCCGGAAGAATACCTGAAGCTGTCGGTCTCCCTGCGCGAAGGCATGGAGGCGGACAAGCGCGACGTCATGATGCGGCTGATCGAAATCCAGTACCAGCGCAACGACGTCGATTTTCAGCGCGGCACGTTCCGCTCGCACGGCGACGTACTGGATATCTACCCGGCGAGCCAGTCGGACAAGGCGATCCGCGTCGAGTTCTTCGGCGACGAGATCGACCGCATCACGGAGATCGACACGACGACCGGCGAAACGCTCGGGCGGCGCTCGCACGCTGCAATCTTCCCGGCGACGCACTACGCGACCGGCCGTGCCAAGATGGAAGCGGCGCTCAGTGAAATCGAGCGCGACATGGAAGCGCGGGAGCAGTATTTCCTCGATACGAACCGGCCGCTCGAAGCGGAACGCATCCGGCAGCGCGTCACGCACGACATTGAAATGATGCGCGAGATCGGGTTCTGCAGCGGCATCGAAAACTATTCGCGGTACTTCGACGGTCGCCGTCCCGGCGAACCGCCCTATACGCTGCTCGACTACTTCCCGAAGGACTTTTTGATGTTCATCGACGAAAGCCATGTGACGCTGCCGCAGATCGGCGCGATGTACAAGGGCGACCGCGCGCGCAAGGACGCGCTCGTGGAATACGGCTTCCGCCTGCCCGCCGCGCGCGACAACCGGCCGCTGACGTTCGACGAGTTTTACGCCCGCGTGCCGCAGCTGATCTGCGTTTCCGCCACGCCAGCCCAATTTGAACTGTCCGAAGCCGGACAGATCGCGGAGCAGATCATCCGTCCGACCGGGCTCGTCGACCCGATGGTGGAGGTTCGCCCGATCAAGGGACAGATCGACGACCTCTTGGGCGAGATCCGCAAGCAGGCCGAGCGCGGATTCCGCACGCTGATCACGACGCTGACCAAGCGCATGGCGGAGGACCTGACCGAATACCTCGAAGGCATGAACGTCCGCGTCCGGTATATGCACAGCGACATCGACACGCTCGACCGCATGGAAATCATCCGCGATCTAAGGCTCGGCGCGTTTGACGCGCTCGTCGGCATCAACCTGCTGCGCGAAGGTCTCGACCTGCCGGAGGTCGGGCTTGTCGCGATCCTCGACGCGGACAAGGAGGGCTTTTTGCGCTCCGAAACGAGCCTGATCCAGACGATCGGCCGCGCCGCGCGCAACGCGGAAGGCAAGGTCATCCTGTATGCCGACACGATCACCGGCTCGATGGAACGCGCGCTCAGCGAAACGGAACGCCGCCGCAAAAAGCAGCAAGCGTACAACGAAGCGCACGGGATCGTTCCGCACACGATCGAAAAGAAGGTTTACGACACGCTGGTCATTACGCGCCACGAGGACGAGAAGCTCGACGCGATGGACGAGCGGCAGAAGCAGAAGGAAATCGCGCTGCTGACTGAGCAGATGCTTGAAGCGTCCCGCTCGCTCGAATTCGAAACGGCGGCAAAGCTGCGCGACCGCATCAAAAAACTCAAAGGCGAAGCAGTTCAAAAGACCGGAGGAAAGGAGCTGCGCCCCGGGCAGATCGGCTCGTACCGTCGCGCCCGCGAAAAGACGCACAAGTAACGCTATGGAAACACCGAAGAAAGAAACCGGCGTCGTGTTTGAGCCGTATGAATCGGAGGAGGACGTTCTGAACGACGGCCTTTCCTTCGACGGCGAATTTGAAAAGGAGAAGATCGGCTGGTCGAAGCAGACCGTGACGATTCTGATCGTCGTTGCCGCGGCTGTGCTGCTCGTTTTGGCGGCGCTGCTGCTGTTTTTGCCGCGGAGCAGCGGCGCCGTCGTGTTCAGCGAAGCGATGAGCGCCAACGATACGGCGTACGTCCATCCGCAGTACGGTTCGGTGGACTGGGTGGAGCTGTATAACCCGACCGACAAGGACGTCGACCTGAGCGGCTTCGGTCTGACGGACGAACTGAAAAAGCAGTACAAGTACCGGTTCCCGGAAGGCTCCGTCCTGAAGAGCGGGGAATACCTGGTGCTATGGTGCACGGGCGGAACGACCGCGTCCGACGCGGACCCGTACTGCACCGGCTTTGCGCTCTCACAGGAGGGCGAAACGCTGTTTCTGATCGACCCCGGCTGTCTCGAAATCGCCGAACTGACGCTGCCCGCGCTCGAAACGGACTTCTCCTATGCCCGCACCGCAACCGGAGAATACCGCACGACGGCGACCGTTACGCCCGGCGCGGCGAACCGGTTTTCCGACTGACTTTTGTGAACGGAGGAACCCCGTGTGAAACTGGTGGAAGAACTGGCGCTTGCCAAAGTGAACCTGACGCTCGGCATCCTGTATAAACGGCAGGACGGCTACCATGCGATCGACACGATCATGCACACGGTCAGCCTGTTTGACCGGCTGTGGATTCAGCCGAGCCGCACGGTGGAGGTCACCGTAACCGGCATGACGCTGCCCGCCGACAATACGATGACGCGCGCGGCGGAGCTGTACCGGCGCGAAACCGGCTGCGGCGCCAAGATTCGCTGCGAAAAGCGCATCCCGGCGGAAGCGGGACTCGGCGGCGGCAGCGCGGACGCGGCGGCCGTTTTACGCGGTCTGCAGCGGCTGCACCGGATGTGCGACGACGACGCGCTGCGCCGGATCGCGCTCTCCGTCGGCGCGGACGTACCGTTCTGTCTCGTCGGCGGAACGTGCCGCTGCGAGGGCGTCGGCGAAGTCCTGACCCCGTTCGTTCCGGGAACGCGGCTGCATTTTGTGTTGTGCAAACCGGCGCAGGGCGTTTCCACGGCCGCGCTGTTCCGTTCCCTTCCGCTGCCGCGCCCGCGCGTGGAGACCATGCGCGCGATGGCGGCCCTCGGAAAAGGCGACCTCGAAGCGCTGGCCCCGCTGCTGCAAAACGTTTTGGAACCGGCCGCCGTTTCGCTCGTTCCCGCAATCGGCGACCTGAAGCGGCAGCTGCTGGAGGCGGGCGCGCTCGCCGCCGAAATGACCGGCAGCGGTTCCGCCGTGTTCGGGCTGTTCCGCTCGGAAGAAGACGCAAAAACGGCGCTGCCGAAGATCGACGCGCCGTTCAAAGAAGTGGTTCATTCGTTATAAATTGCTGTCGGCCATCGCCGCAGCGTCGTCGGACAGGGACACAAAGGCGTGAGCCGCGGCTCAGTCCTCAAACGTGTACGTGTCCTCATCGTTGATCGACAGATCCTCCTCATCGTCCAGGATCGCGTCGTCATCCGCCGTCAGATACCGATAGAAATACGTTTCCATCGTCGCGCGCTCAATCGCGTCCAGGCGGCCGTCTCCATCCAAATCAAATGGGAACATATACCGAACCTCCTTTTTCGTTCCGGTCAGAATCAGTATACCCGTTTTTTGCCGTTCCTGCAAGCAAGAGAACGTAAAAAACGGGTTTTTGTTTTGCTTGCCGGTTTTTCGTTCTTCTGCCGGGCTCATAAACGCCCGGGCGGACACAGCTTTGCAACAGAAACGTATAGAAGTGTTCACAAAAAGAACGAATTTTGTTCAAAGGACCGTGTTATAATGCGTATTGTGGATGCGAATAGGGATTTGGTTCCTCGGAACAGTTCCCGGTTTTTGCCCCCATATCTTGTTATGAAACGAGGGTTGTTTCTCCAAATGCGGATCCGATCACTGGCAGGCAAGGGTGTGTTCTTCGGAACAATACTTGTTTTTTCCCTTTTTTTTGCCTGCCAAAAAACGACCGTTTCCGCGCCGGAACCGACCCCCTCGCCCGAACCGATCATCGCCGTTCTGACCGCGATCCCGACGGACAGGCCCACGCCCGCGCCGACCGCGATCCCGGTTCCGACCGATACGCCCACGCCGTCCCCGACGCCGACGCCGTCTCCGACGCCTTCCCCGACGCCCGACCCGGTCGCGCACGCGATCGAGGGCACGGAGCCGGAAACGTTCGGCTACCGCACCGCGCTGGAGATCGGCGGCACGCGGGTTTCGGACTTTTCGCGCGAGCAGACGATCCGGTTTGACATGACCGGTTCTTACGCCGCGATCCCCGGCGTCGTCACGCTGCGCGGCGGCAACCTGCGTCAAAACCCGACGTACGGAACCGTGCCGGAGCTTTCGGGCAAGATCGAAGTCGTCTGGAGCAAGGCGACCAAGTCGCTCCCGAAAGGCGTGAGCGGCAGCGGTTCCTGGACCGGCAACGGCTGGACCGGGCAGTGTCTGATGGTCAGCTGGCCCGAAGCGACCCGCCGCGTGATGAACCTGTACGATGAATACAAGGAAAAGGACGGCTGGGTCGAAGTCATCTACGCTTCGATGGACGGCAACGTCTACTTTTTGGACGCCGAAACCGGCAAAGCGACGCGGGACGTGCTCTCGATCGGGATGCCGTTCAAGGGCGCCGGCGCGCTCGACCCGCGCGGCTGGCCGATCCTGTACGTCGGCTCCGGCGACAGCTATGAGAACGAATCGGGCAAGGCCCGCGCGATGGCGTACAGTCTGATCGACTTTTCGCGGCTTTGGGAGGTCGGCAAGGCAAAGGACGGCTTTGCGCTCCGAAGCTGGACTGCGTACGACAGCTCGGTGCTCGTGGACGCGGCGAGCGATACGGCGCTGATTCCCGGCGAAAACGGCGTGTTCTACACGCTGCACATGAACACGCAATACGACGAGGAAGCGGGAACGCTTACGATGTCGCCCGACCCGGTCGTCAAGCAGCGGTACACCGCGCGGCGGCTCGGCGGCAGCAGCGCCTTTGCCTACGGCTATGAATCGAGCGCGGTCGCGTTCGGCTGCTACGCCGTGCTGTGCGACAACGCCGGCTATATCCGCTGCATCGACCTCAACACGATGGAAACGGTCTGGGTGCAGGACCTTGTCGACGATATCAATTCGACGCCCGCATTCGAACCGACCGACGGCGGCGGCTGCCTCTATATCGGCAACACCGTCGACGCAACGGCGCAGAACGGAAAGGGGATTTCCTCGTTCTATAAGCTCGACGCGCTGACCGGCGAAATCCTCTGGCAATACGATACCGAGGTTACGACGACGTCGCACATCACGGGCGGCTGCATGTCGAGCGCAATCTTAGGCGAACAATCGCTGGACGGGCTTGTCTTTACCGCGTTTGCCTCCACCGGCAGCAAATCCGGCGGCCGGATGCTGGCGTTTGATACCGAAACCGGCGAAATCGCATGGGAGATTTCGCTCGGCAGCTATACCTGGTGCTCGCCGCTCGCGCTGTATTCCGCGTCCGGCAGGGGTTACCTTGTGATTTTCGATCATACCGGCGTCATGTACCTGTTGGACGGACGGACCGGAGAAACAATTGCAACCCGAGCGTTCTCCGAAAATATCGAAGCGTCTCCGTGCGCTTTCGGGGATCTGATCGTTATCGGCACGCGCTCCCGCCATATCTGGGGGATCCGCGTGTCCTGACTGGGAGGTATTATGGATACGATAACCAAAAAGAAGCGAAAGAAAAGGAGGAAGGTTCAGCCGCGGTTTTATCTGATCCTGGCGCTGTTTGTCGTCATGGTGCTTCTGCTGGTCGCGCTGCTCGGCGTGCTCATCATCAAGCTCATGCGCTCCTCAGCGCAGCAGGCGGCCTATACCGAGTATCTCGCGCAGAACGAGACCGGTATGTACGGCGCATCGGCGGAACCGATCAGCTTCAAGGAATTCAAGGTTTCCGGCTCGCCGACGCCCACGCCCACGCCGACGCCGACGCCC
>JAFSLH010000020.1 GCA_017448545.1 Clostridia bacterium
GCCGACGCCCACCCCGACGCCCAAGCCCACGCCGCACGCCGTCGCGGAATCCAATCCGGAAAACTACCGCTATGTCGACAAGATCGAAGAAAACGGCGTGCAGATCGACGCCCAAAGCTATACGCGCAGCGAAACGCTTACGTTCCCCGCGCCGGAAGCATACAGTCAGGTCAACGGCATTCTGACGTTCCGCGGCAACAACTGGCGCAACCAATCGTCGTTCGGCACGGTCGCGCTCTCCGAATTCAAAATGACGCCAGTCTGGCATTACGGCATCGGATCGCTCACGAAGCCGTCCGGCAAGGGCTCCTGGTCCGGCTGCGGCTGGACGGGACAGCCGCTCATCGTCGAATGGCCGGCCGAAACGCGCCGCCAGATGGCGAGCATGTATCAGTCCGCCCGCGAGCAGGACGGGCTTGTCGAAGTCATCTACCCGACGGAAGACGGCAATATCTACTTCTTCGATCTCTATAACGGCAATCCGACGCGCGATCCGATCAAGCTCCGCGTCCCGTTCAAGGGCACCGGCAGCATCGACCCGCGCGGCTATCCGCTGCTGTACGTCGGTTCCGGCGACCAGTATCAGGAGGAATCGCAGAAATCGCGCGTGTTCGTCATCAACCTGCTGACGAATCAGGTCATCTATGAGTTCGGCAAGCAGGGCACGGACGCTTTCGCGCCGCGCGTGTTCTACGCCTACGACTCCGCGCCGCTCGTTGACGCGACGACGGACACGCTGATCTATCCGGGCGAAAACGGCGTGATCTATACGATGAAGCTGAACACGAACTATGACCGCGCAAACGGCATCATCAGCATCAATCCGGGCAACGTCGTCAAGCACACCTACACGAGCAACATCTCCTGGGGCGCGGACATCGAAACCGCCGACCTCTCGCACAAATGGTACGGCTATGAGGGCAGCGCCGTCGCCTGGAACGGCTACCTCTACCTTTCGAGCAACGACGGCCTGTTCCAGTGCATCGACCTGAACACGTTCCGGTGCGTCTGGATTGCGGACACGCTGGACGATACGAACGGCTCGCCTGTGCTCGACGTGATCAGCGATACCGAAGCGTATCTGTACGTCGGCACGTCGCTGCACTTCACGAAGGACAAGAACAGCTCCGGCGTCGCGCCGTTCTTCAAGATCGACGCCATGACCGGCGAGATCAAATGGCAGTACGGCGTCACGGTCATGACCGTTTCCGGCGTCTCCGGCGGCATTCAGGCGACCGCGGTCGTCGGGCAGGGGAACCTTTCCGATCTCGTCTTTATTCCGATCGCCCGCTACGGCGGCAAGGATTCCGGCGCGCTCGTTGCGCTTGACAAGGAGACCCGCGCGGTTCGCTGGCAGTACAACATGGAGAAATACACCTGGTCGAGCCCTGCCGTGGTCTATACGGCGGACGGTACCGGCTATATCCTGCAGGCCGACTCCGGCGGCAATATCTTCCTGCTCGACGGCGCAACCGGCAAGCTCTTAAGCTCGATCGCCCCGACGGATTCGAACTTCGAAGCGTCGCCGGCCGTGTATGGGCAAATGCTCATCGTCGGCTGCCGCGGCGATCAGGAAATCTTCGGCATCCGCCTTTCCTGAGCAGCAACAGAATACGATTCCATCCGAAGAAAGTGCGCGCGAAAACGCACTTTCTTCTGTTTTCGCTTGCTTTCGGGCAAAATTGCGGCTATACTCGGAAGCATGCAGGAGATTTTGTTGCAAGCCGGTTTGCTCGTCGCGGTCATCGCGGTCGGGTACCTTTTGCGCCGCTTCGGGGTCGTGCCCAAAGAGGCGTTCGGCGTCGTGTCCAAAATCGTCCTATGGATCACGCTGCCCGCGGTCGTGATCCGCAACTTTGCGCGCACCGAGCTGAACCTCGAATACCTCGTCATGATCAGCGTCGGCTTTTCCTGCATGGCGCTGTTCGTGACCCTCGGCTGGCTGATCAACCGGCGGCGCGGCGTGAACGCGCAGGTGTTCGACATGCTGAACCTGATGGGCTTCAATATCGGCTGCTTCGCCCTGCCGTACATCACGGGGCTGCTCGGCGCGGAAGCGGTCGTCGCCGTCTGCATGTTTGACGCCGGCAGCGCGCTCGGCTCGACCGGCGCGGTCAATCAGATCTGCCGTTCGATGCAGGAGGGGAAGGGACTGCAGATCGGCGTTATTCTGAAACGCCTTGCCAAAACGTTTCTGCTGCTCGTGTACCTTGTGATGATCGTGCTGCGGCTGCTTCGCGTGTCGATCCCGGACGTCGTCGTGCGGTTCTGCGACCTGTGCGGCAACGCCAACGCGTTCCTCGCAATGCTGATGATCGGGTTCGGGATGAACCTCTCGATCCCGAAAGCCCAGTGGAGGTGGATCGGAAAGACGCTGCTGGTGCGGTACGGCATTGCGATCCCGCTGGCGCTGTGCTTCTGGCTGCTGCTGCCGTTTTCGCAGGAGGTGCGGCTCGGCGCGGCGGTGGCCGTGCTTGCGCCGATCGCGACGCTCGCGCCGCCGTTCACCTTGGAGCGCGGCGGCGACTATGCGCTTTCGAGCAGCTGGACCACGTTGACAATCCTCGTCTCCCTCGCGCTGATGACCGGATTTCTGCTGCTGACGCACTGACAACGGACAACAAAAGGAGCCGCCAAGCCCGATTCGGGGCTGCGGCTCCCTGTTTTTTACTCTCTTATTGGACGAATGCCATCTTTGTTACGTCGAACAGGCCCATATCCGTGAGCCGCGCTTCGGGAATCACCGGCAGAGCCAGGAACGACAGCAGCACGAGCGGATCGCTTTCGTCCCTGCAGCCGAGCGCGCGCGCCGCCTCCAGCAGATCGCGCTGTCCCTGCAGCACCTCGTCGATCGGCGCGTCGGTCATGAGTCCGCCGATCGGCAGCGGGAGACACGCCGCGACTTCGCCGCCGCGAATCACGCAATAGCCGCCGTGGCAGTCGATCAGCGTCTGCACCGCAAGCAGCATGTCCGCATCGTTGTCCCCCGCGACGACGATGTTGTGCGAGTCGTGCGCAACGGTCGACGCGACCGCGCCGCCGTGGATGTGCAGCCCTTCGACGATGCCGAGCCCGATGTTGCCGGTCGCATGGTGACGCTCGATGACCGCCAGCTTGTTCTGCGTCCCGTTCGGAACGAACAGCCCGTCCGCATCGACGTCGACCGTTCGCGTCACGAGTTTTGTCACGAGCTGGCCCGGGACGGTTTCGATCACGGGCGTCGGGTTGCTCCGAATCGGCAGCCGGAACGACGCGAGCGAAACCGGCGCGGGATGCACGGTATCGTATACTTCCTCCGGCACGGGACGGCCTTTCAGCGATTCCGACGGACGGTACAGCTCGCCGCAGGTGAACACAGCCTCCGGCTGCACGTCGGCAAGGTTGTCGAACAGGATCATATCGGCGCGATAGCCGGGCGCAATCGCGCCCGTCCGGGACAGGCCGAACGTCCGCGCGGTATTCAGCGTCGCCATCCGGATCGCTTCGATCGGCGCAATGCCGCTGCGGATCGCCGTGTTCACGATGTAATTGATATGCCCTTCTCGCAGGATGTTTTCGATGTGCTTGTCGTCGGTGCAGAAGCAGATCGTATCGGTCGGCAGCCGCTCGGACACGATGCCGTCCAGCATTTCCTGCACGCCGTTCGCCGCCGACCCGATGCGGATCAGCACCGCCATGCCGTTGCGCAGCTTTTCCTTCAGCTCCGCAAAGTTCGAACATTCGTGATCCGTCCGCGGTCCGGCGATGCAGTACGCGTTCAGATCGCGGCCGGACAGCAGCGGCGCGTGGCCGTCGATCGGGCGGTTGAAAAACAGCTTCAGCTTTTCGACCAGCTGCGGATCGGCGTTGACCGTCGAAACGTAATCCATCACCTCGCCGAGCCCGAGCACGCGGCTCTTTTTTTGCATGAACGGAATGAAGTCGACCGCCGTGAGGCATGCGCCGCTGTGCTCAAACGGCGTTGCGGGAACGCAGCTCGGCAGCATGAACAGTACCTGCAGCGGCAGGTCCGCGGACTGGCGATAGATCGCTTCAAGCCCGACCGTTCCGGCGACGTTCGCGATCTCGTGCGGATCGGCGATGATCGTCGTCGTGCCCTTCGGCAGAATCACGCGCGCAAAGGACGCGGGCGTCACCATCGAGCTTTCGATATGGACGTGCGCGTCGATAAAGCCGGGCGCGAGATACGCGCCGGCAGCGTCGTATTCCTGTTTGCCGGAGAACGAGCCGACGCCGATGATCGTATCGCCGTTGACCGCAACGTCGGCTTCCGTGATTTCATTCGTAAAGACATTGATGACGCGCGCATTCTTGATAACAAGCGTTGCGTCGCCGTCGCGCGCGGCCACAATCAGCCGGGATAAATCGGTTGCCTGCATGCACTCACCTCGCGTTTTTTCTTATTTTACCACAATTTTACCCGGATGCAAGAGGTTCTTTTCCGTTTGCCCTTATTTACACAAAAAGAGTCGCTTACGCGACTCTCCTGATTATACTTCTATGGGTTCCTGCTCCTGCCGCAATTCCTGCTCGATCTGCTCCTGCAGCGCGGCGGACGCGCGAATCTTCAAAAGCTGCCGCGTGCCTCGCACGATCATCGCGGCGGCGAGCAGAATGACCGCCAGCGTCACCGCGACGCCGAACCCGGTGTTCATCCGCTGCCGGAACAGCTCGTCGTTGCCGAAGTGCAGCAGCAGCGTGTTCTGCAGAATGTAAAGCGACATCAGCGCCGCCGACAGATTGATCGTCTTTGACGCGGCGATCAGCGGGCGATCCGTTTTGCGGAACTTGATGATCTGCACGATCGCCGCCGTGAGCCGGTAAAACGCCCAGGAAGCCGAGACGTACACGACCGCGGCAAACTTGACCGAATCGGTGTTGCTGCGCAGCGACTGCAGGATCACGAATCCCATCGCCACGTCGAGCAGCAGCAATTCCCAGCCGCAGCGGCGATAGCTCTTCCATGCGGAAGCGAGCCGCCGCTCGCCCTGCCGCCGCCCGGAAAACGCGTGAAACGCCAGCAGCAGCCGCACGCCGGACAACATCAGATAGTAAAACGCTTCGGCGGCGAACAGCAGCGTCTGGTACCGCGCCGCCGCGACCAGCTTGAACGCCGCATACGCGAGGTTCACAAACACGCCGAACGCCAGCGTCACGATCGACTTCAGCTCCGCCGTTTCCAGGTACGTATCGCTGTACACGCGCCCTTTCTTTGCGCGGCGGCGAATCCGCAGCAGCCGCGGGATCGACAGCAGCACCCAGAACGCAAGCACGCCGGCAAGCAGAAAGCTCATCACCAGCAGCGGCTTCGGCGAAGCTTCGATCGCATCCGACAGAGCAAGCAGCATCAAAAACAGAGGGATGCAAAACACGATTGCCGTACCCAGAATAACGGCAAACACGCCCGGAAACAGACGACGCATCGGCATTCCCTCCCTCCTTGTTCGAGCCTGCAAAGAGTATAGCACGGAAACGCCGATTTGTCACCCCGAAAACCCGTCGAAACGGCTCAGATCGTTCCCGAAACGGTGACGACCGTCATGCCGGGCAACGACGAAACTACGCCCGTGTCCGGGTCCTGCGTATAGGTCGCAGCCGGAACGGACAGCACGGTCGCAGCGCCTTCCGCCGGCAGCGTCAGCACGCCGCCCACGTAGGTATAGTCCGACGCGGCAACCGGCGTGCCGTTGATCGAAACGGTCAGGTTGTTCAGCGCGGGCTGGAACGGATCGGACAGCACAAGATCGGTCGCCTCGGTATTGCCGGTGTTCAGGATCGTGAACGTGTTCCGGATCGTGCCGCCTCCCGTCACGGGGTTCGGCGACATCTCCTTTTCGATCGAAACGGCGGCATAGGTATCGACCGGCAGCGAATACGTCGCGGTGATCGGATCCCCTGCGGCGGGCGTAAACGTCGCCGTGTTGGTGATCGCGCTGTCCGGCTCCATCGGCGCGTACTCGTTCGGCACGGCCTTATACAGAATCGTCGCGGTCGAGCCGGGCGCAATCGACGGGATTGTGAACGAAACGCTGTCCTGCCCGACGGCCGGCGTCAGTTCGGAAGCGAACACGCCGTCCGAGTAGAGCTGCGCCGGTCCCTCGTAGGTCAGCGGAACGGCGGTTTGCAAAGCGGAAACGGAATACGCGCCGAGATCGTCCTCGATCGTCACGTTCGAAAGCGCCGCGTCGGTGCCGTTCGTGACCGTAATGATGTAGGTGATCGCTTCGCCGGCGCGATACGCGGTTTCGAGCGACGTTTTTGTCATGTTCAGCGGGTCGTTCACAACGGTGCTCGCAACATTCGAGGCGACGGTTTCGGTCACCGCGCCGTAGGTATAGCGCAAAGAGGCGCGATTGGTAATGGTAACAGCCATGGAATTCTCCTTTCTTGCCCGCGCTGCGGCGAGGGCCTCTGTCCTACCCTATGCAATTCCCGCCCGATTTGTGTATACAAAAAGGCGTTGTCTCAAAACTCTTTGAGCGCTGTAAGGGGCTGTTGATAAGGCAGGCAGAATTCGCGTTTTCGCCCCGAAGGCTATACTGACGCTATGCCGAGGGCGAAAACGCGGATAATTTGCGGCATATAATCAGAGAAAAGGCGGATTTTTCCGCCTTTTCCACATACAAGTTAAAACAATTCCAATTTGCCGCAAATGGTCTGACCCCTTTTACGACAGTCTGACCGCACCGGTTTCCCGGTGCGGCAAACAAATGCAGGTTCCTTACACTGTGATATGGCTGCCGACCTGCGTGGCTTCCATGATCTCGTAGCGAATCATCTGCAGGTGCTTCTTCATCGCGAGCGCTTCCTCGATCGGAATCTCGACGATGCCGCCCTCCTGCGTGCAGATGATGCAGTTGGCGCGGCCTTCCGCGAACGCGCGCACGGCATAGTAGCCCATGCGGGTTGCGGTCTCACGGTCGCGCGCATTCGGCGCGCCGCCGCGCTGGATATGACCGAGCACGGTCACGCGCGGGTCGATGCCGATCTCTTCCTTGATGCGCTTGCCGATCTCCACCGCGCTGCCGACGCCTTCGGCAACGACGATCATGAAGTGCGTATTGCCCGCGACGCGCGAATCCTGAATCCGCTCCACGACGTCCTTTTCGAAATTGAGTTCCCGTTCCGGCACAAGAACCGCCGTCGCGCCGACCGCGATGCCGACGTACAGCGCCAAAAAGCCCGCGTTGCGGCCCATGACCTCAACGATCGAGCAGCGCTCATGCGACTGCATCGTATCGCGCAGCTTGTCGATGCACTCGATCGCCGTGTTGCACGCGGTATCGAAGCCGATCGTATAATTCGTGCAGCCGACGTCGTTGTCGATCGTCGCCGGGATGCCGACCGTCGGAACGCCGAGGCGGGACAGCTCCAGCGCGCCGCGGAACGTGCCGTCGCCGCCGATTGCGACGACGCCGCCGAGCCCGAGCATCCGGCAGGTGGCGACCGCCTTCTTGCGGCCCTTTTCCGTCATGAAGTCTTCGCTGCGCGCGGTAAACAGGATCGTACCGCCGCGGGACAGCGTATGGCCCACGTCAGCGGAGGAAAGACGAACGAAGTCCCCCGTAATCAATCCCTGCCAGCCGCGCCGAATGCCGATACACTCGATGCCGTAGGCGCTCGCCGTACGAACGACCGCACGAACCGCGGCATTCATGCCGGGTGCGTCGCCGCCGCTCGTCAAAACACCGATGCGTTTGATTTTCTGTTCCATGGTTTTCTTTCCTCCTGAATATTTTTGATCTTATTCCACGTCCTTCGTTGCGATCACGTCCACGCCCGTTCCCGCCACGTCGGGAACCAGCACGTCGCCGATCCGGATCGGGGCCGCCGCCGTGACGTCGGCCAACGCCCGCATACAGCGGAAAATGTCGCCTTTCGGAAGGTCCGTTTTTGTCTTGCAGGGAACCGTGACCGCGCCGGTTTTGCTGCCCGAAACGCGCACGGTACTCGTGACGATCCGCGTCGGGGCGGTGACCTCTTTACGCGCATACACGTCTCCGCGCTTGCAGGTATTGCCGGTCACCGACGTCACAACGCCGTTTTCCATCGTTACGGTCATCGGACAGCCCATCGGGCAGCCGATGCAAATCAGTTGAACGGTCTCCATCTTACGCCTCCTCAATCCGGATCAGAAGCTCGCCGAGCGCGGGATGCGCGTCAAACTGCGCGCGCGTCAGCTTCACTTCCTCCATCTCGCCCGGCGCCATGATCTGCCGCCGCCGTTTCCCGACCTCCTCGCCGTCCATCAGCACGCGGACGACGCGGTTCTTCATTACGCTGCCGACGCGGAACCGCACCGTCAGCGCGTCCCGCACAAACGCCGGATCGATCGTCGCCGGAACGGTATAGCGCACGCCGCCCTCGAACCGGATCGGAATCTCGTGCCGCTCGGCGTCGCCCGCCGCGATGTACGCAGCCGCCGCGCGGCCCGCCGCCGCGGCTTCTTCGGAAACGAAGTCCACGAGATCGTGCACGTGCAGCACGTTGCCCGCCGCAAACACGCCGGGAATCGACGTTTCGAGCGATTCGTTGACGCGCGGCCCGTTCGTGACCGGATTGATCGCAACGCCCATTTCCCGCGAAAGCTCGTTCTCCGGGATCAGGCCGCAGGAGAGCAGCAGCGTATCGCAATCATAATCCTCCTCGGTGCCGGGAATCGGCTTCAGCCGCTCGTCCACCGCCGCGATCGTCACGCCCTCGACGCGCTTGCGTCCGCGGATATCCACGACCGTATGGCTCAGCTTCAGCGGAATCCCGTAATCGTCGAGGCACTGGACGATATTTCGTTTCAGACCGCCGGAATACGGCATCAGTTCCGCAACGACCTTGACCTTCGCGCCCTCGAGCGTCAACCGCCGCGCCATGATCAGACCGATATCGCCGCTGCCGAGGATCACGATCTCGCGCCCGGGCAGAAACCCTTCCATATTCACAAGCCGCTGCGCCGTGCCTGCCGAGTAGATGCCGGCGGGACGGTAGCCCGGGATGTTCAGCGCGCCGCGGCTGCGTTCGCGGCAGCCCATCGCCAGCAGAATCGCCTTCGCCTCCACGGTCTGAATCCCGTCCGTGCGGTTCATCAGCGTCACAACCTTGTCCGGCGAGACGTGCAGCGCCATCGTGTTCAGCAGGTACGGAATGTTCCGTTCGCGCACACCCGCGATAAACCGCGCCGCATATTCCGGGCCGGTCAGTTCTTCCTTGAACGTATGCAGACCGAACCCGTTATGGATGCACTGGTTCAGAATGCCGCCGAGCTCCTTGTCGCGTTCGACGATCAGAAGATCGCGCACGCCCGCGTCGTAAGCGGCGATTGCCGCGGCAAGCCCCGCCGGGCCGCCGCCGAGAATGATCAGATCATGCTTCATCGCGCACCTCCCGATACACGTCCTTCGCCGTGCCGACGATCAGCTCCGAGCCCTTGCCGTTCTTTGTAATCTCCGAAAGCGGCACGTTCCGCTCGCGCGAAAGAATTTCCATGACGCGCGGCGAGCAGAACCCCGCCTGACAGCGCCCCATGCCGGCACGCGTACGCCGCTTGACCCCGTCGAGACTGCGTGCGCCAAGCGGACGGCGGATCGCGTCGAGGATTTCGCCCTCCGTCACACTTTCGCAGCGGCAGATGATCTGCCCGTAAGCCGGTTCCTTCTGAATCAGCGCGTTCCATTCCTCCGTTGAAAGCGTCTTCGGATCGAGAATTCCGCGCCGCGTCGGGTTCCAGTCGGGCTTTTTCGTCCAGCGGTACCGTTCCCAAAGCAGTCCGGCCGCCATTTCGCCGATCGCAGGCGCGCTCGAAAGGCCGGGGGATTCGATTCCGGCGCAGTCGAAGAAATCGGGGGCGGATTCCTGCACGATGAATTCGTGCCCGTCCTCATGCGCGCGCAGGCCGGCAAAGCTCGTAATCGTCTGCCGCAGCGGAAGGTTCTTCACCGCCATGCCCGCTTTCTGCATCAGATCGTTCAGACCGTCCGCCGTCGTATTCGTTCCTTCCCGGTCGTCAACGTCGATCGCCGTCGGCCCGACGATTACGTTGCCGTGGACGGTCGGGCTGACCAATACGCCCTTGCCCTTGATCCCCGGCAGCTGAAACACCGTATGCCGCACGAAACCCTCGGCCGCATGGTCGAGCAGGCAGTAATCGCCGCGCCGCGGCGTGATATGGATCGGTTTATCGCAAACCGCGTTGTGGAACACGTCCGCATACACGCCGGCCGCGTTGACGATCGCTTTCGCTTCGAACACGCCGCGATCGGTTTCGACGCGCCAGCCTGCGTCCGTCCGCACAAGCGACTGCACCGCGGTATCGAAGCAGAACGTCGTTCCGTTCTCCGCGGCGTTTTCCGCAAACGCGAGCGTCATTTCAAACGGACAGACGATCGCGCCGGTCGGCGCCCAGAGCGCGGCGACGGCGCTGTCCGAAACGTTCGGCTCCATCGCAATGAGCCGGTCGCGCTCGATGATCTCCAGCCCCTTGACGCCGTTCTTCACGCCGTTCTCGTACAGCGCGATCAGCCGCGGCCGGTCCTCTTCCGAAAGGCAGACGACGAGACTGCCGCAGCGATCGTATGAAAAATCCAGCTCCTTCGAGAGCGCTTCCGCCATTTCGCTGCCGCGCACGTTCAGCTTCGCCATCAGCGTGCCGTGCTTCGCGTCGAAGCCCGCGTGCAGGATCGCGCTGTTCGCCTTCGACGTGCCGCAGCAAACGTCCTCCTCTTTTTCGAGAACGCAGACCGACGCGTCGTATTGCGACAGCCACCGCGCGACGGCGCACCCCGTCACGCCCGCGCCGATGATCAGTACATCGTACTTCATAGTTCCTCTTTCTCCCAATGATAGGCGCACTTGACCGCCTTGTTCCAGCCCTTGATCCGCGCCGCGCGCTCCTCCTCCGAAATCGCAGGCGAGAACACGCGATCGATCGAACGGTTGCGGATGACGTCGAGCTTATCCTTCCAATACCCGACGGCAAGCCCGGCCAGATACGCCGCGCCGAGCGCCGTGGTCTCCACGCAGGTCGGCCGCTCCACGGGCGCGTCGATGATATCGGCCTGCGTCTGCATCAGATAGTTGTTCGCGCTTGCGCCGCCGTCGACCTTCAGCGTGGACAGCGTAATGCCCGAATCCGCGCGCATCGCGGTCAAAACTTCGTTCGTCTGATACGCGATCGAATCGAGCGTCGCGCGGATGATATGGTACTTATTGCAGCCTCGCGTTAGCCCGACGATCGTGCCGCGCGCGTACGGGTCCCAGTGCGGCGCGCCGAGACCGGTAAACGCCGGAACGACGTAGCACCCGTTCGTATTGCGCACTTTGCGCGCCATGTAATCCGAATCGGCAGCGGACTCGATCATACGCATCTCATCCCGCAGCCACTGGATCGCCGCGCCGGCCACGAAGATCGAGCCCTCCAGCGCATAGGTCACCTTTCCTTCCAGACCCCAGGCGATCGTCGTCACGAGCCCGTTCTGCGAGAACACGGGTTTCTCGCCGGTGTTCATCAGAAGGAAGCAGCCCGTGCCGTACGTATTCTTCGCTTCGCCCGGCGCAAGACACGTTTGCCCGAACAGGGCGGCCTGCTGGTCGCCCGCCGCGCCGGCCAGCGGAATCGGCCCGCCGAGGAACTTCGGGTCCGCATAACCGAAGATACCGCTTGAGGGCTTTGGTTCCGGCAGCATGCAGCGCGGAATGTTCATCAGGTCCAGGATCTCGTCGTCCCAGTCGAGCGTGTTGATATTGAACAGCAGCGTGCGGGACGCGTTGGAATAGTCCGTCACATGCACTTTGCCGCCGGACAGCTTCCACATCAGCCACGTTTCCACCGTGCCGAACAGCAGCTCGCCGCGCTCGGCGCGCTCCCGCGCCCGCGGTACGTTCTCCAATATCCAGCGCAGCTTCGTGCCCGAAAAGTACGCGTCGAGCACCAGCCCCGTCTTGTTGCGAAACCATTCGACAAGCCCCTTCGCCTTCAAAAGATCGCAGTACTCCGCCGTTCTGCGGCATTGCCATACGATCGCCGGGCAGATCGGTTCGCCGGTGCGCTTGTCCCAGACGACCGTCGTTTCGCGCTGATTCGTGATGCCGATCGCGGCGATATCCTCGGCCGTCGCGCCGATGCGCTGCATCGCTTCCACAGCGACAGAAAGCTGCGTCGCCCAAATTTCGTTTGCGTTGTGCTCGACCCAGCCGGGCTTCGGGAAATACTGCGGAAACTCCCGCTGTGCCACCGAATGCATCTTGCCGCGTTCGTCAAACAGGATGCACCGGTTCGACGTCGTTCCCGCGTCGAGCGCCATAATGTATCTCGCCATGCCTGCCTCCCTTCGAGATGCCCGGCCGCCGCCTTTTCTGTCCCCGTGCGGTCCGCCGGAAAATCGCATGTATATTCTATCATACAACCTTCGCTTCGGCAATCCGGATTTTACAAGAAATTGAAAAAAGTTCCCGCCGGATTGTTCTCCGCACCTTTCGCAGCGCATTCGGTTTTTCGTTCGTCGCTCACAAGAAAGAATGAAAAACAAAATTTTCAGTAATATATCAGTTGTTTCCGAAAAAAGCGTTTCCCTTTTTGTAAGAAGTATGTTATGATAACCATGGAGAAATGTGGAAGCCTGATCCGCTTTGTCCCATCCGCTCGGCGGAAAAAAGCCAAACACAGTGAGAGGAATCATGTCACATTTAACGGATCTGGAATTATACTATTTCAACGAGGGCACGTCGCTTTCCCCGTATAAAACGCTCGGCTGTCATCGGGTGGAACACAACGGGTATCCGATGTGGCGCTTTTCGGTCTGGGCGCCGAACGCACTCAGCGTTTCGGTCGTTGGCGACTGGAACTACTGGAATCCTTCCGCCGATCCGATGACGCTCGTCGGTCAGACCGGCGTCTGGGAATGCTTTATCGGGATCGCCAGGGAGCAGATGCTGTATAAGTACTCGATCCTCGGCGCGGACGGCGTCGTCGTCTGCAAGGCGGACCCGTATGCCGTGCGCGTGGAGCCGAACGGAACCGCCTCGATGGTCTGGGAATGCGGCGACTACGAGTGGACGGACGCGGAATATCTCGAAACATGCTCGCGGCGGCACGACGAGCCGATGAACATTTACGAGGTGCATCTCGGTTCCT
This sequence comes from Clostridia bacterium, assembly GCA_017448545.1. Taxonomy (GTDB): domain Bacteria; phylum Bacillota; class Clostridia; order Christensenellales; family CAG-138; genus UBA3792. Next base: position 13,124 of record JAFSLH010000020.1, read on the forward strand.
GGAAGAAGGGCCTTTCGTATCGCGAGCTCGGCAACCAGCTTATTGACTACGTCGTCGATCTCGGCTATACGCATATCGAACTGATGCCGCTGATGGCATACCCGTTCGGGCCGAGCTGGGGCTATCAGGTCACGGGCTATTACGCCCCGACCGCACGCTACGGCACGCCCGACGAACTGAAATATCTGATCAACCGTGCGCACGAAAAGGGAATCGGCGTCATTATGGACTGGGTTCCCGCGCACTTCACGCGCGACGCGTACGGCCTCGCGCGGTTTGACGGCACGCCGCTGTACGAGCATCCCGATCCGCGCCGTTCCGATATGAAGCAGTGGGGAACGCTGCTGTTCGACTACGGCCGGACGCAGGTCCGGAGCTTTCTGATCGGCAGCGCGCTGTACTGGCTGAAGGAGTTCCATGTGGACGGGCTGCGCGTCGACGCCGTCTCCTGTATGCTGTACCTTGATTACGGGCGCAACGACGGCGAGTGGATTCCGAACATGTTCGGCGGACGCGAAAACCTCGACGCGATCTCGCTGTTCAAGCGGCTTGCCGAGGTCGTGCACGCCCTGCCCGGCAACAAGATGCTGATCGCGGAGGAAAGCACCGCGTTCCCGCACGTCACCGACAAGGGCGAGGATTCGCTCGGCTTCGATTACAAGTGGAACATGGGCTGGATGAACGATACGCTGTCCTACATGCAGATGGACTCGCTGTATCGCAAATGGCACCACGAAAAACTGACGTTCTCTCTGATGTACGCTTTTTCGGAGCAGTACATCCTGCCGTTCTCGCATGACGAGGTCGTGCACGGCAAGCTCTCGATGCTGAACAAGATGCCCGGCGATTACTGGCAGAAGTTCGCGCAGCTGCGCCTGCTTTACGCCTACCAGTTCGCGCATCCGGGCAAGAAGCTCACGTTCATGGGCATGGAGCTCGGGCAGTTCATCGAGTGGCGGTTCGACGATTCGCTCGACTGGCTGTTGCTCGAATACCCGAAGCACGCGGAGATGCAGCGCTTCGTCCGCGCGCTGAATCACTTCTATGCCGAAACGCCGGAGCTGTATGAATGCGACGACGACTGGCACGGGTTCGACTGGATCGTCGTGGACGATTCGGTCCATTCGGTCTGCTCGTTCGTCCGGCGCGACCGCAGCGGCAACACCCTGCTTTGCACCTATAACTTTACGCCCGTTCCCTGGGACGATTATCGCATGGGCAGCGAACGCGCCGGCTCGTATACCGAGGTGTTCAACTCCGACGAACCGCGCTTCGGCGGCACCGGCAATTATGTCAACGGCACGGTGCAGACCGTGAATGAAGGGCAGGGCCGATTCGCCCAGTCCGTCCATCTGAAGCTTCCGCCTTACGGCGCTTGCTATTTTAAATTCACCCCGAATCCATAATAAAAAAAGGAGATCGCTATGAAGAAAAAAATCGTTGCCATGCTGCTTGCGGGTGGTCAGGGCAGCCGTCTCGGCATCCTGACGTCCCATATGGCGAAGCCTGCCGTCCCGTTCGGCGGAAAGTATCGCATCATCGACTTTCCGCTGTCCAACTGCGTCAATTCGGACATCGACACCGTCGGCGTTCTGACGCAGTACCGTCCGCTCGCGCTGAACGCATACCTCGGCACCGGTCAGCACTGGGACCTTGACCGCAGCTCCGGCGGCGTTTTCGTCCTTCCGCCGTATATGACCGAAAAAGACGGCCGTTGGTACAGCGGCACGGCGAACGCGATCTGGCAGAACCGTGAGTTCCTCGATCAGTACGATGCGGAATACGTCCTGATTCTTTCCGGCGACCACATCTACAAGATGGACTATCACAAGATGCTGAACTTCCACATCGAGAACAACGCGGCGGCGACGATCGCGGTCTTCCGCGTACCGCTTTCCGAAGCGCACCGGTTCGGCATTATGAACGCGGACGAGAACAACAACATCACCTCGTTCGAGGAGAAGCCGAAGAACCCGAAGAGCGGCAACGCTTCGATGGGTATCTACATCTTTAACTGGAAGCTCCTCCGCAAGTACATGGAGATGGACGACAACGATCCGAATTCCGAGAACGACTTCGGCAAGAACATCATCCCGAGCATGCTGAACGCCGGCGAAAAGATGATGGCCTATCCGTTCGACGGGTATTGGAAGGACGTCGGAACGATCACCTCGCTGTGGGAAGCGAACATGGACATGCTCGGCACGACGCCGGTGCTCGACCTGAACGATCCCGCGTGGCGCATCTATACGCACAACCTGGCGCTGCCGCCGCACTATATGGACAAAACCGCCAAGGTTTCGGACAGCCTTGTGACCGAAGGCTGCGTCGTCCGCGGCGTCGTACAGCACTCGGTTCTGTTTGCGGGTACGCATGAGGACATCAACACCGAAATCCTGGATTCCGTCGTGTTCCCGAACGCCATGATCGGCAAGAACTGCTCCGTCAAGAAGGCGATCATCGGTGAAAACGTCGTGATCGGCGACGGCTGCACGATCGGCGGTCCCCTCCGCGAGGGCGAGACGGTGGACAACCGCCTGACCGACGATATCACGCTGCTCGGCAACGACGTTTCGATCCCCGCCGGCACCTATATTCCGCAGGGCGCGGTCGTCAATGCGGATACGCTGCATCTGTTCACGAAGGAGGCTTGAGTATGATCCACGATACCTTTGCTCTGATTTATACCGGCGACACCACCCCGCTGCTGCGGGAACTGACGCTGTCCCGTTCCGTCGCTGCCGTTCCGTTCGGCGGCCGCTATCGCTGCATCGACTTCGTGCTGTCGAACATTGTCAATTCCGGTATCGACAACGTCGGCGTCATCATGCAGAAGAACTACCATTCCCTGATGGACCATCTCGGCTCCGGCAAGGAATGGGATCTGAACCGCAAGCACGACGGTATGTTCATCCTGCCGCCGTTTATGACGAAGGACAACGCGGGCGTGTTCCGCGGCGACATCGACGCGATTCACGCGGTCATGACGTATATCCGCCGCAGCACGCAGAAGTACGTCCTGCTGACCGGTTCGCACACGATCTTCAACACGACGTTTGAGGACATGCTGAAAAAGCACGTGGAGACCGGCGCGGACATCACGATCATGTACAACATCGATCCGAAGTTCAATCCGGAAGACCAGAACCGCGACCTCCGGCTGATCATGCGCGAAGACAGCCGCGTGACCGAGATGGAGTGGAACCCCTACCGTCCGCGCACGAACGCCCGTTCCTGCGACGCGATGATCATGGAAAAGAAGCTCCTCGAATACCTGATCGAAGAAGCGTATGCGCGCGGCGATTCCGACTTCACGCGCGACATTCTGCAGCGGCTCTGCGGCACGCTGAAGATCTACGGCTGGCGGTATGACGGCTACGTTGCACGGCTCGACTCGATCAACACGTATTATAAGTGCAGCATGGATATGCTGAACGTCAACTATGCGCGCGATCTCTACAACCACGAGCATCCGGTCGTCACGAAGGTGAAGGACCAGGTCTCCGCGAAGTACGGCCCGAATTCGGACGTCAGCAACGCGATGCTGGCCGACGGCTGCGTCATCGACGGCGCGGTTTCCGATTCGATCCTGTTCCGCGGCGTCACCGTTGCCGAGGGCGCGAAGGTTACGAACAGCATCCTGCTCCAGGGCACGACGGTCGGCGCAGGCGCGGTGCTCGATCACGTCATCTGCGACAAGAACTGCGTGATCCGTCCGGGCCGCTCGCTGATCGGCTATGAGAACTTCCCGATCGTACTGAAGAAAGGCGCAACGGTCTGACCGCGCGCCGATTTTTGAAAACCAGCAAGGATAGGAGAAACAAATGAAGGTACTGTTTTGCGCCAGCGAATGTTTTCCGTTCGTTAAGACCGGCGGGCTTGCCGACGTCGTCGGATCGCTCCCGAAGGAGCTTCTGAAGCAGGGCGTGGATGTGCGCGTCATGATCCCGAAGTATCGGGTGATCGATTATTCCTACATCACCGCCATGCACCATATCTGCCATTATCAGCTTCCGTTCGGCGGCGGCAGCGTCTATTGCGGCATCGATGCGCTCGAGTACGAAGGCGTGATGTTCTACTTCATCGACAACCTTGCGATGTTCGGACATGACGGCGTCTATACCGGCGACGAGCAGGAGGGATACCGCTATGCGTTCTTCTGCCGCGCGGTGCTCGATTCGCTGCCGAAGATCGACTTCTTCCCGGACGTGATCCACTGCAACGACTGGCAGACGGGTCTGGTTCCGGCGCTGCTCAAAACGCAGTACGCGCTCGATCCCGACTACGCAAAGATCAAGACCGTCTACACGATTCACAATCTGCGGTTCCAGGGCCTCTATCGCTGGGACAAGATCGCTTCGGTGCTGCACATCGACGGACGGTACTTCACGCCCGACGGGCTGGAGTTCTACGGCCTGATTTCCTTCATGAAGGGCGGCCTTGTCTACTCCGACCGCATCACGACGGTCAGCCCGACCTATGCGAACGAGATCACGATGCCGTACTTCGGCGAGCGGCTCGACGGGCTGCTCTGCGCGCGCCGGTACTCGCTGTCCGGCATTCTGAACGGCATCGACACCGGTTCCTACGATCCGCATACCGACGCCGCGCTGTCGGAGCATTATTCCGTGCGCAACCCGAAGGTCAAGAAGATCCTCAAGACCAAACTGCAGCAGGAACTCGGCCTTGCCGAGCGCGACGTGCCGATGATTTCGATCGTTTCGCGTCTGACCGACCAGAAGGGCCTCGACCTGATCGCCTGCGTGCTGAACGAGATCCTTTCGCTCGACGTGCAGTTTGTCGTCGTCGGCCTCGGCGAGCAGCGGTACATCGACATGCTGCGGGACGCGCAGCGGAGATATCCGGGCATGGTCGTGCTCTGCGCCGTGCTGGATGAAAAGCTCGCGCGCCGCGTCTATGCCGCGAGCGACATGTACCTGATGCCGAGCCAGTTCGAGCCGTGCGGCCTGAGCCAGATGATCGCGATGCGCTACGGCACGATCCCGATCGTGCGCGAAACCGGCGGTCTCAAGGACTCGGTCGTTCCGTACAACAAGTACACGGACGAAGGCACCGGCTTCTGCTTCGCAAACTACAACGCGCACGAGATGCTGTATCAGATCGAAGACGCGGTACGGTTCTGGCGGAACGATCCGGCGATGTGGGATCGGCTCGTCCATCGCGCGATGCGGGAAGACTTCAGCTGGAAAGCGTCGGCGAAGAAGTACCTTGCCCTGTATAAAGAAATGTTCGGCGTTACCCGCCGTAAAAAATCCGCGCAATAAACAATGACTTTCTACGAACGAATCATACTGGAAATAGAGAGGGCTCCGCAGGCCCTCTCTACCGTATATGACTTTGCGTTTCGTTTTACGGACGAAGCGTATTTTGAATGGACCGAACTGGATCAGGTCTGCTCCATCACCTACGGCGAAACGCAGCAGCGCATCGAACAGGCGACCGCCGCCCTGCACGCGCGGCTTACCTCGCTGCCGAAGAACAGCCCCGTCGGTCTGTATCTGCCGAACAGCGTCGATTGGGTCGTTTCGTTCTGGGCGATCCTGCGCGCCGGATTCCGGCCGCTGCTGCTGAATACGATCGCGCCCGTCGAGATGACGGAGGGGTGCATCCGCGCCGCCGGCGCACGCTATGTGATTGCCGACCGCGCGTTTGCCGGCGCGGAGCAGATCACGCCTGCGGAACTTCGCGAAGCGAACGGCGAGCCGTACTGCGATTGGGCGGACGATATCATTCTCTGCACGTCCGGCACGACCGGCGCGCCGAAGCTGATTTCGTTCGACGGCAAGGCCGTCTGCGCGCAGATCCGAAACTCCGGCTACATCCTGAAAAACAACCGCTCCGTTGCGACGTTCGTGCACGGCAAGATCAAGCTGCTTGCCTTTTTGCCGTTCTATCATATTTTCGGGCTCAGCGCCGTGCTGCTGTGGTTCTCCTGCTTCGGTCGGACGCTCGTTCTGCTGCCTTCGCTTTCGCCGGAGGCGATCGGGCGCACCTGCCGGACGCATGAGGTCACGCACATCTTTGCTCTGCCGGTCTTCTGGAACGCGGTCGCCGACCAGGTGCTCCGCGCGGCGAAACGCACGGGCCAGAGCGAAAAGCTCGAACGCGGGCTGAAGCTCTCGCTGGCGCTGCAGAATCTGCCGATCCCGCGGCTCGGGCGGTTCCTTGCCCGCAAGCTGATGCGCTCGGTGCAGAAACAGGCGCTCGGCGACGCGGTGCGGTTCTGCATTTCCGGCGGCGGCGCGCTGCGGGCGGACACGATGCGCGTGATCAACGGCATCGGCTATCCGCTGTACAACGGCTACGGCATGACGGAAATCGGCATCGCCTCGGTCGAGCTGCGGCAGAGCGCAAAGGCGCGGCTTTTAGGCACCGTCGGCAAACCGTTTCCGACGATGGAAACGCGGATCGAGAACGAAACGCTGCGCGTGCGCGGGCAGACCTGCTTTTCGGCCGAGTACCGCGACGGGAAGCGCATCCCGCACGACCCGATGGAGTGGTTCGATACGCAGGACTGCATGACCGCGGAGCCGGACGGATCGCTTTCGTTCGCCGGCCGGACCGACGACATGATCAACGGCGCAAACGGCGAGCGCATCGCGCCCGCGCTGATCGAATCCGCGTTCGGCAGTCCGCTGATCGCCGCGCTGGCCGCCGTCGAGCTTCCGGCACAAAGCGGCCCGCAGCTGACGCTGGTCGTCGAGCCGAACCAAAACAACGTATATGCGCTGGCGACGCTTTCGCGCCGGCTCTATGAAAAGAACGAAACGCTGCCGAGCGCGTATCGCGTGCAGAAATTCCTGATCGCGCGCGAGCCGCTGCCGCTCGCGCTGACGCGCAAGGTGCAGAACGGCGAAGTGCGCCGCCGCATCCGGGAAGGCACGCTCGACGTGGTCGAAGCGGATCGCCCGGCTGCGCCCGTCGAAACGCTGTATGACGCGGGCGTCGCGGAAATCCTGCCGCGCGTGATCGAATCGTTTTCGGCGGTGACCGGCGTTCCGGCGTCGGCGATTCTGCCGGACAGCCATTTCCAGTACGATCTCGGCGGCGACTCGCTGACGTACCTTTCGCTGCTGGAGCAGCTTTCCGAATCGTTCCACGTCGTGATCGACACCGACGTCGCGCCCGATCTGCATACGCCGCGCGCGTTTGCGGCCTACATTCTGAAGGAGAGCGAATAGCCTTGCAGTCATCCACCGCCCTACGCATCGTTCTGCTGACGGTCGGCCTGCTGCTGATTGCGGACACGGCGATCGTCTCCACCCTGTCCAACTTCAACCTCGGCGTGATTCTGCCGGCGTTTTTCGGCGTGCCGCTCGTGCTGCTCGCCTGGCTGCTGCCGCGCATGGATCACGGCATTCTGCTCGCGCTGAAATGGGCCGCGACCGTCGGTTATGCCGTCGCGGGCGTGATCCTGCTCGTCTGCGGTCTGCTGATGGGAACGGCGGCAAAGCGCGCCAAGGACGTGGACGCGGACGTCGTTGTCGTACTCGGCGCGGCCGTCCACGGCGACCGCGTGACCTGGGTGCTTTCGAACCGGCTCGATACCGCCGCGGACTACCTCAACTCGCACCCGAACGCCGTCGCGGTCGTATCGGGCGGGCAGGGGAACGGCGAGACCGTCGCCGAAGCCGTCGCCATGCAGCAATACCTGATCGAACGGAAGGGGATCGACCCGGGCCGCATCCTTGTCGAATCGGAATCGACGAACACACGCGAGAATTTCGTGTTTTCCAAATCCATCGCGGAACAGGCGCTCGGTCCGAATCTGACATACGCCTTCGTCACAACCGGGTTCCACGTCTTCCGCGCCGGCCGCGTCGCCAAAGCCGCCGGACTCGACGCCGCGGGCATCGCCGCGCCGGACGTCTGGTACATCGCGCTGAACAACTTTCTGCGCGAAAGCGTCGGCATCTGCGTCTACGCCCTGCGCGGACAGCTCTGATCTCTTCCAAAAACTGAAATGGGATGCGGTTTTGCCCGCATCCCTTTTGGATTGTGGTTTGCTCTTACAGTGCGAACTGCTTTGTAATGATATCGACGATCTCCGCGCCGATGCGCTTTTGCGCTTCGCCGGTCGCCGCGCCGATGTGCGGCGTGCAGGAGACCATCGGGTGCGAATACAGCGCGTGGTTCTGACTCGGCTCGGTCGCAAACACGTCGAGGCCCGCCGCGCGCACCTTGCCGGATTCGAGCGCCGCCAGCAGCGCGTCCTCATCCACATTCTTGCCGCGGGACGTATTGATGATGCAGACGCCGTCCTTCATCTTTGCGATCGTGTCCGCATTGATGATCGCGCCGCCGTCGACCGCGGGCGCATGCACGCTGATAAAATCGGACTTCATGAGCAGTTCGTCCATCTCGACATATGGAATGCCGAGCTGCTGCTCGATGCCGTCGATGTGATAGATATCGTACGCGATGACGTTCATGCCGATCGCCTTCGCCATGACGCCGAGGTGCTGCCCGATGCGGCCGAAGCCGATGATGCCGAGCGTCCGGCCCTGCAGCTCGATGCCCTTGCCGTAGGCCTTCTTTTCCCACTTGTCCTCACGCATCGTGTGACCTGCGATCGAGAGGAACCGCGCGCAGGCGAACATGTGGCCGAGCGCCAGTTCCGCAACCGACTGCGAGCTTGCGCGCGGGGTATTGCGGACGGTGATGCCGTTTTCCTCGGCATACTTCACGTCGATGTTGTCCACGCCGACGCCGCCGCGGATGATCAGCTTCAGCTTGCCCGCTTCCTTCGCCGCGTCGATATGCGGCACGCGCACCTTCGTCGCCGACCGCACGACCAGCACGTCGTACTGCTTGACCGCTTCCTTCAGCGCTTCGGGATCATAAAACTGCTGATCGACGACGCAGCCCTTCGCTTCAAGCGCGGCAACCGCGCCTTTCTCCATACCGTCGGATGCTAAAATGCGGATCATTTCGTTCTCCTCCTTATGCGTTTTCGGCTTCGTACTGCTTGAGGAACTTCACGAGCGCTTCCACGCCCTCTTTCGGCATTGCGTTGTAGATCGACGCGCGCAGACCGCCGACGCTCTTATGCCCCTTGAGGTTGTCGAACCCGGCCGCCTTTGTCGCCGCGACGACCGCCGCGTCCTTCTCCTTGTCGCCGGTGACGAACGGAATGTTCATCAGCGAGCGATCCTTCTTCTCGACCGTGCCGTGGAACATCTTGCTGCTGTCGAGGAAGTCGTACATGACCTTCGCCTTCTCCTCGTTGCGCTTCGCCATCGCTTCGAGACCGCCGTTCTTCAGCAGGTACTTAAAGACCTTGCCGCAGACGTAGATCGCCCAGCAGTTCGGCGTGTTGTACATCGAACCGGCGTTCGCATGCGTGTCGTAGCGGATGTAGATCGGCGTCTTCGGGTCGATGTCGTCACGGATCAGATCCTCGCGGATGATCACGATCGCGAGGCCCGCCGGGCCGACGTTCTTCTGCACGCCGCCGTAGATCAGGCCGTAATCCGCAACGTTGCACGGCTTCGAGAGGAACATGCTCGACTGGTCGGAAACGAGGATCTTGCCCTTCGTGTTCGGCAGGACGGGGTAGGTCGTGCCGTGGATCGTCTCGTTCTCGCAGATGTAGACGTAGTCCGCATCCTCGTCGATCGGAAGATCGGAGCAGTCCGGAATGTAGCTGTAATTGCGGTCCTCGCTCGTGGCGATCACGTTGACCTTGCCGAACTTCTTCGCCTCGGTCGCGGCTTTCTTGGACCACGCGCCGGTCACAATATAATCAAATACGCCGTTTTTGCAAAGGTTCATCGGGATTGCGGAAAACTGCAGCGTCGCGCCGCCCTGGATGAACAGAACCTTGTAGTTCTCCGGAATGTGCATCAGCTCGCGCAGGTCGGCTTCCGCTTCGTCGATGATCTGCTGATACACCTTCGAGCGGTGGGACATCTCCATTACGCTCATACCGCTGCCGCGATAGTTCAGAACCTCCGCGGCGATTTCCTCCAGAACCTCAACGGGCATCGTTGCCGGACCGGCCGAAAAATTATACACACGATCGTACTTCATGGCATATCTCCTTTTCTCGATTTGGGGATCTCCCCTCTATCTGCATTGTAGCCCATTTCGCCGAGAAAAGCAACCGGATAAACAAATATTTTTGCATTCCCAAAAAATTATTTTTGCGCCCTGCCCCACAAATAGGACGGCGTAGCAGTTCGTCTCTCTTGCCCGCGGCGGCGCGGTGTGGTATACTGAACAGGATAAAAGCAACGCGGGAGGCAGGCATGAAAAAGGAAGAACTGATTGAATCGCTCGGCATGATTCCGCTGGACGGCGAAGGCGGAATGTGGAAGAGCGCGTTCCGCAGCGACGAAACGCTGCCGGCGGGCGTTTGCCCGGGGCGTGAAGGGCCGCACGCGCTGTACGGATCCATTCTGTACCTGCTCACGCGCCGCTCGTTTTCCCGGATGCACCGGCTCCCGACCGATGAAATCTGGCATTTTTATATGGGCGCTTCCTGCGAAACGACCGTCCTCTGTCCGGACGGCAGCGGCTATACGAACCGGCTCGGGCAGGACCTCCTTCACGGCGAAACCGTCGTCGCCTGCGTCCCGCGCGGCTGCTGGCAGGGAACGCGCATCGTCGGCGACGGGGAATGGGCGCTGCTCGGCACGACGATGGCGCCCGGCTATGAGAATTGCGACTACGAGGACGGAACGGACGCGCTGCTTGCGCAATATCCGGCGTTTGCGGACGCGCTGCAGATTCTGCTCGGCGCGCCGAGATCGGAGTAGCCCATGGACGTCATTCTGGTCGGACACGGGCTGATCGCCCAAACGCACCTCTCCGCTTTGCGCGCGCTCGGGCACACCGTGACCTGGGTGGTCGGGCGCCATGCGGAAAAAGCCGCCGCGTTCGCCGCCGCAAACGGCATTCCGCACGCAACGGCGTCCCTTGCCGAAGCGCTGCAGAGCGACGCGGGCGCCGTGCATATCTGTACGCCGCCGACGCAGCATTTTGCCGCGATCCAATCGTCGCTTGCCGCCGGAAAGCACGTTTTGACCGAAAAACCGCTCTGCATTTCCACGGACGAAGCCGAAACGCTTGCCGCGCTCGCCTTAGGCAGCGACCGCGTCACGGCCGTGAACTGCAACGTGCGCTTCTATCCGGCCAACCGTGCCGCCGCCGAACAGATTCGCTCCGGCGCGATCGGTCAGCCGCTTCTGATCGCCGGCTCCTATCTGCAGAAGTTCCACGCCCCGCCGCACGGCGACGGCTGGCGGTTCGATCCGGCGCTTTCCGGCAACCAGCGCGCGATCGGCGAAATCGGCACGCACTGGATCGACCTTTCGTACGCCTGGACAGGCCTCAAAATCACGGCGGTCTCTGCCGCGCTCGGGAACTGGTACCCGGTGCGCTACCGCAAGGACGGCGTCCTCTCGGCCGTGCCGCCCGGCGAACCGGTGCGCGTCGAAACCGAGGATGCGGCCGCCGTCACGCTGCGCTTTGAAAACGGCGCGATCGGCACGCTGCTGCTTTCCGAAGTCTCCCGCGGGCACGGGAACGACCTCTCGCTTGAAATTGCCGGCACGGACGGCACGCTGCGCTGGGAGGAATCCGCCGCCGACGCGCTGCTGCACGGCATGCCGGGCGCGTTCCAAAGCGAACCGTTCGCCGCCGCGCCGCGCGAACAGACGTTTACGGCGCTGTTCTCCGCGTTCTACGCCGCCGTCGAAGGCCGCCCACACCCCGCGTTCCCGACCTTTGCCGACGCGCTCTACGTCGCGCGCGTCTGCGACGCGATCCGCCAAAGCGGCGAAACCGGACTGTGGGTTCCGGTCGCGGAAAACTGAAAAGGGTATGAAAAAGCTGCGGCACGAATCCGCAGCTTTTGTCAATTACGCTTCATCAGACACGTATTCCAGCAGGTCGCCCGGCTGACAGTGCAGCGCCTCGCAGATCGCGATCAGCGTGCTGAACCGGATCGCGCTGATATGCCCGTTTTTCAGCTTGGAAAGGTTCACGTTCGCGACGCCGACCTTTTCCGAAAGCTCATTCAAACTCATTTTCCGATCCGCCATGACGCGGTCGAGCCGTAAAATGATTCTTCCCATAGCGCACCTCACAGCGTTTCGTCGGATTCCTTCTGCAGCGCCGCGCCGTACTTGAAGATCATCGACAGGAACAGCACGATCAGCGCGATCAGGATCGGCGCAAAGCTCACCGAAGCATGCAGTCCGTCGCCAACGCCCGTCGGGTTCAGCGTAAACTCGAGATCAATGCTCCGCATCAGCAGCGAATTGACGACCCCTTCCGCTATCGTCGAGACCACCGCGCTCCCGAGCAGCACCCACGCAAACACGGTCATCCGCTTGATCACGTCGTCCGCAAACGGCGAATCGCAGGTGCGGAACCCGTCCGAAAGCCGCAGCAGGAAGATGAACACGACGAGCAGCGCCGCACAGTAGATGCAGCCGGACAGGCACGCCCACGCGAGCCGCCGGAGCGAGAACTCCATGCGATCCGTCTGCGCCGTCAGCTTCAGCCCGCTTTCGGTCTTTTCCATCTCGAGGTCCGTAAACTCCGAACCGTTGACGCGCATCGTGCCGTTGATTTTCTGCATATCCTCCGCGGAAATCTTGTCATACGCGCCCATCAGCAGGTCCTTGCCGACCGTCACGTCCATGTCCGTCGTCACACCGATCGTCACCGCGTTCTTCGGCATCACCGCCAGCACCGTGCCGCAGACGATCAGCGCCGCGCATGAGACCGCCATCAGCACGATCAGCACGATCGAAACGATTTTTCCGATCAGTCCGATCCGGTTCACCTTTGTTTTAATTCCGTTGTTCATAAAAGCACCTCCAAACACATTCGTTAATTTATTAACGTTTATCGTTAACTTTCGTGCATAGCGTACCACGGCTTCTCCACGTTGTCAAGTACTTTTTTACGTTTAACGTTAATTTTTTTATTTTTCGTTTTCCGTCTCCTCATCCGCCGCAGCCCATAAAAAAAGATGCGCCTTTCGCACATCCTCAAACCGTTTTCTGTTCCGCTTCGCGGCCTATAAATCCAAATCCTCCGGTTCTGTTTTCCGCTCAAGCCAATCCTTCGGAACCATCATGTTCTTCATCAGATACCGAATCAGGAAAAACAGCGAGACGCACACAGCGGTCAGAACCAGCGCTTCCCGGGATCGGAACCCGCTGACGATCCAGAAGACGATCCCCGCCGCCGCGCCCAACAGGGTAAACGCATACCCGACGCCGCGATGCACTGCCTTATAGCGTTCCGGATAATGATCGAACCATTTTTCTACCCACGCTTTGGACAACATCGTTCCCACGCTCCTTTGCCGGCTTACGGTTCACTCATGCGCTTCTTTTTCCTGCTCAAATCCTTCCTGATTCTCCAATGCTTCTTCCGGAAGGATCGTGTTCTTCGTCAGATACCCCACCAGGAAAAACAGCACGACGCTCACGACGGCCAGAAGCAGCGCTTCCCAGGATTGGAACCCGCTGACAATCCAGAAGACGATCCCCGCCGCCGCGCCCAGCAGGGTAAACACATACGCGCCGGCGCGATGCATTGCTTTATACCGTTCCGGATAATTTCTCCACCATCTGAACCACATCGTTCCTTCGCTCCTTTGCCGGGTTTTCCCGCCCTCATCATAGCACGTTCGCGACCGGTTTGCAATCCTTTCGCGCCCTGCGGGATCTTCTCTTTCCGCTTTTACGATACGGCTTTTCCGCCCGTTTTTCCATCCCAAAAACTGCAAATTCCAGCCCCCATTTCCCGCAAAAACTGCAAAGGACGCCGCAACCAAATTTCCTGAGGAAAAATACAGCCGCCGGACGGAATTCCGGCGACTGTTCTTTGTTTGAATCTATTGTTTTTCTGTCAAGTCGTCCCGACCGCGACGCTGTCCTCGTACAGCCAATCGGGATCGATATCGACGTCGTCCGGCCATGTAACGCAGCCGTTCTGCACGGAAGCCTGTGCGAAAACCAGCGGATCGTTCAGCTTTGCATAGCATTTCCTTTGCAGCAAAGGCGTAACGTCAAAGCGACGCGCTTCCCCGTTTGCAAATGTGACAATCAGCGTCTTGTCGCCTGCCGTGAAAACGTCGACTGCATCCGGCGCCATCGTTTTCATGGGACACCTCATTTCAGCGGTTCGATCTTGTAAAGCGGTTCATCCTGCATCGCGAGCTCCCAATTTGCCCGAAGCTCATCCTGATGAATCAACGCCCACGCTTTCACGATAGAAGCCTGCTTAGGAGGCAAGGCCCCCGCAATGATTTGTCCGTCAAAATCGACTTCCGCCTTCTCCTCCCCGTAGCGTGCATGGAAATGGGGAGAATGATGCTGACCTTCCTTTTCCCAGTACATGGAAATGATAATACCATAAAACATCGAAATGGTAGGCATATTGCTTTCCTCGCTCATTTCCTCGCCGGGATTATTCAGCCGAAATATCTCTCCAGCAGTCCCTTGAAGGCCTTGCCGTGTCTTGCCTCGTCGCGGGCCATTTCGTGGACGGTGTCGTGGATGGCGTCGAGGTTCAGCGCTTTTGCGCGCTTGGCAAGGTCCGTCTTGCCGGCGGTCGCGCCGTTCTCGGCTTCGACGCGCATCTGGAGGTTCTTCTTGGTGCTGTCGGTCACTACCTCGCCAAGGAGCTCCGCGAACTTGGCGGCATGCTCGGCTTCTTCATACGCGGCCTTTTCCCAATAGAGACCGATTTCCGGATAGCCCTCGCGGAACGCGACGCGCGCCATGGCCAGATACATACCGACTTCGGAGCACTCGCCGCGGAAATTGTCCCTGAGATCGTTCAGAATATCTTCCGGTACGCCCTGCGCTACGCCGACGACGTGCTCGGCCGCCCAGGTCATATCCCCTGCCTGCTCCTGGAACTTGGCGGCAGGCGCTTTGCACTGCGGGCAGCGCTCCGGCGGCGTTGCTCCCTCGTGGACGTAACCGCAAACCATACAAACCCATTTCTTGACCATGTGTAAAAACCTCCTGTTTTTAGTCAATTCATCATACCGTATTTTTTCCGGTTCGTCAAGCAAATCATTGCAGATTCGGCGCTTTTCGCCGGGCTTGACACGGCGCAAAGCACGGGGGTATAATAACATGAATCTTTGTGCAAAGCCGCAGGTCGGAAAAGGAGTTTCCATGAAACTGAAATCGAATTATGTTACGCAGGACGTGGACGGCGCGCAGTTTTTGGTCGGCGTCGGCAGCGCTTCGTTCAACGGGATTATCCGCAGCAACCGGACGGCGGCGTTCATCGTGGACTGTCTGCACAAGGACACGACCGAGGAAGCAATCGTCGACGCGATGCTGAAGGAGTACGACGCGCCGCGCGAAGTGATCGCCCGGGACGTGAAAAAGGTGCTCGAAACGCTGCGTTCCGTTTCCGCGCTCGAGGAGTAAGCCCGTGGCGGAGGGAACGTTTGAATCGCTGCTGGAACGGGACGGAAAGCTCGTTTACAAGACGCGCGGCATCAGTATGCTGCCGATGCTCCATGAAAACCGGGATCTGGTGGTCATCGAGCGGACGGACAAGCGGCTGAAGCCGGGCGACGTTGCGTTGTACCGGCGCGGAAGCCAATACGTTCTGCACCGTGTTCTCGAAGTACGGCCCGACGATTATGTGATCCGCGGCGACAATACGTATGTTCTGGAAACCGGCATTACCGACGCGGACGTCCTCGGCGTACTGACGATGTTCGTGCGCAAGGGGAAGCAGATTTCCGTAACGGACCCGGGATACCTGCGGTATGTACGCTTCTGGCAGCGCATCTATCCGGTGCGGCGGGTCGTCGTAATCGGATACCGGCGGCTGCGGGAATACGCCGCGGCGATTTGGAGAAGACTGAAAAAGCTGTTTCATCACTGAACGGCAACCCCTGCAAAAGCGACAGGAAAGGAGCGGAAGCGAATGCCGAACAAGCGAAAACAGGGCAGACGGAATTTCCGGATCCTGCTGCTTGCAGCGATCGGCGCGGTCGTTTTGATCGCCGTCGTGTTGTTTGCGGCGGGGAAGCTGCGCCCGGTTCTGTCGCTGTCGCTGCCGCATACGCAGGAGCAGACAGCGCCGCAGGCCGTGGAGATTGCAATCACGATCACGCCTTCGCCGACGCCCCTGCCGACCGCCACGCCGCGCCCGACCGCGCTTGCCTATCCGGCCAACGCCGTGACCCTGGTCGTCAACGGGTCGCCGATGATGGCGCTTTCGAACCGCGACAGCGCGGAACGCATGCTTTCGGAATACCTTTCGATCTGCGCGAACGAGAATCTGGGGGACAACGAACGGCTGATCCGCGCCTATATCGACGCGTCGCTTGCGATCGCGCCGGTCGACGGCTCCGTCGAATACCTGCCGTATGAGGAAGCGAAAACGCGCCTGCTCGCGAACCGTTCGCTGCTGCCGGTCGTCCGCACGACCGAGCTTGTCACGCTCGAAACCGGCACGGTGGAAGCGATGACGCTCGAACAGCCCGCCCTGCCGGTCGGCACGCGGTTCTATCGCTCGCTCGGGCTTGCGGAGCACCGGCTCGCGCTGCGGGAAATCATTTACAAGAGCGGCATCGCCGTTTCGGACGCGCAAACGCTCGTCTCGACGCGCGTCGGCAGCGAGCCGGGCATGCGCATCGAAGAAAACGGGACGGCGACTCTGCCGGACGCGTTCGCGGTCGAAGCGGTCTATCCGATCGGCAAGGACGCCGGGGAGCTGCAGTTCATTGCGCCGTGCCGCGGCGGTACGCTCGAAGCCGGGTTCGGCATGCGCGACGGGCAGATGCATTACGGTGTGGACTATGCGCTGCGCGCCGGCGCCGCGATCCTTGCTCCCGAAAGCGGAACGGTCGTCTTTTGCGGCGAGCGCGGCGATTACGGACTGGTCATTGAGATTCGGCACGGAAACGGATTCGTTTCGCGGCTGACGCACTGCGCGTCGCCGTCGGTCGTGCTCGATCAGCACGTCTACCGCGGCGAGCAGATCGCGCTGCTGGCGCTCGAGGAAAACGAGCCGTCGCCGCACCTGCATTACGAGCTGCTGATCGATTCGATTCCCTACAACCCGCTGCAGTATCTTCCGCAATAAAACATGAAAAAAGAACCGTTCCGATGCTCTTTCGAGTTTTGAACGGTTCTTTCGTTTTCGCTAAAGGTCCTCTTTTGAGGATTCATCCGATCGCTGCGGATCGGGAAAAGTTCTTACTCTGCGCAATAGGGCAGCAGAGCCATGACGCGGGCGCGCTTGATTGCGACGGCCAGGTCACGCTGATGCTCGGCACACACACCGGACATCCGGCGGGGCATGATCTTACCGGCTTCGGTAATGAATCCCTGCAGTTTCCGAGTGTCCTTATAATCGATGGATGTGGCCTTTTCAACGCAGAAACGGCAAACTTTGCGTCTGCTTCTCGGACGACGAGGACGCAGCTGTTTACGATCTTCCATGGTGCAAGCCTCCTGTATTAGTAATGGTTAAAAGGGGAGCTCATCGCTGTTAATGTCGGAAAAGCCGCCCGAGAGGTCCTGCGGAGCTGCCTGGGGCCGCGGCGCGGAATAACCGCTGCCGGAGCCTTCTTCGCCGCCGCGCGGGCTCAGGAATTCGACTTCATCCGCCGAAACATCGAGAGACATCCGGGTGGAGCCGTCTTTCGCTTCGTACTGACGCGCCTGCAGCTCGCCGACGACCGCGACCTTGCGTCCCTTTGCGAGGTACCGCGAGCAGGTCTCGCCCAGCTGCCGCCAGGCGTTGATGCGGAAAAAGTCGGTCTGACGTTCGCCGCCCTGCGTCGCAAACCGACGGTTGACAGCGATCGTAAACGTGCAAACGGTCACGCCGGAAGACGTGGTCCGGGTTTCGGGGTCATGGGTCAGGTTTCCGATCAACGTAATCTTATTCATGCTTTCATATCCTCCAATCTATCGTGCAGATTTCGTTGCTTATGCTTCCTTGCGGGTAACCATGTAACGCATGACGCGCTCGTCGTTTCTCAGGTTACGCTCAAGCTCACGCGGCAGTTCCGGGTTTGCGGAGAACTCCACAAGCACGTAAAAGCCCTCGGTCTTGTAATCGATCGCGTAAGCAAGACGACGCTTGCCCCATACATCGGTCTTGGTGATTTCACCTGCGTTGTCGGTGATGATCTTGGCAAACTTCTCCTGAACGGAACGATTTGCTTCTTCATCCAATTCGGGCGTAATCACGTACAAAACTTCGTACTGATTCATGTTTTCACCTCCTTATGGTCTGTTGGCCTTCCTCCTAAGGGAAAGCAAGAAGGACCGTTAGCCGTATGAATATACCACAACAATGTCCCAAAAGCAAGCAATTTTTCGCCGTTTTGCGGGAAAAACAGAAGATTCCGAAAAAGTTTTTTCCGCATGTCCCAAAAATCGGCCTGTGCCGTTGCCACGGCCGCCTGCGATGTGGTATAATCGCGGTATGAACGAGACGATGTTTTTCCGGGAAACGAACGCGCGCACGCTGCGCGGGCCGTACCTGCTGCTCGGTGGCGAGGAGCTGACCAAGCAGGAGGCGCTGGACCGCGTGCTCAAAACGCCGGATCCCGGGTTCTCCGAAATGAATCTGCACCGACTGAAAGACGTTTCCGCGCGCGACCTGCTCGGCGCGGCGGAGCAGCTGCCGTTTTTCGACGCGTACCACATCGTCGTCGTGTCCGACTGGAGCGACGCGGAGCTGTACGACGGGCTCATGGCCGAGGAAAAGAAGCTGCCCGGCACGATCGGGCGGTTCTTCGGGCTGAAGGACGCGATCGTTCTGTTTGTGCGCCGCGGCGACGCGAAGGAAACGAACTTTTCGAAGCTGTTTTCGGAGCGCGACCGCGTCGTGCGGTTCGATCCCTTAACGCCCGACCGCGCCGCGAAATTCTGCATGCGCGAAGCGGCGCTGAAGAACGCGGTGATCGACGACCGCACCGCGCGCGTTCTGATCGACATGGTCGGAACGGACGCGTACCGGCTCCGCAACGAGCTCGGCAAGGCGGCGGGCTACGTCGGCGCGGGCGGAACGGTCACGAAGGACGTGCTGGAAACGGTCGTCACGCCGTCGAGCGAGTACAATGCGTTCCGGATGCTGGACGCGCTGCTAATAGGCAACAAAAAGGGCGCGCTCCGGATGCTCGAAGCCGAGCTGAACGCCGGTCGGGAATCGGCGATGGGCGTCGCGGGATTCCTCGAAGGACGGCTGCGCCTGATGCTGATCGCGCGGGAAATGCTGGACCGGAAGCGGCCGCGGCAGGAGATCGTTTCGCGGATCGGCGGCAGCGCATACGCCGCGGGCATTGCGATCGACAGCGCCAAAAAGCACACGGCGGAGCGGTTGAAAAATGCCGTCGCCGCGCTTGCTTCGGTCAATGCGCTGGTAAAAAGCGGACAGTGCGACGAACGCAGCGCGCTGTTCGATGCGGTCTATCGGAATTTTTAACACAGGAGGATTCGAATCATGTTTTATGGCTATGAAACCGCGACGGTTCCCGCCGCGACGACGGAATACGCCGGCGTCGACACGCCGCGCGCGATGTATGACAAGATGCTGTCCGTCTGGTGCGCCTCTTCGTGCGCGCCGCGGCTGCGGCCCGACTGGTCGGAACAGAACCCGACGCTCGGGCAGTGCTCGATCACGTCGTTTTTAGTGCAGGACATTTTCGGCGGAAAGGTGTACGGCGTGCCGCTCGCGGGCGGCGGCGTGCATTGCTACAACGACGTGAACGGCTGCGTATTCGACCTGACGAGCGAGCAGTTCGGCGACGAAAAGCTGTGCTATGAAAACAACCCGGAGCAGTTCCGCGAGGATCATTTTGCGGATCCGGACAAATACGCACGCTATCTTTTGATCCGGGACCGGCTGAAAGCCGTCTGCGAAAAGGCGGAATGACGGTATGAAACTGTTCCGATACGAAGACAAGCTGGTCCGCGTTACGGATCTCGACGGCAGAACGTTCACCGGCGTTGCGGAATCGTTTCCGTCCGGCTACGGACTGCACGAATTTAACCGCGAGGAAGAAAGCCTGCAGATCGGCGAATGGCAGCTTTTCGAAAGCGATATTGAAAAAATCGAGATTCTGCCGACGTTCGAGGAGGTCGTGGCGACGATCCCGCCGGGCCGCTACCGCCATTTCAAGGGCAGGGAATACGAAGTTTTAGCGATCGCGCGCCATTCCGAGACGACCGAACCGATGGTCGTGTACCGGCAGCTGTACGGCGAGCACGGCGTTTGGGTGCGGCCGGCCGATATGTGGAACGAGATCGTCGAGCGCGACGGGAAAAAGGTCCGCCGGTTCGAGCGGATCGACTGATTCCGAAATCAATACGCCCCGGCAAACTTGCCGAGGCGCCAGACTGTCGTAAAAGGGGTCAGACCGTTTGCGGCGAGGAATGATAATAACACAGCTGTCGGAAGAAAGGGCTCGAAAGCCCTTTCTTTGATTGATATTTCGCCGCAAACTATCCGCGTTTTCGCTCGGTCGCAGACTTTACGCGAAGAACGCGAATTCAGAGGCGTTCTGTCAAGGAGGATTTTCAAAAGCACAGTCGATTTTTGTCGATTGTACTTTTCGTTGCATCCTATTGGAATCCGTGATAGAATCAACGAGACAAATCGCAATTTGAAGGAATCTTATTATGAATACTGTAAATCAAAAAATCATCCAGGCTGTAATCGACAAGGCAAACATAATATGTCCTGGTTCTTTGGCGCTGATTGGAATATATGGTTCGGCTGACACTGAAGACGAGTATGAGAAATCGGATTTGGATCTGCTTATACTGATCGAAAATGATGAGGGATGGAAACTTGGAACAGGATTTATTCTTGATGACAGGAAAATCGGATACGATATATATTGCACTAACCTGAGCGGATTGAGATATGATGCAGAATGCCACCATGCTCGTCTGTCTAAGCTGATGGACTCACGGATCGTGTATGTAAAGAATCAAGATGCATATGACGAGTTAATGACATTGAGAGCGCAGGCAAAACAGCTTCTGAATTCCGAGGAACGCTTTCAAAGAGCTTATGAATCAGTTGATAAGGCAAAAATAGCTTACGCAAACGCCTGTCTGTGCGAGGGATTGGGACAGGTACGTATGGAAGCATACGGCGTTATATCATATATTTCTGATGCTGTAATGCTTTATCACGGGAAATATTTTACACGTGGCGTGAAAAGAACATTTGAAGAACTGGCAGCACTGCCGATTGACGATATTTTTATACAATTAATCCAAAAAGCGATTTCCTGTAAAGATATTGATCAGCTGCGCGATTTGCTTAAGCACCTGATCCTTTATGCGGAAAGTCACATACGAAAAGAGAAACCTAAAGCAAAACCTTCAGAATCACTATCCGGAACATACGAAGAAATGTATTCCAATTGGCGAAACAAAGTTGAAGAAGCAGCACAAAATGCGGATGCTTTTGCTTCTTTTATGAATATGTGCAGTTTTCAATTAATGCTTTCTGAGATCGCGGAGGAAGTTGAAATTGGTTCCTTCTCTGTTATGGATGTGTATGACCCGGATTCTCTTGAAGATAATGTAAAAATATTTGATAAGTATTTGCAGAAATATGAGCAAGTATATATACGGGCGGGAATAAGCGTCAAACGGTATTCCAATGTTGAAGAATTTGTCGCGGACTATTTGTCTCAATAGCAGATCGTCTGTTTACCAAATTCCAATTTGTCCGGATCAAACAAATACAGACCTTCCGGGAAACAGTTCCTTCTCGGGAGGTTTTTGTTTGTATAAAGCGCGCGTATCACCTCCGCATGGTAGTGAGTAAGTGCGCTCTTCAACAAAGAGGGGCTGTCGCAAAAGTGATCTGAACCCAAAAAGTTAGACACGAGATTCAAATTAAGCAGCATCGAGGGCTTGCTTTCTGTGAACAGCAGGAGGTAAGCCCTTTAGCTTTGCCTTGATCCTACGGTTATTGTAGTAATCA
>JAFSLH010000021.1 GCA_017448545.1 Clostridia bacterium
ATCCTCTTCGCCGGTTCTGCTTTGTCAAATCTTGATTGACCTCCAGTCAACCTGCGATTCTCCTCATGGAACCAACGAAGAATCTGCTCGTCGAATGTACACATTTCAGACGTGACTCAGTATGATCACGACAACACAGTTGTCCATTCACGCGTTTACGCAATTCACGGCGCAGCCAATTCACGCGGCAACGCCGCAATTCACCGTTCCGAAAACCCTCCCTGTCGTTTGTCTCCATTCACAGGCCCCAGCGGGCAAGTTCGCGTTCACGTTCATCCAACTGTTCATCCGGAATCCATGCGTCGCGCAAAATGGATTTGCCGTGCTCGCCCATCGGGTATCGGACAATGCGATAAAACCGGTAGATCCACGCGGCCGGGAGCAGCCAGGGCTTTCCATCCAAAAACGCATACGTCCGGGAAAAGCGCATATTGCGATAACTGGGAAACACACCGCCGATCACATTCCGCACGCGCACCCACCAGCGCGGCCCGCGTTTTTGCGTAATAGCGTTCATCCGCCGAATCTCTTCCTGCCGCTCCTCCTGGAATCCGAAAATGCCGCTTGCAAAAATTTTCTCCGCCGCTTCGTCCGCGAACGACTCCGAAAGCGGCTCCGCATCGAGCAGCAGCGGCGTTTGGAACCAACGGTGCAGCAATCCGAAGCAAGTCTGCCCGAACTTCAACAGATCCAGCCGGATCAGCATTTCCCGCACAACATCCCAGTCCACGCAGTCCTGTCGCGCAAGCAGCGCGATGTCCATAAACTGCCGGAACCCGACGCCGGAATGGATCAGATGCTTTTTCAGATGCAGCAGCAAGAAGAGGCAATGGAAATTCCAGTCCAGCGCATACCGCGTCCCCTCGCCGGTCGGCGTCGCGTGCTCCCACGCCGTGTCCGTCAGATCGCGACTTTCGCGATCATTCCCCGGCTCGTCATACAACAGATGATCGTGGATTTCGAATTCCATACGATCCTTGAAATACATCCAGTCCTTGTCTTCCTTCAGATAAACGCGGAACCCGAGTTCCTGCATGATCTCATGCGCTTTCCGCTTGTCTTTCGGCCGCACCACAATATCGCAGTCGCCCATCGTTCGCAGCGCCGGAACCGGATAGAACTGCGCCAAATCGAGCCCCTTCACCGTGTAGAACGGAATTCCGCGCGCCGAAAGCACGCCGACGATGGTTTCGAACAACGTAATCCGGTTGTAATAATAGAACAGCTCCGTCGCATGCCGCCCTTCAAACGCCTCTGCAAGCGGCGCAGGCAGAAACGCCCCGCACTGCTGGAAGAAAATACCGTTGACCTGATGGATGCGGGCGAGCTCCGCCAGAGCATTCCAATCCACGTCCGACCGCCGGGCGGTTTCCCTCCCGTGCAGATGATCGGACAGTATTTGAATGAAATAGTCTTTTTCTTTTGTCATGCCCCGAATTCTCCGTCGCTGAATTGCTTTAAAAATCTACGCTATCATAATGGGTTTTCTTCCGATCAGATTCCGATTCAATACGCCTCATTTCATGTTCTGCTTCGGTCACCCCATCGTTCTGATATCCCGAATGCGGATATCATCCAGGCGAACATTTCCCCATTGCTGCTGGAGCCACACAAGCTCGTCATCTTCCCGATTTTGCAGTTCGAATGTGAACGCAGGATCCACACGGTCCGAGAATCGTTGCGCACCGTATGAATTGCCCCGATATAAAACAGCGGCACAGAAGAATCGTCCCGGCGCCAAATGCTCCGTTGGGAGCGTCATGACAATATCGACCGATTCCCCTTTTTTCGCAGCAATGCTCTTATCCGAAAAAGCAGCTCCGACGATATTGCCGCTTGCCGAAAACACTTCTGCGCGGAAAAACAAGTCCCTGACGTCTGCATTCGCTTTGCAATGCAGAACGAAATCAAGGTCCTCTCCGCGTGCAATCCGGTTTGTCGCCCGATCAATAAAATCAATTCCGAGCATTTCCAGTTCAAACTTCCACTTGTCTCGCTCCGGCGTTTGAAAATCAAACGAAACGCTGCTGTCGTCATGCACATGCAGATACGTTTCAATCCCTTCTTCGACGCCGCCGTCAAAGATGACAAGCCCCTTATCGAGGACGACCACGCGGTCGCAGAGCTGGCGGATCGTGTTCATGTTGTGCGAGACGTAGAGGATCGTACGCCCCTGCTGCCGTGAGACGTCGTTCATCTTGTCAAGGCACTTCTTCTGGAACGCCATATCGCCGACGGCAAGCACCTCGTCCATGATCATGATCTCGGAATCGAGATGCGCGGCGACGGAGAACGCGAGCTTGACGTACATGCCAGACGAATATCGTTTCACCGGCGTGTCGATAAACTGCCGCACCTCGGAAAAGTCGATGATCTGCTCAATCTTGGAATCGATCTCCTTTTTCGTCATGCCGAGGATCGCGCCGTTCATGTAGATATTCTCGCGTCCGGTCAGCTCGCCGTGGAAACCGGTGCCGACCTCAAGCATCGACGCAACGCGGCCGTTCAGCGAAATCGTTCCGCTCGTCGGCCCGGTGACCCGGGAAATCAGCTTGAGCAGCGTGGACTTGCCCGCGCCGTTGTGCCCGATGATGCCGACCCGCTCGCCCTTTTTCACCTCGATCGAAACGCCCTTGAGCGCCAGAAACTTTTCGTTCTTTTCCTGCACGGGCATCCCGATCGCATGATAAGGGTCCTCCCGCTTGTGCAGTTTTGCCGAAAGGCGCTGCAGTTCCGCTTTCAGCGTCGTCCCGCCGATCTGCCCGAGCCGGTATTGCTTCGTCACGTTGTCGATTTTGAGCATCAATTCTTCCATATGGTTGCCTCAGATATGCGTTCGTCCTTTTCAGGATCTTCAGATAGAGAACGGTTATGCTTTGCTGTAGGATTTGCAATCCAGTTCCCTGATGATCGCATCCGTTACGCGCTTCGTGTTTTGACCGTCATCGGAGTAATTGGCAAAGGCGCAAATCTCTTTTCGCTCCGTTTGCAGGCGGTCGACGCCGCTGTGAAGATCCTGCAGAAAGCGCCGGAAATCCTCCACGGTATAAATCTTTTCCGCGCCTTTCATCACATAGTCAATGTCGATCGCAAATCCCGGGAAGGCGCGGTATTCCTCGATGTCCTCCCACACGACGCCGATCGGCTTATTGCACAGCAGAAAATCATAGTAGACGGAGGAATAGTCCGTCACCAGCGCATCGCAGCCGGCAAGGAATCCGTAGGAGGAAATTCCGTTTTTCGCAAACAACGTATCGTCGATCAGGACGATATTGCTGAAGTTCTCCTTTTTGATATCGGTGGTGTCCTGCACATAATGCGGTTTGAGAACGAGCAGTGTGTTCAATTCTTTCGCAATCGCGTTCAGTTTTTTGGCGTTCTCCAGATCATGCAGCAGCGGCAAAGCGTTTTTGCAGGACGTTTTGAAACCGTTTTTGTGCTGCCGATACGTCGGATACCAGGCGACAATCTTTTCGCAATCCGTCGAAAAGAGTTTGCGGCTGTCGATCGCCGGCTTCGAAAAAACGTCGTTGCGCGGGAATCCCAGCGCTTGCAGCTTGTCCTTCGGAACCTCCATATCGCGTTGGATCATGTTCAGAAAGCCCGGCCCCTGACCGAAAAAGCGATCCACAAAGTCCGGCAGCGTATAATAGCCGTTCACGCTTTTCATCGGCGAGCCGTGCGCAATAAAAATGACTTTTTGCTGCGGACAAATCGGCTCGATAAACCGGTTGCACAGAATGCTGAGCCGCGTCTTCCGAAGAATGCTTAACAGCTTCATCCTTGCGCCGATGGTCCTTTTCCCGTTCAGAACGTATTCACCGTTCTTTGTCAGAACCGTGAATTGGCCGTCTTTGTTGTACCAGATCAAATAGTAGCGCCGGTTCAGCCCTCTGCGCACCATCTCATCATAAACAGCCCTTGTATTATCCGCATAATCCGGAACGCTTTCAAAGAGAATGGTCGGCTTGAGAAACGGCAGAATAAGTTCCTTGATTCTGTTATTCATGGGTTCTCCTGATTACGATTCCAGAATTTTTGCTTTTTCAAGCTGGACAAAGCTCCAATACTGCGGAAGCCAGACAATCGGACAATCCTCGTTCAACCGGTTCTGAATATCAATAAAGAATCCGGGATAGACGCCGTCAATCACCTGTTCCCGTCCAAAGTTATTAAAATGAAACGCAATGATATCGAAGCGGAAATGGCCGTTCATGAGGTGATTCAGACTCAGCGAGAAGTTGAGGTACCGGTCCTCCCCCGGCCGGATTCGGACGCTGTCTTCCGAAAGGATCGTCCCCACATGCGTGACGCCGTTGATGGTAATCACGAAGCGGAACAGCACCTTTTCAAACTCCCGCTCCGCGGAATACTTAAGCTTCAGATTCAGCGTGTCCCCGGTTTCAAATACCGTCTTATCCGTATTCAAAACGAACAGTTCCTGAATCCGAATGCCTCCGATCGCGTAACGGTTCGTGTGAAACATATCCGGGTATTCATAGTGGAAGTCAAACTTCCGCATGGCGCCCATATACACGCCGATTCCCTCTTCGACGTCGCCGTCAAAGACGACAAGCCCCTTATCGAGCACGACCACGCGGTCGCAAAGCTGGCGGATCGTGTTCATGTTGTGCGAAACATAGAGAATCGTGCGCCCCTGCTGCCGCGAGACGTCGTTCATCTTGTCAAGGCACTTCTTTTGGAACGCCAGATCGCCGACGGCAAGCACCTCGTCCATGATCATGATCTCGGAATCGAGATGCGCGGCGACCGAGAACGCGAGCTTGACGTACATGCCGGACGAATACCGTTTCACCGGCGTGTCGATGAACTGCCGCACTTCGGAAAAGTCGATGATCTGCTCGATCTTGGAATCGATCTCCTTTTTCGTCATGCCGAGGATCGCGCCGTTCATATAGATATTCTCGCGTCCGGTCAGCTCGCCGTGGAAACCGGTGCCGACCTCAAGCATCGAAGCGACGCGGCCGTTCAAAGAGATCGTTCCGCTCGTCGGCCCGGTAACCCGGGAAATCAGCTTCAGCAGCGTGGACTTGCCCGCGCCGTTGTGCCCGATGATACCGACGCGCTCGCCCTTCTTCACTTCGAGCGAGACGCCCTTTAATGCCATGAAGGTTTCGTTCTTCTCGTACGTGCGCGCGCCGATGCGGCGGGTGGGGTCCTCCCGCCCGTGCAGTCTGGCCGAAAGACGCTGCAGCTCGTCACGCATCGTCGTTCCGCCGATCTGCCCGAGCCGGTATTGCTTCGTCACGTTGTCGATTTTGAGCATCAATTCTTCCATGGCGTCAGATCGTATCCATAAAGTTGCGCTCGATCCGGCTGAACAGCACCAGACCGATGAAAAAGATGACAAGACTCATCGCCCAGCTGAGCAGATAATACCCGAGGTGGAAATACCCGAAGCCGAACACGGCGTAGCGGAACGTCGTGATAATCGGCGTAACGGGATTGAGCATATATAGCGTCAGGTACTTTTCCGGCACGAGCTGCAGGCCGTAGGCAACCGGGCAGGCGTAGTGCCAAAGCTGCAGGCCGAAGCCGACCAGCATCGCGAGGTCGCGGTACTTGGTCGTGATCGACGAAATGATGATGCCGAAGCCGGTCGAAAGCACAATCATCTGCAAAACCAATAGCGGAATCAGCAGCAGCGCCGGCGTCACCTGAATGCTCGTCCTGCCGATCAGCAGATAAACCAGCCAGATCACGAAGAACATGACGAGCTGAATCCCGAACGAGATCAGGTGCGAAATCGACGTCGCAACCGGCGACACAAGACGCGGGTAGTAGACCTTTCCCATCGTGTTCGCATTGGCGAGGAACGTATTCGACGTCGCCTGCAGCGTTCCGGAAAAATACGCCCAGCAGATATTGCCCGCCATATAGAACAGGAATCCCGGGATTTCGAAGTTCCCCGCGACGTCCGCCGTAGTCAGCTTTGCCAGACTGCCGAAGATGATCGTAAAGACGACCGTCGTCAAAAGCGGCTGAACGATCGCCCACGCCGGCCCGAGAATCGTCTGCTTGTACATCGCGGTAAAGTCGCGCTTGACGAACAGAAAGATCAGGTCCCGATACCGGAACGTCTCGCGAATGTGCAGGTCAAATACCTTGCGTTTGGATGTGATGACTGTTTTGAATTGTTGTTCCATACCAATAAATGCAATCCTTTACTGAATTGTCTCCAAAATCTGTTCTGCAACAAATTCCGGCGTATACATACGATAATTCTGTTCGATTTCTTCCCAAGGCAACGTCTTCCCGGCGGAAAATTTCAGAAAATCCGAAATCCGGTTGCCGCTTTCTTCTATTGTCTCTACTGCAATATCCAGATGATTGCCGTAGTTTTTCAAAACGTGTTTTGTCGGGCAGTCTTCCAGTTGATACAGATTCAAAATCGGCTTTCCGGTTGCCAAATAATCGATCAATTTGCTTCCGAGCTGATTTCGCACTGCGTTCCCGATATTCAAAAGGCAATCCGCCTTGGAAACGACCGTCGCAAGACGCTCCTGCGGCAAGTATCCCATGCACCGGATTCCTGCAGCAGCCAATTTCATATAATCTTCTTTCCGATCACATCCCCCGCAGAATACCAGTTGGCAATGCTCCGGAAGAACAAATTGTAAGCGAATCATGATATCAGGGTTGCGAATGCCGCTGTATAACGAACCGGTATAGAGCAAAATTCGCTCTTTTCCCACTGTTTTTTCGGAATCGATAACCGGCCGAATCAATTTCGGAAATTGCGCAACGGAAAACCGGTTGATTACTTTCGCTAATTTGGGCTCGGCGCGATATGTTTCAATCAACAAATCGGTTGTAAAAACATGACGAAACCGACGAGCCAGCCTGCAAAACTGCTTCTTCAACCGCGGGTTTTCCTGATCCATTCCATTATAAAACGGATCCAGCTGCAGCAAAACAATCGGTATCGAAAGATTGGAGAGCGCAACAATCATTGCATTCTCATTCGGCGCCGTAATACACACAATTGCATCAATCGATTCTTCCCGCACAATTCTTCTCAGGGCTCGAATATCTGCCGATAAAGCAATTCGATACTGATTGAATCGCATCAGATAATTCTGCGTCCTTGTCCATTCGGGCTTTGGCTGATCGTTCAGATGTCGGATCGAACTGCCGTGATAAAGCAAAACATTGTTCTGGTTCTCTGCCTGTTTTCTTCCGATATATACAACCTGATGCTCTTTCGACAGTTCTTCCCCGATCGTATATGCAATGGCCGTATTAGCCGAAATATACGGCGCCTGTCGAAAAGCAAATATTCCGATTTTCAATGTATCCTCCACTGCCGAACAACCAAAAAACGTCAATCAATTCTTTATGCTTTTCATCAATTCACCAGCACATCGACCAACCCGATCGTCGTCTCCGCACTGCGGTAATTCAATATGATAAAGGCGATGGTTATACTGTTCATTATTCGTTCTTCAGCCGATTTTTCAGATCAAGAGCAATCATTCCCGATACCCAATCACTTTCGCCGGAATACCGACCGCAATCGCATTCTCCGGTATATCATGGGTTACCACCGATTGAGCGCCGATAACCGCGCCATCTCCGATATGAACGCCGCTTAGCACTTTTGCTCCCGCGCCGAGCCAAACGTCTCTTCCGATTATAACCGGTCCCTTTACCGTGCTCTTTTGATTTCGAATCAATTCGTCCCGGGTAATCCCATGGTTCGAATCTATGATATAACAGTTTGCAGCAATTATCGTATTATCACCGACAGAAACAGATTCCGTTGCATAAATGACTGTATTGATCCCTATTCCCGTATTTTTACCAATATGAATCCTTCCGGGACCCCATAATGTTACATTTTGATAAAAATATGCTCCGTCATCTACTGTAACATGGTCGCACCATAGATATACTTTCTCATTTGCAGTTATCCCGGTTCCATACTGTTCCAGTCCGGAGAGAAAAGACGTGCTATGATACCATCCGGAAAACCTATTCTTTATTCTCCGAAATACTTTCATTAGTAATACCGAGAAACCGTTCATATCCTTATTATTCCTCATTTCTTGAAAGCAAATAGCCATAATTCGATAATAAACCATTATCAATTGTACGTGTCAATGGTTTCTTATACGTGAGAACATGAAAAGGCGAAGCGTTGATCATTTCATAAAACTTTTCAGCATCATATGCATCATTCATATGCTGCCGTAGAATATAGAAATTGTAGTTTTTTGGTATTCTTTGAATAGATTCTGCAATATCCCTATTATGACAGATAATCAAAGAAATAAAATAATCAACCAAAAGATAATCGATCAATTCTTTATGCTTTTCATCAATTCACCAGCACATCAACCAACCCGATCGTTGTTTCCGCACTGCGGTAATTCAGTATAATAAAGGCGATGGTTTTAAGTATAGATTGGTCCATTTTACTATATCAATCAGTTTGGATTGACCATTGTTTTCGGAATTCTTTCTCTCCGGTTGAGGCCTATTCTGTCGATTCATTGTCAACGCGTTCCCACCTGTTACTCTTAAAATTCCATCGCTTAAAAACTCTTGCAGGTGATCCGGCAGCTATCGAATATGCCGGAATGTCATGCGTGACAACGCTGTTTGCGCCGATAATACTGTGTTCACCGATCGTAACACCCGGTAAAACGCTGGCTCGTTGGCCAATCCATGCTCCGTCACATATTTGAACCGGTTTTGTAATCAATTCTTGTCTTGCATAACCGCATTCAAGCGTAGGATCCATTCCATGGTTATGATCCGTAATAAACACATCCGGTGCAAGTAAGACATGATTCCCAATTGTTATGCATTCGGCGCATGTGATTCTGCATCGTGAAGTTGCTCTTACATCATCTCCAATTTGTAAGCGCACCTTTGATGGTGCTTCTTCATTGTACACTATTATCTCACATTGTCTGCCAAACCGACATTCTTTTCCTATAATAATGCCGCTATGCCCCTCTATAGTGCAAGTATCACCATAGCCATTTTCACCAAAAGAACTTGTCTTATCAATCTTTCCAAACTTTTTTTGAAAACGATCCCGCTTCAGTTTGATAAAACATCGGTGGAACAAATGCTTCCAATTCATTTTTGTCTCATCCTCCGTATCGCTTCGTACACACGGTCGCAGTTCTGCGAATCATGCAGCTGATAAAACGCATGCATGCGGGCGTCATATTCCGGCGCAACCGCAAAACCGCCGTTTGCCGCCTCCTCCAATGCGGCAATCAATTGCGATTCCGTCAGCGCCACCGGACCGAATCCATCCTTTTCCGCATCGAACGTGCTTTGCCGATACTGCCGACGGAAAAACTCTTCCCGGTCAAACGGATAATAGATAACCGGCTTTCCCATATAAGCAAAATCGAAGTGCACGCTTGAATAATCGGTAATCAGCAGGGCCGCACTTTTCAGAAGTTCCTGAATGTCGTATGTCTCATCCCGATACACAATCTCGATGCGTTCACAATCGGTTTGAAAAGCGTCAACATATTTTCGCATATCATTATGCAGGAAAAACACCAATTGCAAATCGTACCGTTGCAGAATCGCTTTCAACGCCTCGGATCGCAGCAGCGACGCATAGGTTCGGAAGAACGTCGTTTCCCGAATGACCGTGTCCGGACGCTGTGCAAGATACAGTCTCCAGGTCGGCATCAAAACAACCTGCTTTGGGTTGACATGAATATCATACCAGCCGTCCAATCGCGGAAAACCGGTATAAGCTACCTGTTGCGGCGTATATCCGTAGTTTGCAAGAACGTTGTCATATTCCGGTTTGCCGCTGCACACAAACAGGTCGATCTGCGTGTATTTTGCAAGGCAGAACTCCGAAATACCATAGGAAACGCCGTGCGGGAGGAAAACGTCCCGAAAGCCGATCGCCTTTTTCATCCGACGCGCCATCGGATTATCATACGGTACGCAGCCGCCGACATGCGAACTGATATGGATTTTGGAATAGCAAAAATAGAAATAATGCTTCCAACCGTTGAATGGAATCGCCTTGCCGTACGGCGCAATCTTGGCAAAATCTTTTCCCTTCGGATCGATGATGTAGCGAACCGCCTGTTCCGGATGCTTTTGTTTCAGGTAGCGAAAAAAACAATACCCGTTATCCCTCGCCTGATCCGGACGCTCCGAAATAATCCACGGGGCAGGCCGAACGAGCCGTGCCGCCATTGCCGCCGGATAAACCAGCAGCATACGCATGCACGTCCAAAGTCTTTTCGGTGTGATACTGGATAACTTCATGCTTTCTTTTCTTCTATTTCGAACGTTTCCGACTGTGTTTCCCGAAGTCTTCCCTTTTGTTCCCTACCGTACCTCATACTTTCGATCATGTCCGGTGAGTCTGCCGTAAAAGCGATGGGCAAAGCCATAGAACCCGGGCAGCAGCGCCGCCCATGCGGTAATCAGCTTTCGCTTTGCGCTGTACTGTCCCTTCAGAATGGCCGGGCACAGTTCGCGCAGTTCCTTTCGCGCATCCGTGCGATATCGCCGAATCAGTTCGGGCTGATCGTCGAGCGCCATTGTCGCAAGTGCAGTCAACGCTCCTGCTAATCGTTCGTTTGCGGCGTGCAGAAGCACCGGATCGGTCTTCGTTTCCTCCCGAATCGTACGCGCAACGATCAGCGGATCCCGCAGCTTATATTCGTTGACGCCGCTCGTCGCCGCAGAGCCCTTTCGCAATACATAATGATATGGACAGATATCCTCATATACCGAACGGCGAGCGCGGCGGAACAGATAAAAGTTCATCAGAAGGTCTTCATAGTTCCGAACGCTGTCGTTCCCCTCATCGCTGTTCAGATATCCTTCCAAAAGCTCCCGCCGATACAGTTTATTGATCAGCGACGGCTCCACAAAGCGACCTTCTATCAGATCCTTTTGCCCCGATAAATTGTCCTGCTCGATCAAACGGCCGGTATTGTAATAGTAATCCACATGGCTTGGGAACACCATCTGATAGCCGCAATGCGAAATGTCGGCGTCATACGCCAAAGCGTTTTGCAGCAGTCGTTCATACATCTCCGGCTCGATCCGGTCATCCCCGTCCATAAAGCCGATCCATTCTCCGGTTGCCGCCCGAACGCCGGTCAGACGCGCCCGCGTCACGCCGCCGTTCTCCTGATGCAGAACGTGCAACCGGGCATCCGTCCCGGCAAGCTGCCGCAGCACGGCAAGCGATCCGTCCGTCGACCCGTCGTCGACCGCGATGACTTCCAGATCGGCATGCGTCTGCCGCAGGATGCTCCCGATACTTTCGGAAACATACGCTTCCAGATTATAAACCGGGACAATGACGGAAATACGGTTCATTTTCAATCCACATACCCGATCCTGCCGCCGGCAAGATCGTCCTTTTGCTGTTGTTTTTGTTCCTGCGTAATGTTTCCGCGCAGCGTAAACGACTCGTCGTAGCACGGCCCGTCCGCCATGCGCGCACGTTCCTTGGCGAGATACTCTTCCGTCGTGCATAAAACGCGCGCCGGGCAGCCTGCCGCCACAACGCCGGACGGCACATCATGCGTGATGGTGCTGTTTGCGCCGATGATCACGTCGTCCCCGATCGTCACGCCCGGCAAAACGACCGTCCCCGCGCCGATAAAGACACGATTGCCGATCGTCACCCGACCGATCTTCGTATAACCGAGAAACGTCTTGGTGCTCGCGTCGTGCGCCAGAAGATGCACGCGCGGCGCAAGTGTAACGTCGTCCCCGATCTCGATCAGCCAGCAATGTGAATCGTCGATGATGACCTGATTCAAACGTTTGAAGTTTTTTCCGACGACCAACCCCCGGCGAACCAGTTCTTCCGTCGTCACCTCGCCGCGCAGACGGGAGAGAATAAATTGAAGCGTCATAAATATCCCTTCGGTACGGAATCGAATTACAACTCAGTTTTTGTCAATAGTTCCTCCACGGCTTTGACCGTGTTTTCGGTGGAGAAGGTTTTGCCGCGCAGAGCGGCCTGCGTGCGATAGTGCGCCAATTTTGCGGGATCGGTCAGCAGCGATTTCAGCGCCGCGTACAGCGCCTCGTCGTCATTCTTCGTCACGACGCCGTATTCGTCGTGTTCCCCGAGCATCTCTTTCATGCCGGAGACCTCCACTGTGCAAACCGGCGTACCGACGATCAACGCTTCGGTTGCGGCGGTGGAAAAGCCCTCCGCCCACGACGCGCAAACAAACAGATCACACCGCGCGACGTATGCGTACGGATTCGTCTGATACCCAAGGAACGTATAATAATCCTGCAGGTTGTTTTCGCGTAGATAGTCTTCGATCTCCGCGCGATCCGCGCCCACGCCGAGCGCGTATAGATGCGCGGGGATATTCTCGTCCCGCAGCCGCTTTACGATGCGCGCCAGTCGGTCGAACCCTTTCGATTTGCTGATCTTTCCGACGGCGACAAGCTTCTTTTCATTCGGATCAAACACGACGTCCGCCACCGGTTCGTCCTTCAACTGCAGAATCCGATCCGTTTCGATCGTGTTGTACCGGACGCAGGTGTTAGTAATCGTTGGATAAGTGTTGCAAAAGATCTGTCGAATCGGATCCGAAACAAATACGATTTGATGGAAGCACTCATAACAATGAACCGATTCCTGATAACTTCGAAAAGATGCGGATGCTTTCTTTCTGCTTTCCTGTTCGCTGTGAATCCATGCAAGCAGCCGCGTCGTTGGATCCGGGCAGCCGGAAATCACCCGTGCCGCAGGCCCCTCGAGATACGCGACCTCCACGTCGTACCGCTCCCGCACGCAGAGGCGATGGAGCTGCGCCGGCGAAAGAAGCTGCATCAGCTTGCTGTTGCCCGGCAGCGCGCGGCGCCATACAGCGCGGTAGTGCACGTGCGGCAGCAAAAACTGCTCGTTGACGCCGCCGCCGAACAGCGAAATCACGGTCACGTCGAACCGGCTCCGGTCCAGATGATTGACCAGATTGACCAGCACTTTTTCCGCCCCGCCTACGCCGAGGTCATGAATGAGGAATAAAACCTTTTTCATGCTATTTTGCAAATGTTACGATTGCTTGCGTTTCATTTTATGAAGGTAGCGAAAAAGTCCGCTCGGGAGCAGCCCCACCAGAATCGGTCTCAAGCAATAGATATAGTTGATCGGAGACAGATTCAGTTTTTGAATCGCAAGTGCCTTCACATAAGCTTCATTGATCCGATACCGAAACCGCTTTCTGTTTTGCGCATCCCGATCATCGCGCATTTGGTAGAGCGGCTTTGAAAGATTCATGCCGCGGAATCCTTTTTCGTACATTTTTACCCACAGATGATAGTCTTCTACCCGAAGCAGCTTCTTGTCTACTGAATACCCTCCGACCGCTTCATATGCTTCTCTGCGAACCATACATGCGGCATGGCAAAACGGCGTGTCTTTCACGATACTGTTCTTGGAAGGCCTTTCTTGCGCATGCGTTCGACCCCATGTTCCTTGTTCATCAAAGAAAGTCATATCCGTGCTGACGATTGCATATTCCGGATGATTAATAAGTGCAGCAACTTCTTCTTCAAACCGATTTGGCGAGCAGGTATCATCCCCATCCATTCGCGCGATATAATCGCCTCTTGCCTCTGCCAGGCAACGATTCAACGTTGCATTCAAACCGATGTTTTTATCATTTCGCAAAAGGCAAATCTTATCCGGATACGCTCGGCAAAACTGCTCCGCAACTGAAAACGTATCGTCCGAAGACCCATCGTCGCACAAAATAAGCTCCCAGTTTTGATACGTCTGCTGCAGAATACAGTGAATCGCCGCAGGCAAAGTGCTTGCGCAGTTGAAAATTCCCATTATTACCGATATGAAAGGAGCAGAATTCATATTTCACCAAAAAGCCGATCTGTGCAAAAAAAATGATTGGTCTTACAACGTTCCGGATTCATAGAGGAAATAGATAAAGTACAGACCGACGCAGGCCAGGTTTACGATACGCCGTGTGCGAATCTCGCGAAAGCTTTTCAGAAGATACGGCAGCAGAATCAGGTTGTAAACGCCGGTATACACGATCATGCGGCCGGTCATAATGCCGCTCGTGATCATTGCGAAAACGGACATTGCGACGGTGACGACGGACAGATTGACAAAGAAGTTGATGGCAAGGTCTCGTTCCGCGCGGATTTGCCAGCGAAACAGAAACGACAGCGCCATCGGTACCGCCGAAACCAGAACGCGGATCGGATTCGCGCCGTCGTCGCCCCATTCACGCGCCGCTTCCGTGGAATACCCGACCAGTTCAGCGAAATCGTCAAACAGTTTTGTATTCGTCGTCACGATGAACGTCAACGCGGTAACGGCAAGGATCAGCAGCAGCGTTCGATAGTCCCAGATACGTCCCTGCGCGATAAACATGACAGGGATCATATACAGCGCGGTTCGGTGGAACGTCGCCGCCAGCAGAATAATCAGGATGGAGCGAATGTATTTTTTATCCACCATCCATGGCGTTGCCGCGACGATGATCGAAACGGCCATAAACTGCCGCAGTCCGTTCGTCATCCAACCAAGGTGATAACCTCCGGCAATGAACAGGTAAAGCGTCAGAAGATAGCTTGGCGAATACTTCCGAAAAATAACAATCAGCGGGATGGAATGCACCAGCGCGATGGCCAGTCGATACATCGTTTCGTTCCCGAACGAAACCGTATGGACGGAAACATTGAACAGCGCCCATCCCTTTTCTTCGGCATCCAGCAGGTACGTCCAGGCCTCGCGAAACGTCGTTGGAATACTGCGATAGGCTGCAAGATACGAGTAGGTGTCCGAACGCACGCGTCCGACTACGGCAAACAGAATGATCGGAACGAACAGGATCACGGCGAGCAGCGGTTTATAGCGTCTCACCTGCTTGTCGCCGAGCGTTTCCGTTCGGGTATAGTCCGTGAAGTACAGAATGATCGCCATCACGCCGATCCAGAGGAACAGCAATGCATTGTCTAACTCCATGCGTCACGCTCCTCCCGTAACCCGTAGATTGCCGCAAGCTCCGAGCGGACATGCGCCGCCGTATACGGCGCGGCATGCGACTGCGCCGCTGCGCAATACTTGTCCGGCGACTGCAAAACCGTCTCCATCCGCTCCGCAAACGCGGCCGGATCGTCCGCGTTGACCAAAAACCCGGTCACGCCGTCCTGCACCAACTCGCGATGCCCACGGTTCTTCGACGCCACGACCGGCTTCCCGCAAAGCATGGCTTCCACGACATTTAATCCCAGTCCCTCCCGGAAGCTGCACGAAACCAGCAAGTCGCAAACCTGCGTATACCGCTCGATCTGCGGGCAATAGCCCAAGAGCCGCACATGCCGCTCCATGCCTTCCGCTTGAATCAACTGCGTCAGTGCGTCCCGCTCCGGCCCGTTGCCGGCAAGCAGCAGCTGCACGTCCGGCCGTTTTTCAGCAAGCGCCTTGACCGCCAGGATCGCCGTTTTCTGATTCTTGTTCGGCAGCAGCTCCCCGACGCAGAGGACAATCGTCCCGGAAAGGCCGAGCGCCGCTTTTTGCGCGGCCTGCGCCTCCCCCGGCAACGGGTGAAACCGGTTTTCGTCCACGCCGACGCCGTGAATGCGCGCGACCTCGCAGGGAAATTTCGCCTTCGCCAGCGCATAGTCCTCTGCCGCGATCGTAATCAGCTTGTCCGTATACCGCGCCAGCAGCTTTTCGACCGGATAATACAGCAGCCAGTTCTTTTTCGACGCGCCGCGATAAAAATGGAACCCGTGCGCCGTGTAAAACACCTTCGTACCGCTTTTGCGGAGCCGCCGCGCCGCGAGCCGCGTCAGCACGCCGCCGACCGGCGTATTGCAATGTACGACGTCGTACCGATGCTCGGAAAGAATCTTCCGAAGCGCCCGATAGGCGGTCAGGTTGCGCGGATCGAACGGGGAACGCCGAAACGGAACGTCGAACACCCGATCCGGGTACTCCATCGTAAGACCGTTCTTCTCTGCAAGGTTGTTCCGCGCGGCGACATGGATTTCCCACCCATGCGCCTTTAAGAGCCGCATCAACGGTTTATGAAATTGTGCAATGTGGCTCTGCACTGTCGCCACGAGAAGGACCGTCTTCAATCTTTCTCCTATTCCTCAAAAAAGGATTGTTACCTATCCCGATAGAACAACGTTTTATAAAAGAAAAATGTCTTTTCCAATAGGATTCTCCATTTTCCAAAATACTGATCTTCGACTTTCACATCACGACCGATCATTTCCGGCATCTTGCTTTCCATAATTGCCTGTTGCGGGTAGTCTTTTGCACGCATCGAATGCGGAAATGAGAGCATTTTTTCCAACAAAACTCGATTGTTATAAGGGAACGTCAATGGATGCGCCATCCCCATAGAGAGCGTACAACCTGATGCACCGAGAGCAATTCTATACTCCCAATAGAATAAATCAGAATGCTCAAAATTAAATATAGGTTTTTCCATCCCCGTTTCTTTCATATACTGGCGGTATTCTATTTCCGTTTCTTTCAAGAGATGCGGCATAAAGAAGAAACGTGTCTGCATAATTGCCATTTGTCGTGCATTCAGCGCTTCCGGCATTGGAAAACCGTATTTTCTCTCGTAAAAGGCCCTGCCTATTTCGGCAATATCTGATTTTAACTCCACGTTGAATGCATGCATATTGTGCAGCACAATGATTTTTCTTACTTCATTCTCTGCAAGATTCATAACATACGCTGTATTATGATCTATCAATTTGCAAAGAATGTCGTAATCCTTAATATCTGAATTGTTGCGCGGAACGGTATATAAAAAGTGATGCACTCCTACACGTTCGCAAATTTTTTCAGCAGCCTCTGCATCCAGCCGTTCCTGTTCTTTACAATCAAATGAAAAGATATGAAAAGAATCGGTAATTCCCTTGGTGCACGCAAAAGTACATCCGCTATCCATTCCTCCTGTCAGCGAAATTGCAGGATTCCCCCATTTCTTTTTGCATAATTCTAAATTACCTCGAATTAAACGATAAATGCTTTCAACCTGTGTGTCAAACTCCTCCTGCGTTGCTACTTCTTCATGCGGCTTTCGGGGATAAAAGCGTGAAACAGTGACCTTCCCATTTTCGAAAGATGCAATCAGATTCGCACCAAGTCGAAAAGCATTTTCGTAAGTCGTCATCTTTCCGGGAAGCCAACGCAGGCCCGTATTATACATCCTCGTTTTCCGAATTCGTGCTGCATAATATGTCATAGGAAGGTTCAACAAATCTGCAAGCATCTGAACATGCGAACTGAAATAGAGTTTTTCTCCATTCTGCAGATAATGGCACATTTTCATAGATGTAGCGTCTGTCAATGCCTCAACTCTTCCACCGGCACTATCGAGAACAAATAGTACAAAAA
This sequence comes from Clostridia bacterium, assembly GCA_017448545.1. Classification (GTDB taxonomy): domain Bacteria; phylum Bacillota; class Clostridia; order Christensenellales; family CAG-138; genus UBA3792. The sequence goes on from JAFSLH010000021.1 coordinate 17,390, forward strand.
CGCCCGTCCATTCATTGATTGTATCAAAGAAAGCATCTGTTCCAAAGTGTTCCGAACAATCTTTCAACAGTTCATGTTCATCCCATTTCATCCTTATTGGATTATACGCATGCCCAACCAGCAAAAAAACTCTGTTCGAACAATTGAACGAATAAAAAGTTTCATTCCTGTGAACATACAATGTATAATCACAAATGGAGCAGGTGTTCCATTCCCCATAAAACGGATATTGGTTCCCGTCTATTGCCGTATCGTTTGTAAGCAAATAGCCCCCAGCAAAAAGACAATCCCGATACTGTGGCTTTTCATTTAGTAATTTTTTAATATCCGACTGTTTTAAAACTTGTCTAACTTTCATTTACTGCTACCTTTATCCGTTTTCTTTAGTTGAGTGAAAATCACTTCTTTCAGCCTCTCCCCGTTCCCGTCGCCGACGAAGCTGTTGTGCGGGGTGAGGAGGAAGTTCGGGCGATCCCAAAGCGGACTGTCCGGTGGAAGCGGCTCGTCCGCAAAGACGTCCAGTACCGCGCCGCCGATCGGCGCAGACAGCAGCGCGTCCGTGTCCACGACCGCGCCGCGGGAAATATTGACCAGGATGGCGTCCGGCTTCATGCGACGGAAGCGCGCCGCATCGAACAGGCCGCGCGTTTTTTCCGTCAGCGGCAGCGCAAGCACCGCGACGTCCGCCGTTTCGAGCGCTTCGTCCAGCCGATCCATCGGCAGCATTTCCGCAAAGAACGGATCCGTTCGCGGCGCGACGTCCACGCCGGTTACGAACGCGTCGAACGCCGAAAAGCGCTTGGCACACGCGGTACCGACGCTTCCGCAGCCGACGATCAGGACGCGCTTGCCGCATAGTTCGCGCAGATCGCGCCGCTTTTCCCAGCGGTGCGCCGCCCGGTTCGCTTCGAAAAACGACGCCTGTTTATACAGCCAAAGCACGCCGCCGACCGCATATTCCGCCATCGGCGCGCTGTACACGCCCCGCGCGGTCTTTAGCTCGATCCCGCGCGCCGCAATCTCGTCCACGGGGACGCGATCCGTGCCGGCCGACGTCAGCTGAATCAACCGCAGATGCGGGAACGACGAAAGCGGATGGTGCAGGAACAGGCCGTTTGCCACAACGCCCTCCACCCATGCCGGATCGCAGGGCAGCGGATCGCGCTCGTTTTGCAGAAAGCGCACGGCATGCCCCATCTGCTCAATCGCCGCGAGATGCCGTTTTGCGTCCGACCATGCGCCGGTGATCAAAAGGTTCACTTTGCCTTCTCCTTTTGGATGCCGTCCGCAACCGCCTGCACAGCTTTCTTGAGCTGCTGTTCGTTCGTCCGGAAGAATTGCGTATGGTATTCGCACTCCCGTTCCAGCATCCGGATTTCCCGGATGCCGCGCAGGAATACTTCCTCGATAGCGTTCCGATCGGTAATCTTGTCCACGTTGCAAAAGCTGCGGGAGAGGATCGCGCCGTCGGAGCCGAGCCGATAATGCTCCTTGATGATCATTTCCGCCGGAACAAGTCCGCGCCCGAGCGAAGCAATCCCGCCGAACCCATACGGCACGCCGATCTGCTTCAGCCGCATGCAGAGCGATTCAACCGTTCCGTTCGTTAAAAGTTGGAACATGAACGGAAGCCCGTACGCAAGGCTGAGATCGTTCAGGCCGATATGCACCTCGTCGATCCCGGGCTGCGCCAGAATCGTTTCCAGATGGTCGGCCGCTTCCTTCGTTTCGAGCAGCAGCATCGTTTTGGCACGGCCGCCGACGCAATTCACAAACCGCCGAACTTCTTCGGCCGTCTTGTAATACGGCAGCATCAGAATGTCCGCGCCGGCTTCGATCGCCGCGTCGATCTCCTCCTCGGAGGACGGATACGTCGGCAGCGCATCGTGAATCGGATTGACCCGCACCAGCAGTTCGGCCTTTTGCAGCACGGCACGCACTGCGCGAACGTCCCCGATCGTATGACGGTTCTGCACGGAATCCATGCCGCCCTGCCGCGCCGCCTTGCCGATCCATTCCATATCGAGAAAAATACGGTCAACGCCGTTTTTCTCCGCGATCAGCGCGATGTCCGGCCGGTTCGTGATATACATCAGTTTCAATGGCATAGGGTTCTGTTACTCCTCCGTTTGATCCGGACGCACGGTCGACGACTTGTTTTCATTATCCGCGTTGGAAAGCACCTTCCCGATCGTCATAAAGAATATCTTGCAATCGAGTCCAAAGGAAAGATGCTCCACGTACCAGTTGTTCAGGCGAATCCGCTCGTGCCACTCCACGTCCTTCCGTCCGTGTACCTGCGCCCAGCCGGTAACGCCGGGACGCACGTCGAACATGTGCCGCTGCTCCTCGGTGTACTGTTCGAGCGGCCAGGGATGGTAGGTCAGCGGCGGCCGGGGACCGATCAGCGACATATCGCCCTTCAGAATATTGATCGCCTGCGGCAGCTCGTCGATCGAAGCGGCCCGTAAGATGCGCCCGACGCGCGTGACGCGGGCGTCGCCCTTGCCGCTGTAGACGCCGGAACCGGTATGCTCCGCATCGACGACCATCGAGCGGAACTTATACATCTGGAATTCTCTGCCGCCGAGACCGAGTCGCGTTTGCCGGAAAATGACCGGGCCTTTGGAATCCAGCTTGATCGCAATCGCCGTCAGCAGAAACAGCGGCGAGAAAACAAGCAGCGCGCCGACGGATATCACAATATCCAGCGCACGCTTCAAAAATTTTCGATACATGTTCTCCCCCGCAACAGAATTTTGTTTGTTTTGTATACAACTTATATAATTGTTTTGGTTTCTTATTGTCTATATGCCCGCAAACGGTACAAACGACCATCGGCACGTCGCCGTATTTTACAGCGAAGTGTCGCTTTGGTTTTCCAATATTGCGGGATGCTCTTCCGTCCGGAAATCCTCTCGTAACGGCGTCCGCATCCGTTTTTGCAGCGTATCACGGTTTTTTCCGCTTGCATACAGTATAACATGTACTTCGGCAGATTGCAACAGAGCGCCGGAAATACGAATGGAAAAATCATGAAAAATCCCGATTGTATGCAATATTTTGTATAAAAAAGCCGGGGATCGAATTCGTCCCCGGTGTAAACGCCTTTTTGTTATGACGCTACTCCGTCCAGCAGCAGATACAGCTTTCCGTCGTGCTCGATCACTTCGCCGATCCGCGCCTGAAAATGCAGGGCGAAGCTGCCGGTCTCATCGACGACGCGCGTGCAGCGCCAGACGTAATAAGCCCCGTTCTCCTCGGACAGTGCCAGATACCCGCCGAGCAGACCGAACTGCGACAGGCAGCCGTCGCCGGTTTGCGGATCGAGCCAGCCGATCTTTGCTTCCGCGTCGCCGCCGTAGCCGAAATGGTAGGAATAGAGCAAATCCTGCTCGCCGTCGTCGTTCAGATCGCAAACGAGCACATCGACGAGTCCCTTGCCGTCGTCTCCCTCGCCGAGCCGGTAATACGCGCCGTCATATACCGCATACGAATAGCCGAGCCCGATATGGCGGATCACGCTCCCCCGAAAGTCCGCGGGCGTCAGGTCAATCCAGTATTCCGCGCCGAAATTCTCCTCGCCGTAGGTCTCGATCTCATCGGCAGACAGGCCGAGCTGCTCCAATGCGGGCGTAAACGACAGCGGCTGTTCCGCGTCGTAGCGCCGATCCGGCATCGGCGTCGGTTCCGGCGTCGCGGTCGGCTCCGCTGTCGGCGCGGCGGTCGGCCGCGCGGGACGCAGACTTTGCTGAATCAGAATCGTTCCGCCCATCGCAGCAAGCAGCAGCACGATCGCGCCGATCGCAAGCAGAACGCCCCAAAGGGCCTTCTTTCCTGTTCCTTTTTTCTTCTGCTGTTCCATGCAATCCTCTCAATCCGCTGCGGCGAACGCATCGAGCTCCGCCTGCAGCGCCTCCTTCAGCCGCGCGATATGAATCCCGTCGATCAGCCGATGATTGACCTGCGCCGTATACGCGAGCGTAAGCCGCCCGTTTGCGTCCGGCAGGTACTTGCCCCACAGCACGCGCGGCGTGCTGTCGTCCCGATCGATCGGGAACTCCTGCGCAACGTGCTCGTAATCAAACCACGGCAGGCAGGAAATATAAACGCAGTGGCCCGCCGCGTCCGCCTCGGCCGTCGGCAGCGGAGACGGATTCTGTGCTTCGGCAGCGCGGCGGCGCGCGTCAAACGCGGCAAGCGATTCGCCCGGCTGCCACGGAATCGTGCAGATACCGAACAGATCGCCGTCATACGCATACGTATAGGACGGATTGCGAAGCGGCAGGCGGAACACGTCCTCGCCGTGAATCTCATACAGGAACTCGTCGACGCCATTCAGCGCGCGCATCGAGCACCAGATCATTCCGGCGTAAAACGACAGCCCGTGCGCCTTGCAGTACGATACAAGCGGCGTCACGTCCAGTCGGAACGTCACGCTGTAAAACGGGACCTCGATCCCGCCGAAAAAGTCGCAGTGCGCGCTGCGCCGCCATTGGCTCCTGTCAATTCGCTCCATGCGTTCTCCTCTCAAAAGACGCGCCGCGCGAGCACGAACGCGCTTTCCCAGTAATTCGTGTGCAGCTTCGTGACGATGACTTCGCCCTTGCCGCTCGAAGGATAGATCATTTTCCCGTCGCCGAGATAAATGCAGACGCAGTTGACGCTTTCGTTGTCGCCGGTACGGAAGAACAGCAGATCGCCCGGCTCGATCGCGTCAAGATCGTCAATTTTCGTCCAGTTCTCCTGCTCCGCATAGCCCTTGCTCGACCGGTGCGAAACCTTGACGCCGACCGTTTTCAAACAATAGTACACGAATCCGCCGGGGTCGAACCCCTCCTCGGTCGTGCCGCTTCTGAGATACGGTTTCCCTTCCATCGCGAGCGCGGCGGCGAGGAACCGTTCCGCGTCGTCCGTTTCGGACGCGGGCGCAGCGGTCGGCGCGCTCGTCGGCGCTAAGGTCGGAACGGCGGTCGGGGCAAGCGTCGGCGTCGGTGTTGCCGTCGGCGTCGGGATGGCCGTTGCCCTTTCCGTGGCGGCCGGCAGAACGGCGATCGTCAGCGGTTCGGGGGTCGCGGTTGCGGTCGGTGCGGCGGTCGGCGCGGCCGTCGGTTCCGACGTTACGACCGTCACCTGCCGGATCGGGTCGCTTTGGCCCGTTCCCGCGCAGCCGCACAGCAGCACGGCGCACAGGCATACGATTCCCATTCGTTTCATGCGATACGCTCCTCTCCTCGGGATACCGTCATTATACCGGACCGAGACGGCGAAATCATCATGAAACTGTGAAAGAATTACGGCTTTTCGGTGGAGAACAGCGAACGCAGCATCGTTTCGGCCGCCTGCCGCCGCCGCTCTGTTTCCTCCGGGTCCGGCAGGACGGAAAGCACGTCGCCCTCCGCGACCGGTCCGAGTGCAGACGCCGGTACGGAGAACACTTCGCCCGTATCCGTTATAAGAACCGCAAAGCCTTCTTCGATCCGGTCTACCGTCCAATGCATCCGCGCATCCCCCTTCCGTTCATTTATGGTATGCTTCCCCGCGCCGGATCTTATACGCGCGAAACAGCTGTTCCAAAAGAACCAGCCGCGCGATCCGGTGCGGCAGCGTCATGTCCGACAGCGAAAGCGTTTCGTCCGCGCGGCGCAGCACCGCGTCGCCAAGGCCGAGACTTCCGCCGATCACGAACGCGACCGACCGCGTTCCGCGCGTTTCGAGCGATTCGAGATGCGCGGCAAACGATTCCGACGTGTACCGCTTTCCGCCGATCGCCAGCGCGATCACATAATCCTTCGGGTCGATCGCGCCAAGCAGCCGTTCGCCCTCGCGCGCTTTCACCTGCGCTTCCTCGGCGGCGGACAGCGTTTCCGGCGCGCGTTCGTCCGCGACCTCCGCGATCTTCAGCGTGCAGAACCGGCCGAGCCGCTTTTGGTACTCGGCGCATGCTTCGATAAAATACGATTCCTTCAGTTTTCCGACGCAGCACAGCTTGACCGTCACAGTTCAAACACCCCCGTCGGCCGGTCGCGCAGCGCCAGCGCAACCGTCAGTTTTTCCCCGATTCCGGCTTCCTCCAGAATGGTTTTCACCGTGATCATCGCAAGGTCCGGCGCATTGTTCTCCGCGGAAAGGTGACCGAGGATCGCGCTCCGAAGGCCGCGATCGTACAGCTTCACAAGCGCTTTGCCGCAGTCCTCGTTGCAAAGATGCCCGTCGCCGGACAGGATGCGCCGCTTCAGCAGGTACGGATACCCGCCCGCCATCAGCATATCCACGTCGTGGTTCGCTTCGAGGAGCACGAGCTCGCAGCCGGAAAGCGTGTCTAAAATCCGGTTGTCGATGTGGCCGATATCCGTACAAATACCGACGCTGTGTTCCCGGTGCGTGATCACGAACCCGACCGCCGCGATCGAATCGTGGTACGACGAAAACGGCAGGATCCGGACGCTGCCGAGCCAGAACGGCTGATCGTTTTCGAACACGCAGACGTTCCCCGGCGCGACGCCGGTCATCTGCGTGCGCATCATCGACCAGCACGCCGCGTTTGCATAGACCGGAATCCCGTACTTTTTGGAAAGGATGTTCACACCCTGGATATGGTCGCTGTGCTCATGCGTAATCAGGATCGCCGAAAGCGACGCCGGGTCGGCGCCGACGCTTCGCATCAGCTCGGTGATCCGCTTGCAGGACAGCCCCGCGTCGATCAAAAGGCGCACGTTCCCCGCCTCTATATACGTCGAATTCCCCGACGATCCGCTGCACAACGGACAAAATCGCATTCGTATTCTCCCCCAAAATCGACTTGTTTCGGTTCAGTATAGCACATCGGGCGCGGAAAGTGAAGCGAGAAACGGAAAAAGCAGTCACAATGCCCATATTTTGCAAAGCTCCCGTTTGTTGACAGGGTGGGGCAAATCGTATATACTGATAGCGTAATCCAGGCGCAGAAAGGAATAAACGCTATGAATGAAAAGAAGAAATCGCCGCTGATTCGCGTGATCATCCTCATCGCGGTCGGCGCGCTGATCCTTGTCGCCGGCATCCTGACCGGCAAGGTCGATTCGATCCCGCTGCTGCAGCCGAACGTCGGCGCGATCCTGAACGGCCTCCTGCTGCTCGTGATCCTGCTGATCATCGAAGGCGTCGCAACCCTGATTCTCAACCATATCACGCCCAAGACGAACCGCGGCAAAACGCTGATCGCGCTGACCAAGAACGTTATGCGGTACGCGGTCATTCTGCTGGCGGTCTGTATCTTCCTTACGATGCTGACGGTCGATATCGTCACGATCCTGTCCGGTCTCGGCATTATTGCCCTGATCATCGGCTTCGGCGCAGAGAGTCTGATCGCGGACGTGGTCACCGGTATGTTCATCCTGATCGATAACCAGTACAACATCGGCGATATCATCGAGGTCAACGGCTTCCGCGGCGCGGTCACCGATATCAGCGTCCGCACGACGGTTCTGACCGATATCGGCGGCAACGTCAAGATCATTAACAACTCCGACATGAAGAACATCCTGAACCGTTCGGATCACACGTCGAAGTCGGTGACGGAGTTCCCGATCCCGTACGAGACCGACCTCGAAGCGCTGGAAAAGAAGATTCCGGAGCTGCTCAAGGGGATCTACGAAGCGCATCAGGATATCATGAAGGCCGTTCCGGTCTACGTCGGCGTGGAGCAGCTGGGCGACAGCGCGGTTGTTCTGAAGTTCGTCGTGGAAGTAGCGGAGTCGGACATTTACACGGGCGCAAGAATTCTGAAC